>DASVUQ010000319.1:0-20521 GCA_036386975.1 Flavobacterium sp. | reverse complement strand
ACATTTTTCAAGAATACTTTATTATTTGTAAAATGTAATACATAGCACCCGCTGCAAAAAACAACTAACATATAGCTACTAAATAGATTATTATTTATTATAATATGCAATCAGAATATTTCTAAACTGAAAAAATAATCCCGGCTATCTTAACATGATAACCGGGATATTAAATCAATTATAATTTTTAGACTAATAAAAATATTGGATAATACTTTCCTCAGTAGTACCATCGTCACGTAATAATGATTCCGTAACCATTTGAGGATAATCATCAGTATTGTAAGTGTATTGAAATGAAATAGTAGTAGTTTCCGGAAATCCTTGATCTAAACTTACTTCTGTAAGTATATTATGCTTACCTTGACCTGTATTATCTTCATCTACAAAAGCAATTTTACTGAATCCTGTTATATTTTTTAAAGGGTTATTCTTAGCATCATAAGTATAGGTAATCATCCTGGTCCTAATAGATCCTACTTCTGTATTATCAGTTCTACTGATTTCGTCGTTTGTAAAATATATCCTGCCATTTGATTCAAGTTGATCTTGACTAATAGTATCTCCAGTATATGTACTCACTGAAATAGTACCGTCTGAATTGTGAATATAGACTTCTTTGATAATTAAATTAAATCCTGCTATTGTCCTTTTACAAATAATGAGCTTATTGTCAGAATTATATTCATAGGTCAATGTTTCATCTAACTCATTATTCTCAAAAAATTCTTCTTTTGTTATTAAATCTCCTGTATAAGTATACCTTGTTTCCGTACGATCATCACCATCAGTTTCAATACTACTAACTAGTTTATTACCGTTATAAACAAAATTTGTTGTTGAAGTTCTTGTAGTTCCATTAACTTGATAAGTTTCAATAGTTCTTTTCAATAATACATCAGATGTAATATCGTCTGAGTCTAATTCTGAGTCTGAGTTGGAACAAGAATTTAAAAAAATGGCACCTGCAATAGTAAATAATAAAATAATTTTCTTCATGTTTTGTGTTTTAAATTGTTTGGTGCAAATGTATAGGTTTAATAATCAGAATCCTATTAATAATATATATACTTATAAAAGAATATATTGTTGTCTTAAGCTATAGCAACGCCTTTACGTCCATAAGGGGTAGTAAGGGGAGGATATACCCGTTCTTTGATTCTTTTTTTATTTTACAACAATATTTACCAACTAAAAAATCCCGCTTACCTTAAACGATAAACGGGATTGTTATTATAATTTTTATTGTACTAATAAGAGTAAACAGTTCTACTAGTAGTAGGAATATCACCGTCTGATACTGTTTCAGTACTGGTTGCAGGATAATCGTTACTATTATAAGTGTACTGGATTGTGGTGGTAATATTATCTGAAGGCGAACCTACTTCTCCTTCTACCATTTCAACCAAATTTCGAGCAATACTCGGATCATCTTCTGATGCAAAAGCAATTTTGTTTATTCCTGTTACATTTTTACCAGGGTGATTTTTAGTATCATAAGTATAAGTATAGAATTTGTCTGGAGATCCTATTGAAACCTCTTCAATCCTACTGACTTCACCATTTGTAAAAGTTATTGTACCAGTAGAAACAAGTTCAGTTTGACTAGTAGCATCCCCGATTAAGTTACGAACCGAAATAGTATTATTCGAATTATGAACATACTCACTTCTAAAAACTATAGCAGGATTAAATATTGTTGTAGTCTTTTTAACAATCAATTGATTGTTAGCATTATATTCATAAATATCCGTTAATGTTAGTACACTATTAGTTAATAATTCCCTCTTTGTTATTAAATCTCCGGTATAAGTATGTCTTAATTCTAGGCGTTCACTTCCCCTAACACCAAGAACGCTTATTAATTTATTACCATCATAAGAAGCATCTGATGTTAGAACACCTTCTTCGTCAGTTTGAACTGTTCTTTTTAATAAAACATCCGGTGTAGATGAATTGTCATCATCTTTAGAACAAGAAGTAAATAAAATAGTCCCTGCAATAGTGAATAATAAAATAACTTTCTTCATATATTTATGTTTTTAATTTGATGCAAAACTATACAAAAAATAATAAGAACCTCATTTTAAATGATTTATTTTAAAATTATTTTTATTGTTAATGTCATTTAACAAAATCTATCGCTTTTTCTAAAGCAGCAGCAATTCCATCTACATCTTTTCCTCCTGCCGTGGCAAAGAAGGGCTGGCCTCCTCCCCCGCCCTGGATATATTTTCCTAATTCACGCACAACATTCCCGGCATGGAACGATCTTGCCGCTACGAGTTCTTTAGAAATATAACAGGTAAGCATTGGCTTTCCTCCTTCGGCTGTAGCCAAAACTAAAAATAGGTTATTGCCTAAATGCCCTAATTCATAAGCCAGGTCTTTTGCTGCATCAGGGCTAAGGTCTACTTGTGTGGCCAAAAACCGGACCCCGTTTATTTCCTGAATTTGTGAAGCCGATTCGGCCTTTTTACTTTTAACTTTATCTTTTATCAAAGTTTCAATTTGCCGGGCCAGTCTTGCATTTTCTTCCTGCAATGCCAATACTGCTTTGATGCTGTTCTGCGGATTTTTTAATGCTGCTTTTATTTCATTTAGTGTATTTTCCTGTGTAGCATAAAAGGTTTTTACAGCATCAGAAGTAATGGCTTCAATACGGCGGATCCCTGCTGCAACAGCACTTTCTGAAATAATTTTAAAATGCCAGATATCGGCCGTGTTGTTTACGTGTATACCACCACACAATTCGATACTGTTGCCAAATTTTATTGCACGTACCGTATCGCCATATTTCTCACCAAACAATGCCATAGCCCCTTCATCAAGTGCCTGCTGTATTGGGATATTTCTTTTTTCTACTAAAGGCAGTTGCTCCTGTATCCTTGCATTAACAAAATCTTCTACCTGCTGTAGTTGCTGCTCTGTTAACTTTGCAAAGTGTGAAAAGTCAAAACGCAAATAATTAGGATTTACCAACGATCCTTTTTGTTCCACATGCGTCCCTAATATAACACGCAAGGCCAGGTGCATCAGGTGTGTTGCGGAATGATTGCTTGCTGAACTGATCCTTGATTTTTTATCTACCTGGGCAATAAAAGTGCTTTCGACATTCGTTGGCAATTTTTTTGTAAAATGTAAAATAAGATTATTCTCTTTTTTTGTATCAAAAATTTCGATGCTTTCATTAGCATTGGAAAGTATCCCTTTATCTCCCACTTGCCCTCCGCCTTCCGGATAAAAAGGCGTGTGATCTAAAACAATCTGGTATAATTCCCCATCTTTTTTAGAATCTACTTTTCTGTAACGTGTAATTTTTACTTCATTAACCATTAGATCATAACCTAAAAATGTTTCTACATTTCCATCTATTAAAACCGTCCAGTCGGCTGTAGACACTTCAGATGCTGCACGGGAACGTGTTTTTTGTTCGAACATAGCTTTCTCAAAACCATCTTCATCCAATTCATAATTCCTTTCTCTTAAAATTAAAGCCGTTAAATCTATCGGAAAACCAAAAGTGTCATACAATTCAAAAGCTTTTTGCCCCGAAACTATTTTTCCTTCTGTTGACCCTATTACCTGCTCCAACAATTGTAGTCCTTGATCTAGTGTCCTTAAAAAAGAATTTTCTTCCTCTTTAATAACATTCATCACCAAATTTTTCTGAGCAAGGATTTCCGGAAAAGAACCGCCCATCTGGCTACTCAACGTTTCAACCAACTGATAAATAAAAGCTTCTTTTGTATTAAGGAATGTAAACCCATAACGTATGGCGCGCCGCAAAATTCTTCGGATCACATAGCCTGCACCAGTATTTGAAGGCAGCTGACCATCGGCAATAGCAAAGGCAACCGCACGAACATGGTCTGCAATAACGCGAATAGCAATATTGGTTTTATCTTCAGCATCGTTTGCTGCTGTAATGGTATATTTTGTAGCTGTAATACTTTCAATTTTTCGGATCAGTGGCGTAAAAACGTCTGTGTCGTAATTAGACTGAACGCCTTGTAAAACCATACACAACCGCTCGAAACCCATTCCGGTATCCACATGTTGTGCAGGCAGTTTTTCTAAAGAACCATCGGCCTTACGGTTGAATTCCATAAAAACATTGTTCCATATTTCCACGACATGCGGATGGTCTGCATTCACCAAATCTTTGCCGGGAGTTAAAGCTTTTTCTGCTACGGACCGGATATCAACATGAATTTCAGAACATGGCCCACAAGGCCCCTGCTCGCCCATTTCCCAAAAGTTATCCTTTTTATTACCTAAAATAATCCGATCTTCTGCGATCAATGTTTTCCATATATTATAAGCTTCCTGGTCAAAAGGCACATTTTCTTCTTTACTACCTTCAAAAACAGTGACATATAGAATATCTTTATCTATTTTATAGACTTCCGTAAGTAATTCCCACGCCCAGTGAATGGCTTCTTTTTTGAAATAATCGCCAAAACTCCAGTTGCCGAGCATTTCAAACATCGTATGATGATAGGTATCAATACCTACTTCTTCGAGATCATTATGTTTTCCTGAAACGCGCAGGCATTTTTGTGTGTCAGCGATTCGGTTGTTCTTGGGAACAGCATTTCCTAAAAAATATTCCTTGAATTGCGCCATTCCCGAGTTATTGAACATTAATGTAGGATCATCTTTTAACACAATCGGGGCCGATGGCACAATTAAATGCCCGCGTTCCTGAAAAAAACTAAGGAATTGTTGTCTGATATCTTGCGATTTCATATTTATAAAATTGGATTATTACAGCTTCTGACGCAATACGACATCAGTATTTTAATTGATATTATCTGATAAAAACAGGCAGAACAAATAAAACATTTATTAAATTTGTCTGTTTAACATTTTCGACGGCAAAAATAGGATTTTTTAAAACATGGCGAAGGTAAAATATTATTACGATTCTGAAAATCTTGCTTATAAAAAAATTATTCCCAAGAAAAGGAAGCGTTTTGCTTATATCGCTTTGTTTCTCCTTGCGTCATCGCTATTCGGGCTCATCTGTTTTGTGGTCCTGCTCAATACGCCTTTTTTCGAAACCCCGAAAGACAGGCTACAATCACGGGAAATCGAAAACATGAAACTGAACTATTCGATCCTGAATAAAAAAATGGATCAGATCAATGACGTGCTGGCTGATATAGAAGAACGGGACAATAATGTATACCGCACTTATTTTAATACATCTGCCATTCCCAATGAACAACGAAAAGCCGGTTTTGGCGGTGTAAACCGATACAAAGAACTCGAAGGGTACAATAACTCCGAACTGGTTATTACTACCTCAAAACGTGTGGATGTTTTATCTAAAGAACTGGCCATACAATCACAGTCACTGGATGAGATTATGAAACTGGCCAAAGAAAAAAACACGATGCTGGCAGCGATACCTGCCATTCAGCCGGTAAGGAACGAAAACCTAAGGCATATTGCGTCCGGGTTTGGCTATAGAAGCGATCCGTTTACAAAAGTCAGGAAGTTTCATGAAGGCATGGACTTTTCTGCTAAAACCGGAACCCCCGTTTATGCTACCGGCGATGGTGTTATAGAGCGGGCCGACAATACGGCCTCAGGTTATGGCAACCATATTGTAATGAGGCACGGTTTTGGCTACGAAACGCTTTATGCGCATTTGAGCCGGTATAATGTTAAGATAGGGCAACACGTAAAAAGAGGTACCATAATAGGATTTGTGGGAAGTACAGGCCGGTCAGAAGCACCTCATTTGCATTATGAAGTACACAAAAATGCAGAAGCCGTTAACCCACTGAATTTTTATTATGGCAATATTGCCGCTGCGGAATACGTTATCATTTCTCAATTGGCTAATCAGGAAAACCAATCTTTAGACTAATGCACATTAACCTACCTGAAGACAAACGATATTACAGCATAGGCGAACTGGCACGGGCATTTGGTTTGAATGCATCGCTCATTAGGTTCTGGGATAAAGAATTTGACGTTCTTAAACCAAAGAAAAACGCCAAAGGCAACCGGATGTTTACACCGGAAGATGTAAAAAACCTAAAACTGATTTACCATCTGGTAAAGGAAAGGGGCTTTACACTCGAAGGGGCGAAAACACATTTAAAAGAATCACAAAAAAAAACATTGAATACCTTTGAAATTATTAGTAAACTTGAATCCATTAAAAACCAGTTAATACAAATTAAAAACGAACTTTAAATTTAAACAAAATGAGAAAATTTTTGCCAATCGCTATCATAATCGGATTAGTTGTCATTATCGGCTTCTGGGTTGTAGGAGTTAAGAATAACGCTTTAAGAAAAAACCAGGCCACCGAAAAAGAATGGGGCAACGTACAAACCGCTTACCAAAGGCGAAATGACCTGATTGGGAATTTAGTCAATACCGTAAAAGGCGCTGCCGATTTCGAAAAAAGTACACTGACAGCTGTCATCGAAGCCAGGGCAAAAGCAACATCAGTTACTGTTGACCCTGCCAATATTACGCCGGAGCAATTAGCGCAGTTCAACCAGGCACAGAGTGGCGTAAGCAGTTCATTATCCAGGTTATTGGTTTCTGTAGAAAGGTATCCGGAATTAAGGGCAAACCAGAACTTCCTGAAATTGCAGGATGAATTGGCCAGTACAGAAAATCAGATATTAACTGCCAGGACCCGTTTTAATGAATCGGTTCAGGATTATAACGGTTATGTTTTAGCCATTCCTAACAGTTGGTTCTTGGGTAGCTACCGAGAAAAAGCGTATTTTCAGTCAGTGGCCGGTGCCGATAGACCTGTTGAAGTAAAATTCTAAATCCGGTTACTATGTCAAAAGTTGAAAAATTTTTAACTCAAGAAGAAGAACAGGAAATTGTTGAAGCAATCCGTTCGGCCGAAAAAGCAACTTCTGGCGAAATTAGGGTACATATAGAAAAAACAGCTTCCAAAGACGCGTTTGATCGTGCTTTGGAAGTTTTCCATTTATTGGGAATGGATGCAACCGAATTGAAGAACGGCGTTTTAATTTACCTTGCTATCGAAGATAAGTCATTTGTGATTTGCGGTGACGAGGGCATTAACGATGTTGTCGAAGCTGATTTTTGGGATTGTACTAAAGATATTATGCTTTCCCATTTCAAAAACAATAATTTTAAGCAAGGCCTTATCGAAGGCATCCTTCGTGCAGGAGAAAAACTGCAACGCTATTTCCCGTTTCGGGAAAGTGATAAAGACGAATTATCTAATGAAATCTCCCGCGGATAATGATTGTAAAAAAAATAAAAAACACGCCTTTCGGCATGCTGTTCCTCTTCTTTTTGTTGACACAGATGTGTTTTGCACAGTTTACCATTCCAGAAGCACCAAAGTTTCAAACATCAGTATACGATTATGCGAAGGTTTTGAGCGCCGATGAAAAAGTACAGCTGGAAAAAAAGCTAATTCAATATGCTGATTCTACTACTACACAAATTGTAGTTATTACTGTAGAAAGCCTCAAAGGCGAGGATGTAAACCAGTTGGCAACCAACTGGGGCCAGAAATGGGGCATTGGAGGTACCAAAGAACAGGATAATGGCGTTATCATCCTATTGTCCAAAAACGACAGAAAAATTGCCATTCACCCGGGATATGGTTTAGAAGACCGCCTTACTGCCGGTATCGGCGGGGAAATTATCCGGAATATCATTCTTCCTGAATTTAAAAATGGTAACTATTACAGTGGTTTAGATAAAGGTACTGATGCTCTTTTTGATGTTTTTAAAGGTAAATACAAAGGAGAAAGGAAACGGAATAAAAAGAACGGGTTTCCGTTTATACCCGTAATTGTCGGGTTCATCATCCTCATGGCCATTATTTCCCGGAACCGAAGAAACGGCGGCAATTCGGGTAATTCCGGTGGCGGCTTTGGTAGTGGCCTTGCCGAAATGATTATTCTCAGTAGTCTGGGCCGTGGCGGTTTTGGCGGTGGCGGTTCATCATCCGGAGGCGGGTTTGGCGGCGGCGGGTTTGGTGGTGGTTTCGGTGGTGGCGGGTTTTCCGGCGGAGGATCAAGCGGAAGCTGGTAAACTTTAATAATGTTACCCCTGCAAAAGCAGACGAAATAAAATCAGTAAGTCAAACCAATAAAAACGGTTTCTTTCCGAGCCAGGGATATAGCTTTAAGGCAACTATTATTTATAAGTTATATCTATCAACAAAAAAGCTGTTTCAGTCGTGGAACAGCCTTTTTTATTACTTTTCAAAAATTAGCTCTGCTTTAATAATCCTCTGTCGTGCTGTTGTAGATTTTCGTAGGGCTTGCAGTAAATTAGCAATTGATTTTGTGTATTTTAAGTAATAGTAACGATTTACCAACAGCTATTGGTGCGGAGGATGCGTGAAAGACGGCAATGGAAATCCTTTACGCGGCACCACGGCAATACCTTTTGCTGATAATAAGGCAATTTTTTACATAATTATTAATTTAAATGTTTTAACCTATAACTTGTTTATTTATTTTTACTTTTAAATATATTTAATAAATCGGTTTAGTTTATTGTCTTCTGTTAGCTATAAATAGCTTTGATAAGTCGTTAAAAAATATTATAGGAAAATACAAATTATTAAAATTTTTTAAATCCTTAAATATTAAATATCAGAGATAAAAAAAGCAACCCTTGTCTTGTCCTGAAATAGGTTTACACAAAAGTGTAAAAATATGGAAAGATATTTAAAGGAACATTCCTCAAAATGGCAGTCTAAATATTCGGAAGAATTTAAGAGATTTGTATGTAATGATTTTTTAACCGGTAGTTTGACAAGAAGAGAGGTAGAAGACAAATATAATCTTGGTCATTCCCGAATTACTTATTGGTTAAAGAATCTTGGATATGATTATTCTCAACCCAGTATCTCAGTTTTGCCTAGTATGGAAAATAAAGAAAATAAAGCACTGACACCCAGAGAGGGAGATTCTTTATTACAATTAAAAAAAGAACTTGAAGAGGCTCGGCTTTTAGCCGAAACCTATCGTAGAATGATAGCTATAGCTGAACAGGAATTCAAAATAAAGATTGTAAAAAAGTCCAATACCAAGTAATTCAAGAGATGAAACATAATTATCCCAAAGTTAGTTTAGGCAGATTTTGCCGATTACTTGGCCTTACCAGACAATCTTATTACCAACACTTTTGGCAACAAGAAGCGTTTGTTTTTGAAGATGAACTAGTAATTTCTGAAGTATTAAGAATAAGAAAAAGCCATCGACACATGGGGGGCAGAAAGTTATATGAATTACTTCAACCCTTCCTGTTAGAACATCAAATTAAGATGGGCAGAGACCGATTATTTGACGTTTTATCGGCTAATTATCTTTTAATTAAGCGTAGAAAAAAACAAACCATCACTACCAATTCATTGCATAGATTCAGGAGATACCCAAATCTTATTAAAGATTTTGTGCCTGGTTCCCCAAATCAATTATGGGTATGCGATATAACTTACTGGAGAATTAAAGATGGTTTTCTCTACATCAGTTTTATTACCGATGCCTATTCCAAAAAAATAGTTGGCTATCATTTAGGGAACAGTTTAGAAACTTCAGAAACAATTCAAGCTTTAGAAATGGCAATTTCAAGTATTCCAGATGAAAAAAAAGAATTGGAATTAATACATCATTCCGATAGAGGAACACAATATTGCAGCAGTGAATATGTAAAACTATTAGAAAATACCAAAATAGGAATTAGTATGACAGAAAACGGAGATCCTCTGGAAAATGCTATTGCAGAAAGAGTTAATGGTATAGTAAAAGAAGAATATTTAAACGATTATCAGGTAGATAATTTACAAGAAGCTAAAGAACTATTAGAGGCAATTATCCAATTATACAACAATGAAAGACCTCATATGAGTATAGGGAATCTTACGCCAAATCAAGTGCATCAAAATAATCTAAAGACAGAAAAGTTATGGAAGAATTATTATGTAAAAAAGCCTATTATTGTAAACCAATAACAGGACTAAAAGTGAGTTGTAAATCTATGTTAGGATTAAGTATAAATTTGTAAACTTATTTCAGGACGAGACAGTTTTTGTTCACGAGCGGGACGCTCGCGCCAGCCTTTGTGCCTACAATCTTTTTATTTCAGTACCTCATTTCTCCAGAAACAAATCAGGTAGGAATAAAAGGATTTTCGTTGCCATCCTTTACGCAATCGCCGCACCAATATCTTTTGTAAAAGAGCAGTTGCATCCGGTTTATTCCTATTTTTGTGCATTAAAACCGATACTGATGCCATTGCCGAAAAAGATATTTACCAGAAAAGACGAAATCACTTCTGATTTCCTGCAGCTCATAGACCAGCATATCAATGATTTATTGCAGAGCAGAGTCAACAAAAGGTTTCACGCGAGCCATTTTGCAGAACAGTTATTTATTCATCCACGGCATCTTACCAATACCCTAAAACTCACTACAGGTAAGTCTCCTTGTGACATTGTAGAAGAGCGTATAATAGCCGAAGTAATTCGTTTATTGAATGAAAATCAATTATCCATAGCTGAAATCGGATTTAAATTTGCTTATGAAGACCCTACTAACTTTACCAAATTCTTTAAAGGAATGACTGATACCACACCACTACAATTTCGAAAAAACAATCTTATTCAATAACAGATACTGAAGAATACACCATTTTTGCCGCTATAGTTGCTTTTATCTTTGTCATGTTTAATAACAATAAAAATATCATGACACACACCAACAAAATTGTCCTTGTAACCGGCGGAAGCCGAGGATTAGGAAAAAATATGGCTCTTCGCATTGCTGAAAAAGGGAATGACATTATCATTACCTATAACAGTAGAAAAAATGAAGCACTCGAAGTAGTTGCTGAAATTGAAAAACTTGGCAGAAAAGCTGTAGCCTTACAACTTAATGTAGCCGACACTACTACTTTTAATTCTTTTTATACTGAAGTTGCCACTGCTCTAGAAGAAACCTTTAACACAAATACAATTAATTTTCTAGTAAATAATGCCGGTATTGGTATTCATGCTTCATTTGCTGAAACTACCGAAGAACAGTTTGATGCTTTAATGAATATCCAGTTCAAAGGCATGTTCTTCCTTACGCAGAAAGCGTTGCCTTTAATGGCAGATAGTGGTGGTATTATTAATATTTCTACAGGATTGGCACGTTTCAGTATGCCAGGATATGCAGCATATGCTGCTACGAAAGGTGCTGTAGAAACATTAACCAGATATCTAGCCAAGGAATTGGGTGCTAAAGGTATTCGGGCCAATGTTGTCGCACCCGGTGCCATTGAAACCGATTTTGGTGGTGGAGTTGTACGCGATAATACAGATGTTAACACCTACATTGCTTCACAAACTGCACTAGGCCGGGTAGGGCTTCCGGATGATATTGGCGGTGTAGTCGCTTTTTTATGTAGTGACGATGCTAAATGGGTTAATGCGCAAAGAATTGAAGTCTCGGGAGGCCAATCTTTATAAGCTCTAATCAATTAAGGCCTGAAGATCATAGTTTCTTCAGGCCTTAATGAAATTTCACAATAGTAGTAGTATTATTCGAACACTTCTTCCTTTTCACCATCAAAACTGGCAAAAACCATTGTTGGATGAGAATCCTGATGGTATATATTTCCTTTGCCATCAATGGCTATGGCTCCTGCAAAACCGTCAAAAGGTTTTAATTCTTCAAACGTTTTCTCGAAAGCTTCTGCAATAGTGAACCCATCGGTAACACGCGTAACAATTTTTGCTGCCACAGCACCGCTCACTATATCTTCTCCTACTCCGGTTATACTTACACCACAAAGTGCGTTGGCATAATTTCCCGCTACAGTCGCTGAATCAGAAACCCTTCCCGGCATTTCGAAACCTTTACCGCCTGTAGAAGTAGCCACAGCTATTTTACCATCTTTATCGAACGCAACACAACCTACCGTTCCAATACCTTTTGATTTTGCTTTTTCTTCATATTCCGATCTTCTCTGAGGCGTTTCTGTAGAAAAAACTTCGAAACCATGCTGTCTTGCAAATGCTGTTGCACCATTTCCACCCAGCACTTTGTCTTCGTAATCCAGGAGAAGCTGTGCTACCTGAACCGGATTTTGTACTTCTTCTATATTAATAACGCCACTCATCTTTAATGTTGATCCATCCATGACAGCAGCACTCATCCTTATTTTTCCGTCACTCTGGATCTGAGAACCAGTGCCGGCATTAAACAATGTATCATCCTCTAATAAAGAAACGGCATAAACAGCTGTTTCTAAAGCGGTATGGGATTTCATAAATTCATATCCTGACTTTGCAATATGCAATATTGCCTCTTGTTTGGCATTTTTAGTTTCCGTATCGGTAGAAGATTCTGAGAAAAACCCTCCGTGCACAATTATTTTCATTTTATTCAGATTAAGTTTTTAAATATAGAATTAAAAAAAAGATTAACGGTATTGTGAGGATTTAATGATCATTTTTCGGGTTTTCAGGTTAAAAGTATCATACATACTCATAACATGTGTCACTAAATGTGAAATGGATATAGGCTGCCCTAATTGCACCTGAGTCAGGTTGGTATCTTTAATTTCAAGGCCATCTACAAGGATTACTAATCCGGAACCTATAGCTTCCATTTCCTTATTATTGGTAATAAGCAATCCGGTGTCCTCTCCTAGTCCAATCCCTAATACTCTCGGATTTCCCACAACTGCCTGAAATAACCTTCCGATCCTGCCCCGTTGTACAAAATGGGTATCGATAATTACACCATCAATTAATCCTAATCCACTAGTGATTTTAACTTCGCCTTTTAGTAATGCTTCAGAACTGCTACCCTGATAAATCATGGTGTTAGAAGCAGCTGCTGCACCGGCAGAAGTCCCTGCATAGATAAAGTCTTCATTATGATACTTATCTAAAATGATGTCGTGAAATATCGTTCCTCCCAAAATAGAGCTTAGCCTTAATTGGTCCCCTCCAGTAAACATAACTACATCTGCCGCTTTTAGACGTGCTAAAATTTCAGGATCACTGGCTTGTTCCCGTTTAATAATATTAAGAACATCTACATTTTCTGCACCCAGGTAGCGGAGTGCTTTTACATATTCCGGTCCTATTATAGCGGGAATAATCGATGCTGTTGTTATTACTTCTATTCTGGAATTTTCTTTGTGTTTGGCTTCATTAAGAATTCTCTTGAGAATGCCGGTTTCAAAAAAGTTAAGGTTGTTAGCAACGTTACTATCAAAATCTGTTTCAGTAAAGCTTCCCTTATCTACTGCCCCTCCAATTATAATTAATTTTCCTTTTATATTCATGCTGCAAAATTAACCAAAAACTTAAAACTGACAATCTTAGGGACTTCTAATTTTCAAAAAATTATGATGAAAAATTTTATAATACAATTTACAGGTAATTAAATTTGTTTAATGAATTAAAAAAAGTATTTTTAAATCTTACAATATCTACAATCAAATACTATTTTTACAGAACATTATATAAACGCTAATAACTATAATTTATGAAAATACTAAAAATTCAGGCGCTTCGCGGGCCCAACATCTGGAGTGTCCAAAGAAAAAAACTAATACAAATGCGTTTGGATTTAGAGGAAATAGAAGAGTTTCCCACCAATAAAATTGAAGGCTTCAGAGAGAGAATAGAAGCTATGTTCCCTACTATGATTGAGCACAGATGCTCAGAAGGTGTGCCGGGTGGTTTTTTTTCCCGAATTGATCGCGGGACATGGATGGGGCATGTTATAGAACATATTGCATTAGAGATACAAAGCCTTGCAGGAATGGAAACAGGCTTTGGCAGGACCAGGGAAACGAAAACACCGGGAACTTATAACGTAGTTTTTAGTTATACCGAAGAAAATGTAGGCCTGTTTGCCGCCGAGTCTTCTGTAAAGATTGCCGAAGCATTAATTGCGGGAACACCATATGATGTCGAAGGTGATATCCAGAAAATGCGGGAAATCCGGGAACGTGTCCGTCTGGGGCCAAGTACGGGAAGTATTGTTGAAGAAGCTGTTGCAAGGGATATTCCCTGGATCCGTTTAGGAACAAATTCATTGGTTCAACTGGGATATGGGATTAACCAAATGCGCTTTCAGGCTACAATTACCTGTAAAACCAGTAATATTGCCGTAGATCTTGCCTGTAATAAAGAACAAACCAAACGTATGCTTAGCCTCGCCTCAATTCCTGTAGCCGGTGGTAATATTTGTGTAAATGAAGAAGAATTAAAAACTACCATTGATGAAATTGGTTATCCCATTGTTTTAAAGCCGTTAGATGGCAATCATGGTAAAGGGGCTTCTATTAACGTGACCAATTGGGAAGATGCGGTAGCCGGATTGGAATATGCGAAGAAATATGGTAACCGGGTTATTGTAGAAAAATTTATTACCGGATTTGATTTTCGGGTTTTGGTAATTGATAATAAACTGGTTGCGGCGGCTAAGCGTGTGCCCGCGCATGTGGTTGGTAACGGAAAAGATACTATTCAGCAACTGATTGACACTACTAACCTGGACCCAATGAGAGGTTACGGACATGAAAATGTACTGACACAAATAGATGTAGACCGCGATACACTTGATCTGTTAGAAAAATTAAACTATACTTTAGAAACGGTGCCCAATATCGGAGAAACCGTTTATTTAAAATCTACTGCCAATTTAAGTACCGGCGGAACCTCAGTAGACGTTACTGATATGATGCATCCGGAAAACATCTTCCTTGCTGAGAGGATTTCCAGGGTTATAGGGCTCGATATTTGCGGAATAGACATTATGGCTGTAAACCTAACACAGTCTCTTAAAGAAAATGGAGGTTGTGTCCTTGAGGTCAATGCAGCTCCGGGCTTCAGGATGCACCTTGCCCCTGTTGAAGGTTTACCCAGAAATGTGGCTTCCCCTGTAATAGATATGCTGTATCCTCCCGGTAAACCAAGCCGTATTCCTATTATAGCGGTTACAGGAACCAACGGAAAAACTACTACGACCCGACTTTTGGCACATATTGTGAAAAATAACGGATATAAGGTAGGTTTTACTACTTCGGATGGTATTTATATTCAAAACCATATGATGGAAAAAGGCGATACTACAGGCCCGTTAAGTGCTGAATATATCCTAAAAGATCCTACTGTAGAATTTGCTGTTTTAGAAACTGCCCGTGGCGGGATCTTACGCTCAGGGCTTGGATTTAGTCGTTGTGACATTGCTATTATTACAAATATTCAGGAAGATCATCTTGGACTAAGCGATATTCATACTCTTTCCGATCTGGCCCGTGTTAAAAGTGTTGTGGTACGAAGTGTAAAAAAAGACGGCTGGGCTATTTTAAATGCTGATGATACAAAATGCATAAAAATAGCGGCTGATCTGAATTGCAATGTAGCTTATTTTAGTTTAGACGAAGAAAATCCATTTGTAAAGAACCTTGCCAAAGAAGGTAAAATTGTCTGTGTTTATGAAAATGGTTTTATAACTATCAAAAAAGGAGAATGGAAAATCAGGGTAGACCGTGCGACACAAGTACCGCTTACTTTAGGAGGAAAGGCAAAATTTATGATTGCCAATGTACTTGCTGCAACGCTGGCGGGTTATTTATGGGGTTTTAAAACAGAAGATATCAGTTTGTCATTGCAGACATTTATTCCAAGTGTAGCACAAACTCCGGGGAGAATGAATATTTTCGAATTTAAAAAATTCAAAGTACTTATTGATTTTGCACATAATCCGGCAGGATTCAGATGCATTGAAGATTATTTAAGTGGCATTAATGCCAATAAAAAGATTGGTATTATTGCAGGTGTAGGCGATCGACGTGATGAAGATATTATAGAATGCGCTACCATTGCAGGTAGAATGTTTGACCACATTATTATACGCCAGGAAAAGTTCCTGCGTGGCAGGACCGAACAGGAAATTATTAATTTGATTATGCAAGGTATTACTGCATCTGGCAGAAATGTAACTTATGAAATCATTCCTAAAGAAACGGAGGCAATAAAACATGCTATAAGTATTGCAGAAGAAGGTACTTTTATTACTGCGTTGAGTGATGTTGTTACGAATGCTATAGGAATTGTCCAAGAGTATTTAGACAAAGAGAACGAAGGCGGAATGATTTAATAATATAATACCAACTATAAACAAAAACCCGAAAGTTATATATCTTTAGGGTTTTTGTTACTATGTTTTTTGCTTCTTCTTTTTTGCGGCAGGAAATAAAACATTGTTTAATATCAAACGATATCCTGGTGAGTTAGGGTGTAAGTCCAAAACTGTTGGTGCATCCCCAACCTGGTGCTGGTAATCTTCCGGGTCATGTCCCCCAAAATAAGTAAACATCCCCTTCCCTTTTTCGCCATGAATGTACCTTCCCTCATTGTTGATGAGGTTCTCTCCCATAACTAAAACATTGGATTTTATCAAAGGCCTTGAAAAAGCGGTTGTTTGTCCCATAAAGCCTTTTACAAGCTGGGTGTGGTTCTGGCAGAGCATACTGGGAACAGGGTCCCATTTTGCAGAAAATTCCATTAGTGTAAAATAATCTTTTTCCATGGGGATGATCCTTGTTTCTGTAACATCAATATCCGAAAACTCATAATGGTCAGGCTTACGGTCCAGAATAAAATTCTTAAATGCAAAGGGTTTAGTATAATCTATTTTTAACTGATAATTGCCTTCACTCGGATCTCCGTCAAACATAGGTTCACAAATGTCTGTGCCCTCGGCTGCCAGCGCAATATCAAAACTGTCTGTAGCGGAACACATGGCAAACATAAAGCCACCGCCAATGACAAAATCCCTTATTTTTTTGGCTACAGCCAATTTTTCCTGTGATACTTTTTCATACCCTAGTTTTTTAGCCAGTAGCTCTGCTTCTCTTTTTTGTTCGATATACCAGGGCGTATTTTTATAACGTCCGTAAAATTTTCCGTATTGACCGGTAAAATCTTCATGATGCAGGTGCAGCCAGTCATATAACAGTAACTGATCGCTTAATACTTCTTCATCATAAACAGGGGTAAAAGGGATTTCTGCATAGGTTAACACTAAAGTAACGGCGTCGTCCCACGGCTGTTTCCCTTTTGGGGTATATACTGCAATTTTAGGTGCTTTTTCCAGTGCTACTGCTTCCATATTTTGCGACGGGCTGGCTATTTCCAGTAATATAGTATTGGTATCGCTATCACTCATAGCTTCAAAACTGACACCACGGATCTGGCATTCTTTTCTTATTTCACCGGCATCGGGAAGTAAAAAGGAGCCGCCCCGATAATTGAGCAACCAGCTTACTTTATATTGTTTGTCAATGGCCCAATAGGCAATTCCGTAGGCCTTTAGATGATTCTGCTGCGTAGATTCGTCCATGGGCAACAAAATAAAGCCAGCCCTTGCGCATAACGAAATGAAAAATAGTAAGACGTAAAGTAGTTTCCGGAACTGCATTATTTTATATATAATCTCAAAGGTAACGGATTTTTAAAAATAAAACATAAAAAGAGGCAACTGATACTTATACCTTTTGAATATTCAGAAAGCACTGCTTTTAAATTATTTACTTATACATTAAGCATTTTGATAAATTATATCTATTTATATTAAAAAGGAACATCACTATCATCGTCCAGATTATTCAGGTTACTGCCAAAAGCTTCATTAGCTGACGGAAGGTTTTTAGTGATAAAAGGATTATCATCGAGGTTCATTTTTGAAGGCAGGTCATCATAACCACCATTATAGTCATCCAGATTATCAAATTTACCCAGGTTACCGATGAATTTTAACCGTATGTTTTCTAAACTACCATTCCTGTGTTTGGCAATTATAAATTCTGCCTGGCCTTCTGTAGGAGAATGTTCATCATCGTCCCATTCATCAATTTTATAATATTCCGGCCTGTAAATAAATGAAACGATATCGGCATCCTGCTCGATGGCACCTGATTCACGAAGATCTGACAGCAAAGGGCGCTTGCTTGAACCACGGGTTTCTACAGCCCTTGATAATTGCGATAGTGCAATTACGGGAACACTTAGTTCTTTGGCCAGCGCTTTTAGGTTTCGGGAAATGGTAGATATTTCCTGTTCCCTGTTTCCGCCATTTTTGCCATTGCCCCCTCCGGCTGTCATTAATTGTAAGTAATCGACAATGATGAGTTTGATACCATATTGTGAAGACAGACGACGTGCTTTTGCCCGCAAATCAAAAATGGACAAAGATGGTGTATCGTCAATATAAAGCGGTGCTTTTTCGAGGTTTTTTACTTTTATGCTCAGCTGTTCCCACTCGTGCTTTTCTAATTTTCCGGTTCTTAATTTTTCTGATGATAAACCGGTTTCTGATGAAATAAGACGGGTGATTAGCTGCACCGAGGACATCTCTAATGAAAAAAGCGCCACCGGATGCCCGTAATCGATAGCTATGTTCCTGGCCATCGACAATACGAATGCTGTTTTACCCATACCGGGACGGGCTGCAATAATAATTAAATCACTGGGTTGCCAGCCTGACGTAATTTTGTCCAGTTTTTCAAATCCTGTGGCAATACCACTTAAACCTTCTTTACTGGCAATTTCTTCGATTCGTTTTTTGGCCTGGATCACTAAACTTTGTGCCGTTTCTGAGCTTCTTTTGATATTGCCTTGTGTGACTTCATAGAGTTTGGATTCGGCTTTATCAAGTAGGTCAAAAACATCTGTTGTTTCATCATACGATTCTTCAATTATCTCTGAAGAAATTTTGATGAGGCTCCTCTGGATGAATTTTTGCAGGATAATCCTGGAATGAAATTCAATATGAGCTGATGAAGAAATTTTTTGTGTGAGCTGGATCAGGTAAAAATCACCTCCTGCCAGGTCAAGTTTAGCATTTTTTTTAAGTTGTGCCGAAACTGTTAATAAGTCTACCGGCTGCGTATCTGTGAATAACTGAACGATGGCTTCAAATATGTGCTTGTGTGCTTCCTTATAAAAAGCATCCGGCTGAAGAATATCAATAACCTCATCGACTCCTTTCTTATCGATCATCATTGCTCCTAAAACGGCTTCCTCAAGATCTAAAGCCTGTGGCGGTAGTTTTCCTTTTTCAAGATTGATAATAGTCGTTTTATCTACTTTTACCGGGTTGATATTTCTGAGATTTTCCATAGTGCGAATTTAAAGAAATAAAAGAAAAAAGAAGGTCCTACTTATTACGAAGATGTGTTAATAAATAAATAAAAATTGTTTATAAGTCAAAAAAAATCCGAAACTGCTGGGTTTCGGATTAAGCTATTTTTATAAGAATTTACTCTTTGAATTCACCCATCTTACTGTATTTGTCCATTCTCTGGCGTACCAGCTCCTCTGTTGATAAGTCTTTGAGTTCGCTATATGCTTTGGTAATGTATTGCTCCACCGTTTTAAATGTAGTTTCCCTGTCATAATGTGCCCCACCAAGAGGTTCAGGAATAACTTCATCGACTAATTTCTGAGCTTTCATATCTGACGAAGTCAATTTTAAAGCTTCGGCAGCCTGCTCTTTGTAATCCCAGCTTTTCCACAGGATTGACGAACAGGATTCTGGCGATATTACAGAATACCAGGTGTTTTCCATCATTAAGACCCGGTCCCCTACTCCTATGCCTAATGCACCGCCTGAAGCACCTTCTCCGATAATAACGGCTATAATAGGTACTTTTAAACGGATCATCTCAAGAATATTTCTTGCAATGGCTTCTCCCTGACCGCGCTCTTCGGCTTCAAGCCCCGGATAGGCACCCGGTGTATCGATTAGCGTAAGTACGGGTATGCCGAATTTCTCTGCCATTTTCATTAAACGCAACGCTTTTCTGTATCCTTCAGGATTGGCCATTCCAAAATTACGGTACTGGCGTGTTTTTGTATTGTATCCTTTTTGCTGGCCTACGATCATATACGATTGCCCGTTGATTTTGCCCAGCCCGCCAATCATGGCTTTGTCATCTTTAAAATTCCTGTCCCCGAAAAGCTCTAACCAGCTTTCGCCGCACAAGGCGCGGACATGGTCCATGGTATAAGGGCGGCTTGGGTGCCTGGACAATTGTACCCGCTGCCACGCAGTAAGGTTTTTGTATATTTTTACTTTTGTTTCTTCTAGTTTTTCTTCGAGTTGCTTACAGGTATTGCTAACGTCGACATCTGATTCCTGACCAAGGATCCGGCATTTATCCAACTGTTCTTCGAGTTCTTTTATCGGAAGCTCAAAATCTAAATATTCCATAGGATTGGTGCTTTTGGTTTTGTTTGAATCGGCAAAGATAAAATTTATAATTGTGAACGAAAGAGATTTTTTAATTTAAGTCAAAAACATTTTATCAGGATATAGCCCTAGCCCGGATAGTAGCCTACCGTGTGGACACATCTATTTTTACTAATTTTATTTTAAAAACAAGATTAGCCATGCGAAGACATTTTACAGACATTAAGGATGCTCGTTTATTAAAGAGAAGCAATTTAATTCTTGATAGTTTATTTCATAAT
>DASVUQ010000318.1:0-2269 GCA_036386975.1 Flavobacterium sp. | reverse complement strand
ATAAAAGACCTGGAAGTACCTAATTATGAAAATATAATAAAAGCTTCAGTGCTCCATTCAGATGCGGTTATCATTGCCTCAGAACTGGTTTCTCCAAGTTTAACAAAATTTATAGAGTCATCAGGGAAACCTTTTTTACCTTTCATGCCGAAAGATAAATTTGCAGAATTTTATACTAATTTCTACAAAGAACAGGTACTACAAAATTAATTTTAAATACAATATGAATACTAAATTTTTTTTCAGGTCATTACTAATAATGGTAACCAGTGGTCTGTTTTTTATTTCCTGCGATAAAGATTTTAATGAAATAGGATCTGATGTAATAGGAGAAAATAATTTCGGATTTGAACGTAATACAACATCTACTGTAGTTGCCTTCAATCAGCCAACAGGAGTTGTACAATCCAATAACTTACCTATAAATGCCTTAGGAATTTATAACAACCCGCTTTTTGGTAAAACCAAAGCCAATTTTGTGTCCCAGGTTCAAATGGCTAGCGTAAACCCTACTTTCGACCCTGCTTTATTAGTTTCACTCGATAGTGTCGTTTTAACCGTGCCTTATTTTAGTAAACCAAAATCTGTGGCTGACGGGAGAACTACTTATGAGTTAGATTCTATTGCGGGTTCAGGCCCCATTAGTTTAAAAATTTTTGAATCCGGATATACCTTATTAGATTTAGATCCTAACGAAAACTTTGAACAGCAGCAAAAGTACTATACAGATCAGGATAATTTATTTAACAGTACTAAAATAGGAGTAAATGGCGGCCCTTTAAATAATGATATTAATTCACCGGTTGAAAATACCCAGTTTGTACCCAGTGCAAAAGAATATGTAAAATTCAAAAGGAATAATATTTTAGAATTGATTAGAACAGAAGTGGAGAGCAGGGCTACACCAAGAATGTCCCTAAAACTGGACAAAGATTTTTTTATGTCTAAAATAATCAACGCACCTGCGGGTTCACTACAAAATAATAATACATTTAAAAACTACTTTAAAGGGATTTACTTTCAGGTAGATGATGCGCCTTCCGGAACATTGTTAAAATTAGATTTTAGTAGGGGCGACATTACAATGTATTATACAGAGCATGCTTCTTTAGTAGACAGAGATAACAATCCCGCAACACCCAGGACACCTGAAACTTTTGATGATGACGCTAATCCTGCTACTCCTGAAGTTAATAAAAATGTGATCAGAACATTTGTTTTAAACCTAAGGGGCAATACGGTAAACCTTATAGAACATACCCCTACTCCCGTTTATGCTAATGCGTTAAGTACACCAAATCCGGTACAAGGTGATGAAAAATTATATATCAAAGGGGGTGCTGGCGGATCAGTAGCATTAATAGATCTTTTTGGCCCTGACAATCACGGTGCCGACGGAATTTCCGGACCGCCCAATGGTATTGCAGATGAGCTGGATATTATTAAAACGAATCGTTGGTTAATAAACGAAGCCAACCTGACATTTTATATTGACAGGGATGAAATGGGTAATATTCCGGAACCGCAACGGGTGTACCTATATGATGTTAAAAATAAAAGGGCTTTAATTGATTATATAATTGACGGAACTACTACTGTAAATCCTAAATTCAATAAGTTTGTCCACGGAGGTATTCTGGAAAGAGAAAGAGTGGCCGGTGGCAGAGGAACAAGATATAAAATCAGGATTACAAACCATGTCCGGAATTTAGTAACTAAAGATTCTACTAATGTGAGGCTCGGGCTTTCAGTGACTGAAGCTATAGCAATTACTGCTAACAGCAGGTTAAAAAATCCAGTCCCGGGATCGATAGACAGATTACCTGCAGCATCAGTAATGAATCCTTTCGGAACAGTATTATTTGGAAGTAAAGTGGTACCTGCAGTACCTGAAGATAAAAGGTTGAAATTAGAGATCTATTATACTAAACCTAATTAAAAAATTTATATGTGTGGAATTGTAGGGTACATAGGTTTCAGAGAAGCTTATCCGTTAGTTATTAAAGGCCTTAAAAGACTGGAATACAGAGGGTATGACAGCGCCGGGATCATGCTTTTTGATAATGAAAATTTAAAAATTTCTAAAACTAAAGGAAAAGTTGTAGATCTGGAGGAGAAATCCACTGCCGAAAAAAACACTTTTGGAACAATAGGCATGGGCCATACCCGATGGGCCACTCATGGCGTACCTAATGATGTTAACTCACACCCACACATTTCCAATTCAGGTAATCTTGTCATTATACATAATGGTATAATAGAAAATTAT
>DASVUQ010000317.1:0-36494 GCA_036386975.1 Flavobacterium sp. | reverse complement strand
TCGGATATCATTCTTCGCAAATTATTTCATACCGAAGGCGATAAAGAGCAGTTATTTTTTAGTAAAATAGAATTGGGAAATTACATTACAGAACAAATGAGTGCTGTAAAAGAAGATGAAGAAGTAGACTCAGAAATCCAGATTTTTCAAAATGCACTGGAGTTTTCAGCCGTAAAAGCCCGGGATATCATGAATCCCAGGACAGAAATTGCTGCTGTAGAAATTATGGATAGTGTTGAGGACCTAAAAAATAAATTTATAGCAACAGGTTATTCTAAAATTTTGATTTACCATAATTCCCTTGATGACATTATAGGGTACGTACATTCTTTTGAGTTGTTTAAAAAGCCCCAAACTATAAAAGAAGTCATGATTACGGTAGAATTTGTTCCCGAAACCATCCTGATCAAAGATGCCATGGACCTGCTTACCAAGAAGCGAAAAAGTGTTGCTGTGGTTTTAGATGAATACGGAGGCACATCCGGAATGATCACTATTGAAGATATTGTTGAAGAACTGTTTGGCGAAATAGAAGACGAACATGATTCAGACGAAGAACTTATTGAACAGGAGCTCGAAGATGGTTCCTACTTATTCTCTGCCCGGTTCGATGTAGCCTATATCAATCAGGAATACAAACTGACTATCCCCGAAAGCGATTCCTATTCTACGCTGGGCGGTTTTATCGTTGGCCATACCAAGGAAATCCCTCAGAAAGGCGAACAAATCCAGATAGAAAATTATCATTTTATTATTGAAGAAGCCACTAATAAAAAGATAGAATTGGTCAAGATGATCATCAGGGAATAATTCAAAGAAAAATCAAAATTCTTTTAAAATATATCTTTACAAGTATAATTATTAAATAGATAATCGTATTTTCGCAAACTGAATTAAAAATTAACAAAATACAAAAATGGCAGTTTTATCAAAAATTAGAGAGCGGTCACTACTCCTAATAGTAGTTATTGGCTTTTGCCTGTTCGCATTTATAATTGGGGACCTGTTCCAAAGCAACTCTTTTGGGCAGTCAGATACCAATGTCGGAACTATAAACGACACGGATATTGCTTATGAAAGCTTTAGGGTAAAAGTAGATAATGTAGAAAAAAGCGGTCAGGGGGTAACTTCTTCCCAGGCAGTAAACAGGGTATGGGAGCAGGAAGTAACCATAGCTTTATTAGATGCTGAATTTAAAAAATTAGGAATCGACGTTGGTGAAAAACAAATCATTGAAGTGCTGAAGCAAAATCCGGACATAGGGCAAAACCCTTCATTCGTTAATGCAGCAGGCGTTTTTGATATTGCAAAATTCAGGGAATTTTTTAAAGCTAATCCGACTATGGCACAGGCACTGAAGGATAGGGAAAAAGATGCTGAATTGGGTGCTAAATATCAGATTTATAATAATTTAATTAAGGCCGGTTTGTATACGACCACAAGCGAAGCCAAATTAAAATATGAAATGGAAGCCAACAAAGTCAATTTTGATTATGTTGCCGTTCCTTATTCCAGCATAAAAGACAGTGATGTAAAAATTTCAGACGATGAAATTATTGCCTACATGAAAAAGAACGAGAAAAGGTTTGAAGCAAAAGAGAACCGTGTACTGGAGTATGTTGTTTTTGAAGATAAACCTTCTAAAGAAGATGAAGCAGAAGTTAAAAATACAGTTAGTGCATTATTAACAGATACCGTGGTCGGTTTTAAATCTGCAAAAAATATCGCAGAATATGTAAACGCCAATTCTGATATCCCTTATGATTCTACATTTGTAGCAAAAAAGGATTTACCAACAGAACATGCAGACAAATTATTCAATCTGGCAACAGGAGAAATTTATGGTCCCTATCTTTTTAATGGGTATTATGCGGTAAGCAAATCTTTGGGCAGACAAGCCGGGGCAAGTGCAAAAGCAAGCCATATCCTTATTGCCTACAAAGGTGCGATGAGAGCCGACCCAGGTATAAAAAGGAGCAAAGATGATGCGCAGGCACAAGCTAATGAGATCCTGGCTAAAGTAACGGCAAACCCTTCTTCATTCATGATGGAGGCCTATACTAACTCTGACGATTCATCAAAACAACAAGGCGGTGATTTAGGGTACTTCTCTAAAGGGCAAATGACACCAAAATTCAATGATTTTGTTTTTAATAATCCTATCGGAAAAATTGGCCTGGTAGAAACAGAGTTCGGATACCATATCATTAATATCACAGACAAGCAGGATGCTATCCGCCTGGCAACTATTGCCAGAAAAGTAGAACCTTCTGAAGCAACAGCCAATGCTATTTTTACAAAAGCATCGCAGTTTGAAATGGATGCTAATGAAAAACCCTCTATTAAGCACGTAGCAAAATCCTATGGTTTACCAGTAAACCCTGTGGCAAAAGTAACAGCTATGGACGAGAATATAGGTAATATCCCAAACCAAAGACAAATTGTACGATGGGCTTTTGACAGTAAGACTGATATAGGCGATGTTAAAAAGTTTGAAGTAGCCAACGTTGGAAGTGTCATTGTAAAATTGAAAGCAGAAAACAAAGAAGGGCTTATGGCTGTAGCCGATGCAAGGCCGTTTGTTGAAGCAAAATTGAAAAACACTAAGAAAGCAGCCATAATAAAAGCAAAACTAAAAGGGCCTTCTCTTGAAGCTATTGCTAAAGCCAATGGTGTTAAAGTACAAACTGCCGAAGGGGCCACATTAGAAAATGCTGTCCTACCGGGTGCAGGCCAGGAACAAAGCGTAGTTGGAACTGCCTTAGCTATCGGAAGTAAAATTTCTGAGCCTATCGAAGGGGTGTCAGGAGTATATGTAGTAAAAACGAAGAATATTATTAAAGCCCCGGCTTTAACAGTATATACCGATTATTTAAATAAACTGAAATCCCAGGATGCTTCTGCGCCAGGAAGAGTAATTGGTGCTTTAAAAACAGATGCTAAAATCGAAGATAACAGGGCATCATTTTATTAATGATTATTATTAGTTCAAAAAAATTCCCGGCCTGTCCGGGAATTTTTTGTTATAGCTAAATTAAAATAATGGGCCCTGTTTTATAATTTTTAAAAAGAGGATAAGGATCTCGAAAAATGTATAGTGTTTTAATCCAATGAATGGTCAGGAGCACAAAACTTACTATTGCCATTACTTTTGTCCCGCTTTTTGCTCTATCTGCGCAAAAAAGCGCAGGATGCCGCTCCAATCGGGGCTATCAAAAAAAATTCCGTTTTTTAAAGAACACCAGAACAGTGGTGTGCCGGTATCACTTTAAAACAGCGAGCACCTAATACATTCCGCTATAGCTTTGCGTCCTAGCGCCTTTGCGAGAAATTAAAAACAAAATAATTATTACTTGTAAAATATGCTTTAGTAATAATGATTAATGGGATCATGTTTTCTAAGAAAGGATAAAATTTGCCTCAAAGTAAAACCTTCTTTTCCAGGTTTCAAAGACACACAAAAATCTAAAGAATAATTCATAACCAGAATTATGATATGTATTGTAATTCATTGCATTAATCTGATATTTTGCTTTTATTTAGTCCAAAGCTTTAATTTTTAATAGTACTGCATCTTTATCATGAGGATGCTTATTCTGGCCCCTAAGCTTACAGCGGGAATTTAAGGTTCCTTGTATTTTAAAGGTAAATATTCCTAGTCTTTCTGCATAAAATAATTAAACCGTAAACTATCAAATTATGTATAAGTTTAATTTAACCTAATTAAGACTGTATGCTTCGTAATCATTGTAAAATGCAACACTAGGCCTTCTAATTTCGATGTTTAATTAGTAATTGTAATTCATAAAACGAAAATAATCTCAAAATAATTTTGTAATTAAGATTTTAATCTTTTATATTTGTAACGAAATTAACTGTCAGCTCCTGAAATAGCCGTTTGTTGTTCCGGAAAACAAACTGGATACCCATTTCATAAGCTACTTTAGATGATTAATTTCTACTAACAGTATATAAATTATAAAATAATAAACCATGACAACAGATCCATACGAAGACTATGACGACGAAAGCCGGGAACTTTTAAGCGGCCTCAAGATGATCGATTTTGATGAATTGCAGCAAAGAAGGAACCGCAATTTGCTTCCTCCTGTTGCAGGCAATCATACAATTGCAGTCAATTATAAAAGTTTTCAGGAAAGGGCAAACGAATATGCTATGAGTACCCCTTTGGGGAAAAACAGCCTCTTTTATAAAGAAGTAAAAGGATTAAATGAAGTAAAAGGGAACTTGATAAATGTAGAAATCGACGCGCAGGTGTTAATGGAAATCATTAAAAAGCAGACAGAAAAGAAAAGTATTTTTAAATATGTCAGCCGTGATTATCAAAGGGTATACTCCAATAATTCGCGGGAGTTCCTGTTCCAGGGCAAAACAATAATAGTCGATGCCAAAATCAACACCCTGGACGGAGAGATCGATTTTGCCTATGAGCCTTATTTCAGGTTCAATATCAACGTAAAAGAACAAACAACAACCTATTCGCTTTGTTACCCTTTTAGAGTTTATACTGATTCAAAAGATGACAACAAGCTGGCTATAATCCTGAATGTTTCTAATGGCAATGATTTTGAAGCCGTCTTATCTTTTTTAGGAAAAAGCTTAAAAGAAGTCTCGCAAAAAGAAATCCTAAAAGGCTATACCAATGCTTTTGCAATTGCAGGTGCCAATACCGAAATTTTAGATTTTATATATGAAACGGTACCTGACTTTGTGCTGAAGCAGCGGACCGACGCGCTCCTTTACCATGACCTAAAGCTTCTTTCCGAAAAAAGGATCGACACATGGGGAACCAATGAAAATATAGCTATCCTAAACATAATCAATAACATAAAAAACAAGAAATGGTTTTATGAAGAAATAAACAAAAACCCTGAACCGGTAAGGGCTTTATTTAAAAATTTCAGTGAAAGTTATATTGAGAAACTGATTGAATGTTTTATAAAAATAGGCCTTGATGTTTGGACAGATGATGATCTAAAAACGGCTCTTTCTTATTTTCTTCATTTTAAAGATGAAGATTTTGACCAAGATCAATTCTTTGATATGCGGATATCTTATTGGACAGGCTATTTAGAAAAAGAAAAGAAATTTGAAGTCGGCTATACTATTCACAAATATGACAAATCTCCACTTCCCAAAGAATCACATACCAGGACTTTAGGTATTGTTTCTGCCTATGCTCCCTTACAGGTTACTATAGGAAAGCAAATTATCTTCATGCCGGCTGTTGCCGGAGAATATTTTACCAATCAAAAATTGAGCGAAGAAAGAAGGGCTTCTCTCAATAACATGCTCGCATCGGCATTACCCGAAGCTACATTGGCAAGGATAAAACCTTTTCTGGGATTAAAATTGCCGAAAGTAAAAATTTTAAATATAAAGCCAAGCTGGATGCCCGAAAGAGTCATTGCCACAAAACCTAAAGAAACGGTTACCTTGATTGGAAATTTTATAAAAGATACCCGAAAAGTTTTGGCAGAAATTGATTTTCCAAAAAGCACTAACTTTGGGCCTAAAAATGGAGAATTTAACTTGCTGAATGTTCCTGATGAAAAAATAAAAAATTTTTCAACTTTTTGGGAAGATTTCAACCGGCCTTGGCTAGATCAAGCAACTTCAAGAGGAGATGATGTTATTGTTTTAAGCGACAGGTCAGATCAAAAATTGCTCTATAAATCAACAGGAGAAATAACCGGATTCGGAAAAGAAATTAAGTATATGGATGATCTAGTAAATAAAGGAATTTATAAATTTGTAAAAGAAGAAGGAAGGTATACTAAAATAAAAAAATAATTTATATTATGGAAAATAAAAAAATGCAAGAAAATATACTTTGGAATAATAATTTCGATAGTAGTTTAGTTTCTCAAAAAAAAATTGATAAAGAAATTTTGAATAAATTTATCGGAATGTTTGACTATGGCGCAGCTTCAACACTTAATTGGTTAATAGCAAAATTAAAGATAATTAAATCAATAATTAATGAAAAAAGTTCTGTTACCATTGAAGAAGACCCTGTTTTAATTTTAAGTACCCAAGAAGATTTAAAAAACTGGATCAAAGGCAGGTTTGACGAAAGCCTGATAGAAGATGTATTTGAAGTATAAAGTAAAACCGTTCAGGAATGAGCGGTTTTTTAGTATCAGATTTTCATAGGTTAATAAAGAAGTTTGTAAAAGAAGAAGGAAAATATATTAAAATAAAAAAATAGTAATATGGATAGTTTAGATAAAAAGTTTAAAAGCGATGAAATTGCTAATTTGAATCAAGAAAATGAGATAATCCGGAGTCGGACAATAGATAAAGATAGATTGAACATTCTGATTGATTGGTTTGAATATGGAGCAGCTTCAACATTTAATTTCCTAATAGGCAGATTAAGGCTTATAAAATCTATTATTGATACTGGAAACCCAGTGAAAATATATGAAGACCCTGTTTTAATTTTAAGTACCCAAGAAGATTTAAAAAACTGGATCAAAAGCAGGTTTGATGAAAGCCTGATAGAAGATGTGTTTGAAGTATAAAGTAAAACCGTTCAGGAATGAGCGGTTTTTTTAGTGTCAGATTTTCAAATAAAGAAGTTTGTAAAAGAAGAAGGAAAGTATATTAAAAATTATGGAAAATTTAGAGAAAAAATAAAGAAACATTCAATCACCAATAGTAATGCAGAAAATAAAATTCTTTTAAATAAATGAATACAATATATTTATTAAGTAAAAGTTTTATCGCTGAAAATAAAATTGCTGAAAGCATAAAAAAAACAGCTAAAAGCCTAAACCTTCAATTTGTAAAAAACGACAGAGTGTATAATGTTTCAGTACCTGATTTTGGGGATTTATTAGAAATTTACCCCTCCGACCATGATGATTTACAAAGTGATAAAGAAAAAGAATTGTTCAAAAAAGACTACGGTGCTTTACTAATAATTGATTATAATAATGGAGGTGAAGAAGAAGACAAAGTTTTAATTCCTTTTCTGGTAGAATTTTTAAAAGAATATCCTGAAATGCTGGTTTACGAAGATGAAACAAATAACAAACCATTTATTTATTCAAAAGCTGATTTTGATGCAGTAAATGATATTTCAATAAGTACGGCTTTTTTCAAAATCCCACCCAGGGATCCAGGATCGATGTCTTAATTTTAAAGCGCCCACTTTTGTGGGCGTTTCTTTTATTTATGAAGAAGTAGACAAAACCCTGAACCGGTAAGGGCTTTATTTAGAAATTTCAGTGAAAGTTATATTAAGAGAGATTGCCTTACAACTCGCACTGCCCCTTTTTGTTATAAGATCATTTCTTCATAAGTTAGAATAGTCGAAAACCCTTTTGTTTTAAAATAACCGGTCGGGTCTTTATCGCTAACAGCCATGACAAAGTCACCTCCCCAGGCACCAAGGCTTTTTATAATACCGGGAAAATCATTAAACAATACAGATTGTATCGTTGGCGTATCTATAACAGCACTCACTATCGCTTCATGTAATTGTAAGGCTGACTGAAACACTTCAAAAGAAGAAGTGGTACTAACCGTATGGGTAAGTGCATCTATTTTAGGTAGTATCGAAGCTAAATTATGTTGTTTATTTTTATAAGCAGCAATAGCCGTTTTACTGTTTTGTTTTTGGTTTAGGTATACAAAGTAAATATTCTTAGTAAACTCCGGATAAAAATCAATAGTAGTTACATTAGGTGTTCCCGCTTTGAGTTGATACAGAATAGCAGCATCATGTTGTGCACAGGCAATATCGTACCCGCTTCCGCCAAAACTGTTGCGGAGCAATTCAAAAGCATCAATTTCAAACCATTGTGCCACATTATTAATCAATGTAGATGAAGTACCGAGCCCCCAAAGCCTGGGGAAAGTCAGATGGGTAGTTACGGCAAAACCTTCCGAATGATTTAGAAAATCCGGGTTCAGAAGCAAACTTTCATAAAGGATTTTAATCAGGGTTGCTTTTACAGGTTTATTTATCGGTAAATGATTATTTTGAATTGTATCAAAAGTAATAGTGTCTTCAAACCAGACAGTTCCATCAGCATCATAACTTTTCCAATGTATTGTTTGATTAGTACCATTTTCTACTACTAAATCTTGACCGAATGTAGTCGGTAATGCCAGCGATTGCGCACCGTCAAGCACCAGATATTCCCCTGTAATTAATAATTTTCCGTTACTGTAAAACCTCTTTTTCATAGCTTCAAGATGAATTTATTTCAGCTTCTTGTTCAACAGCAGTGATCCTTTATTTTCGTAGCGTTTCTATATAATTAACAACAGCAGCATGAGTGATAGCTGCAGTTTTAAAATGTGTTGTAATACTGTCTCTTTCCTGGTCATTGGCTTCCAGTTGGTTTAATATATTGTTCATGTGCATTTTCATGTGCCCTTCCTGAATTCCGGTAGTAGTCAGTGAACGCAGTGCGGCAAAATTTTGTGCCAGCCCGGCCACAGCTACGATTTGCATTAATTCCGGTGCAGTAGGGTTTTCTAACATTTGTAACGCCATTTTTACCATTGGGTGTAATGTGGTTAACCCGCCTACCGTGCCAAGCGCCAAAGGAACTTCTAACCAAAAACGGAAAATGCCGTTTTCAATTTTGGCATGTGACAAACTGGAATACTGCCCCGATCTGGAAGCATAGGCATGAACCCCGGCTTCAACAGCACGAAAATCGTTACCAGTGGCAAGTACTACCGCATCAATCCCGTTCATAATCCCTTTGTTATGGGTTACTGCGCGAAAAGGCTCCGCTTCAGCAATCTGTACAGCCCTCATAAATTTTTCGGCAAAATCATGGGGATTATCAATTCCTTTTTCTGCTAAAGCTTCCACAGGACACGAAACTTCTGCTAATACAATACAATTGGGCACATAATTAGACAAGATGCTCATCACAACCTGAATATCCTTTTCAGTGGCTGTAAAATCAGGATAGGAACGCGCTTCTTCCTGTAAAGTTTTTGCAAATTGCTCGAGACAGGAATTAATAAAATTAGCCCCCATGGAATCTTTGGTCTCAAAAGTAACATGCAGTTGAAAATAATTAGGGATGACATTGGTTTTGTCCCGCAATTCAATATCTATAATTCCACCGCCGCGGCGTTGCATGTTTTTAGTTATGCTTTCGGTAGCGGTATATAATTTTTGTTTAGTATCAGAAAAAAAATGCTTCAACTTTGTTGCATCCCCGTTGTACATAAAGTGGACCTGGCCAATTTTTTCAGTATTAAAAACAGTAGCTTTAAAGCCACCACGGCTGGCCCAGAATTTGGCTGATTTTGCCGCAGCCGCCACAACAGAGCTTTCTTCGATAACCATAGGGATGGTGTGGTACTTTCCATTAATCAGGAAGTTAGGTGCTACACCAAACGGTAAATAAAAATTGGTAATGGTATTTTCTATAAATTCATCGTGCAACTGTTGGAGTTTTGCATCACTATTCCAGTAATTTTCAATTAAAGTAATGGCTTCAGACGGATTGGAAAAATATTTATTGGCAATCCATTGTATTTTTTCCGTTTTTGATAGTTTAGAAAATCCGGTAACAGCTGTATTCATGCGCGGTAAGTTATAGGAACAATTTTGGCAAAGATACGTTTTAAGATGTATTGTTATTTCACGCTGTGGCTGAAATAAGAAATTTTTAAAATGCCAATTGCATTTAACAGAAAAAAATACCAATTATTGCATTTTTTTCACTAAAATTGGATGTTTTTTCAACTATACCAAAAATAATGAATAATAAAAAACTAACACTCCTGTTTTTAGCGTTTTGCTGTACGGTTTTCGCACAACAAAAAATTACAATCGACGAAATCTACACCGGCGCTTTTAGAACAAAAGGGATGGCTAAATTACAGTCGATGAAGAATACGGATCAATACACTGTTTTAAATGCAGATGCTTCCGGCCAGCAAATTGATTTGTATGATTTTGCCACTTTAAAGAAAGTGTCTACGCTGATAGATACTAAAAATGTTACTGCATTAAAAGGAATTGACAGCTACTCATTTTCAAATGATGAAAAACAACTGCTGATTGCGATTAATTCAAAGCCTATTTTTCGTTATTCTTTTACAGCCGATTATTTCTTATATGATACGGCGACTAAAGAAATAAATAAAATACTCGGAGGTGTCCAGGAACCTGTATTCTCTCCGGACGGTAAAAAAATTGGTTTTGCTAAAGCCAATAATTTATTTGTGTATGATATTGCTTCAAAACAAACCATTCAGGTTACTAATGACGGAAAGAAGAATGCCATTATAAACGGAATCACGGATTGGGTATATGAAGAAGAATTTGCTTTCGTACGCGCTTTTGACTGGAGTGCCGATGGTACTAAGCTAGCTTATATTCGGTTTGATGAAAGCCAGGTACCGGAATTTTCAATGAACATTTATGGTACAGACTTATATCCTGTTACAGATTTTTTTAAATATCCAAAAGCAGGAGAAAAAAATGCCCTGGTATCATTACATGTATTCGATGTAAAAAACAATCAAACAAAAACTATAAATCTCGGTAACTATACTGATTTTTATATCCCAAGGTTAAAGTGGACGAATGATGCTAATGTATTAAGTGTACAGGTCATCAACCGTCACCAGGATAATTTAGATTTAATTTTTGTAGACGGTACCACCGGAACTGCAAAAGTGGTGTTGAATGAAAAAGATAAGGCGTATGTTGATATTACCGATAATTTGACATTTCTAAAAGATAATAGTTTTATCTGGACCAGCGAAAAAGACGGCTTCAATCATATTTATGTATATGATAAAACCGGAAAGCTAAAAAATCAGGTTACAAAAGGCAATTGGGAAGTAACGTCTTATTACGGGCTTGACGAAAAAAACAAAACCATTTTTTACCAATCGGTAGAAAATGGCTCTATCAACAGGGATATTTATAAAATAAGCCTTGATGGAAAGAACAAAACACGATTGTCTACTGCAACGGGAACGAATGCCGCTACCTTCAGCCCGAACTTTCAATATTACATTAATAGTTTCTCCAGTGTTACCGTTCCTGTAGCCTATACATTAAATGATGCTAAAACCGGGAAAGTGGTACAGTCCGTAGTTAATAATGATGCTTTACTCGAAAAACTAAAGGCATATAATTTACCAACCAAAGAATTTTTTGTTCTGAAAACAGAAAAAGGTATTGAACTAAATGCGTGGATGATCAAACCAAAAGATTTTGATCCGGCAAAAAAATATCCGGTTTTTATGTATCAATATTCAGGGCCTGGTTCACAACAGGTAAAAAACTCCTGGTACGGCACAGATGATTTCTGGTTTATGATGTTGTCCCAACAAGGTTACATTGTAGCTTGTGTAGACGGCCGTGGTACAGGGTATAGAGGTGCCGATTTTAAAAAAGTAACCCAAAAAGAACTAGGGAAATATGAAGTCGAAGACCAGATTGATGCCGCAAAAGTAATTGGTAACTACACTTTTGCTGATAAAAATAGGATAGGCATTTTTGGCTGGTCCTACGGAGGGTTTATGTCCTCTAATTGTATCCTGAAAGGAGCAGACGTTTTTAAAATGGCCATTGCAGTAGCACCGGTGACGAGCTGGAGGTATTACGACAGTATTTACACGGAACGTTATATGCAGACTCCTCAGGAAAATCCTGGTGGGTACGATGAAAATTCACCAATTAACCATGTCAGCAAATTAAAAGGGAAGTTCCTTTTAGTTCATGGTACTGCCGATGATAATGTACATGTACAAAATTCCATGAAAATGATAGAAGCACTAGTCCAGGCCAACAAACAATTTGACTGGGCACTTTATCCGGATAAAAATCATGGTATCTATGGCGGAAAAACAAGAATCCAGCTGTATACTAAAATGACTAATTTTATCAAAGACAATCTTTAGCACTAACCAGACAAATAAAATAATAAAATGACTGAAACAACTGTAAAAACAGGACATCCAAAAGGGCTTTGGGTATTATTCGGAACAGAAATGTGGGAGCGTTTCAACTTCTACGGCATGCGGGCCATCTTGACCTTATTCATGGTAAATGCTTTAATGATGAAGGAAGCAGATGCTTCTTTAATCTATGGAGGTTTTTTGGGATTGTGTTATTTAACGCCCATGTTAGGAGGCTTTATTGCAGATCGTTTTTTTGGTAATAGAAATTGCATTTTACTTGGTGGATTAATGATGGCCGTGGGGCAATTTCTATTGTTTTTTAGTGCGAGTATTTTTGGGTCTAATATATCTTTGGCCAACACTTTATTATGGTCAGCATTAGGGATCATTATATTTGGTAATGGTTTTTTTAAGCCCAATATTTCTTCAATGGTCGGAAATCTGTATCCAAAACAGGAAAAAAGTAAATTGGATACCGCATTTACTATCTTTTACATGGGTATCAACTTAGGCGCCTTTTTAGGGCAGCTTATTTGCCCGCTTGTTGGTGATGTAAAAGATGCAGGAGGTATCAGGGATATCCACGCTTTTAAATGGGGATTCTTAGCAGCAGCAATCGCTATGTTAATAGGTACTTTAGTATTTTATCTTCTAAAAAATAAATATGTTATCACTCCGGAGGGAAGGCCAATCGGAGGATTGCCATCAAAAAATGAAGCAGGGGATTATGAAGAAGGAGAATCTCAAAAAGCTGTTTTTTCTCAGACAGCCTTAAGTTTAGCATTAGTTGCGTTTATAGGTTTAGGACTTCTGTTTTTCTATGTATTTGGTCAAAATGTAATTTATTCTGTCATTTATGCAAGTGGTTTAGCATTAGCAGGCCTTATTATTTCCGATACTTCACTTACTAAAGTAGAGAGGGACCGTATTTTGGTTATTTATATTGTTGCTTTTTTTATTATCTTTTTTTGGGCAGCCTTTGAACAGGCAGGTTCCTCATTAACATTTATAGCTGATAATCAGACAGACAGGAACTTTTTTGGATGGAATATGCCACCATCTATGGTCCAGATATTTAATGGACTATTTGTAGTTGCCTTTGCAATTCCTTTTAGTATGCTTTGGGACAGGTTACGTGCTAAAGGAAAAGAACCCATTTCACCTGTAAAACAATCTATTGGTTTAGCATTAATTGCTTTGAGTTATTTTATTATCGCTTATAATGTAAAAGATTTAGGGAATGATGGATTACTGGCCATTAAATGGTTAATACTTTTATATTTAATCCAGACTTGTGCTGAATTGTGCCTGTCACCAATAGGTTTATCACTAGTAGGCAAATTGTCGCCCAAACGTTTTTCTTCTTTATTATATGGAGTATTCTTTCTATCGAATGCTGCAGGTTATGCACTGGCAGGAACATTAGGCTCTATTTTGCCGGCAACAGGGGATAAATTCAATAAAGCAAAAGAATTAGGTATCGATTTGCAGGGGGTTCTCAATAAAACTGTAACGCCCACTACAGAACAATTGGCATTATTAGAAAAAAATCAAATCAGTCCTACAAATCCTGTCTTTGCGGGTTTTGAAATTGCCAGTCTGTTCGAGTTTTTTATGGTATTTGTAATTCTTTGTGGATTAGCAGCTATAATATTATTTGCCCTGACTCCAAAATTAAAGAAAATGATGCACGGCGTGCGTTAACAATTTTAGGTCATAACATTTTTCAAACCTACATGAATGATTGTAGGTTTGTTATTTAAATATAAAACTACTATGTGGAAAAACCATCCAAGGGCATTGCCTTTTTTGTTCCTGTCTGAAATGTGGGAACGTTTCGGTTACTATTTAATGATCGGAATTTTTACGCTCTACCTTAAAGATGTCGAAGCAGGATTTGCCATGTCAGAAAAAGAAGCATCTGATCTGTATGGTACTTTTATCGCATTGGTTTTCCTGACCCCTTTTATAGGAGGGTTAGTAGCAGACCGTTATTTAGGTTATAAAAATGCCATTATTATCGGAGGTATTCTCATGGGGATAGGTTATTTTATGATGGGCATCCACAATATTACCATGCTTTATATTGCGATGACTTTTGTAATTATGGGAAATGGGTTTTTTAAACCTAACATTTCTACCCTTTTGGGCAACTTTTATTCTCAGGATCGATACAAGGATAAAAAGGATGAAGGTTACAATATCTTTTATATGGGGATCAATATAGGGGCATTTATATGTAATTTCTTTGGTGCTGCGCTGCTGATCCTTTTGGGATGGCAGTGGGCTTTTATGGCAGCCGGTTTAGGCATGTTTATAGGAGTGGTTATATTTATTATCGGAACAAAACATTATGTAGGTTTTGATCAGAAAAAAGGCGTACAGAAAGAAGATATGCCGTTTTACAAAATTTTGCTTTTTATCCTCTTACCCTCTGTTGTTTTTGGAGCCATCGGATGGCTGTTAAAAGGAGTAGCATCAGAGGCTAATCCCAACAGTTATATTTTTGGTTCTGATAGTACCGATGCATTTATTTTTGCCTGTATCCCTGTAATATTCTTTTATGGCAGTTTGTATTTTAAAGCCAAACCAGAAGACAAAAGGCCTATCGGGGCTTTACTTACAATTTTTACAGTAGTAATTTTATTTTGGGCCGTTTTTAAATTGAATGGTTCAGCATTAAATACCTGGGCTGACCGATATACAGACCGGCAGATTACAGGGACAACCCAAAAAGTATTTAATGGGTTGAAATTTTCTCAGAATGTAGCTTATAAAAAAGATTCAGTTTCTTTATATGATGCCGCTTTCAGGCTACAGAAAGTAGACGGAGTAGTGCAAAAAGAATATAATTATCCTGTTTACTTTAGAAATGTAGCACCGGAAAAGCTACCTGAAGAAAATAGTAGTGTTTCGCTTTGGGCAACTAATCTCAGTCAATCCATTAATCCGGGATGGGTTATTATACTAACCCCTTTGGTGGTTGCTTTTTTTACCTATTTGAGGAACAGGAAAAAAGAACCGTCAACGCCTACCAAAATTGCTTTTGGACTTTTAATTTCGGCACTTTCTGTTCTCGTTATGGTAGCAGCCGTTCATATTGGCGGCAATGGTGCAGAAAAGGTGTCTGTGTGGTGGTTAGTAGCCAATTATGGGGTTATCACTATTGGTGAACTACTTTTAAGTCCTATGGGATTGTCCGTGGTTTCTAAATTAAGCCCTGTAAATATTACTTCGTTAATGATGGGAGGTTGGTTCCTGTCTACTTCAATAGGGAATAAATTAAGTGGTGTTCTGGCCAGCTTATGGGATACGTATCCAAATAAAGCGAATTTCTTCTGGATCAATTTCTCGTTGCTAATGTTTGCGACTTTACTGATGTTTGCCTTATTGAAATATTTAAATGCAGTAATGAAAGAAAAAGGGATCAATTAATATGCAGGCAATTCAGACAATAGAAGAAATCCAGGATTTCAAAGGCAAATACCCTAGACAGTTGTGGTATTTATTCTTTAGTGAAATGTGGGAGCGGTTCTGCTTTTACGGGATGCGCGGTATGCTGGTCATTTTTATGGTAAATCATTTAATGATGGATGAGCGTACTGCTAATCTACAATATGGTGCTACTCAGGCATGGGTATATGCTTTTACATTTATAGGAGGTTTGTTTGCGGATAAAATTTTAGGTTTGCGCAAATCGCTCTTTTGGGGGGGTATTTTAATGATTATCGGAAGTATCATCCTGGCCGTTGATCCCAAAAGTTTATTTTTTATAGGTATAGGGTTTACTATAGTTGGAACAGGTTTTTTTAAACCTAACATATCGTCAATGGTAGGGCAATTGTACAGGGAAGGCGATCCGAGAAGAGACGCCGGTTTCTCGTTTTTTTATATGGGGGTTAATCTGGGTGCTTTACTAGGAGGTTATATTTGTATTGCTGTTGCCGAAGGTTCGCTATGGCAGTCCCTGGTTCCGCAACACCTGAGATGGAATGTCGGTTTTGGCTTTGCTGCAATTGTAATGATAATTAGTTTATTAACTTTTACACAAACACAAAAAAGTTTAAGTACTATTGGACTTTCACCACTTTTAAAAGTGGAAAATTTTAAAAGAAAGCGTTTGGAAATTGCTACATATATAGGTTCTTTAGTATTGATTCCTTTCATTATAATAATGGTTGAGAATACAGATTATACAGATTATTTTATGATAGGAATTGGCCCGGCTTCTATACTCTATTTATTTTATGAAATGCGGAATTTTTCTGCTACTGAAAATAAAAAGTTGTTAGCAGCATTGGTTTTTATAATTTTTTCTATTTTCTTCTGGGCATTTTTTGAGCAAAGCGGTGGTTCTTTGAGCTTGTATGCTGCAAATAACCTTAATAATACCATTGTAGGCTATAAAGTAAGCGCCAATGGCGTAAATAATTCAGCCAATTCCTTTTTTGTTATTGCTTTTGCTGCAGTAGTAGGTTTGATTTGGCTGTGGATGAGCAAAAGAAAAATTGAGCCTAATACAGTAGTAAAATTTGGACTGGCTTTTCTATTTCTGGCCGCCGGGTTCTATGTCTTTTATTATACGAAGTTTTTTGCAGACCAAAACGGGTTCACTTCATTAGAATTATTTACTTTTGGCTGGCTGGTCATTACTATTGGCGAATTATGCTTATCACCTATTGGCATGAGTGCCATGACGAAACTTTCCCCTCAAAAAACTCAGGCTGTACTTATGGGTATGTGGTTTCTCGCCAGTGCTTATGGCCAGTATTTTGCAGGGATATTAGGTGCTAATATTGCAGAAGCATCTGAAAATGCATCTAACGTAGAGAAACTTATGGTGTATGCTGATGGTTACAGGCAATTGGCTATATATGCATTGATAGCAGGAGTGCTCATGATCATTATTTCGCCTATTGTGAAAAAGCTAATGCAGGGAGTGAAATAAGCACCGAATTTGGTATCGTTTTTGAAAATAAATTTAAAACAAAAAACATGAAAAATTTCTTTTTAGCCCTTTTTATAGTGGCAGGTTCTTTAGGCATACAAGCACAGGAAATCAAATGGTTATCGTTAGATGAAGCATTGGCAGCACAAAAGAAAAAACCAAAGCCTATTTTTATGGATGTTTATACAGACTGGTGCGGCCCATGTAAAATGCTGGATAAAAATACTTTTAATAACAAAGCTGTTGTAGATTATGTTACCGCTAATTACTATGCCGTAAAATTCAATGCTGAAGGCAATTCAGAAGTAAATTATAAAGGGAAAAAATACACTAACCCTGCTTTTGATGCCGGCAGAAGAGGCAGGAACAGTGCTCATGAGTTCGGATATTTGTTAAAAATCCAGGGTTATCCAACCATGGTAGTTTTTAATACAAAGGGCGAAATAGTTAACAATATTGTTGGTTACAGGACTGCGGAAGAATTATTACCGGAGCTAAAAAAATAAAATTATTATTCTACTTTGTAAAATCCCTTTTCGGCTGTAGCATGAAAAGGGATTTTATATTTTTCACAACTTCTTTCCCATAGTGCTACGTACGACTTATAATTTGATCCGTCGGCAATAATAAGTTTGGGGTTGTAATCCTGTAACATCCGATCAAAATTAACTTTAGGGGATTGTACTACCACTATAATATCGGGCTTAAAATAAGCAGGCGTAATCCCGAGACTGTCGATAATTAATATTTTATTATTTTTAAAATAATGTACATTTTTAAGCGGTTCCGTTTTTGTGACAGTACTAAAGTTTGTTGTCAAGTACGACTGTACTGCCCTGTATTGCTTGTTGTTTTTGAGGATGCTGTCTTTGCTGTAAAGCGTTACCTTTTCTCCATTTCTCAACATAAATAATGATTCCTTTTTAGCTTGCAGCACGATCCATTCCTGTTGGTTTTGGTTATAGTAACGTGTTCCAAAATAAGAAATCTGAAGAATTATAATAGCCGATAATACAAAAATTAATCTTTTGTAGCTGGGTTTTTTAAACCAGATAATACTACTTACAATGGCTAAGTAAGATGTTATTAATAAGATAAAATTTAATGGAATATCTTTTATGATAAATTGTTCAAACGAAGCAATCCATTTAATTACGCCATTCAACACCCGGATGCACCACTCCAATAAAACGATAGGTGCTTTAGGTACATAATCAAAAGCAGCCATCCCCATTACTATTACACCAAGCGCCATAATACAACCCAATGCAGGAAGGACAAGTAAGTTAGTAAGAAAGAACAACCCGGGAAACTGATGAAAATAATAAACACTAATGGGCAAAGCCCCAATTTGTGCTGCAAAAGAAACCGTTAAGATTTTCCAAAAATAGTTAATTACTTTATTCTTTGGTTCCCATAAACCGGCAAGTAGCGGCTCAAGCCAAAGGATAAAAAATAATGCCAGGTAGCTCAACTGGAAACCAACATCAAATAAAAAGGAAGGCGAAACCATTAAAATCAATAAAATAGAAACGGTTAATGTTTGATAGATATTGGTTTTTCTTTTAAGGAACATTCCTGCAGCCACAAAAGTAAACATAGTAACAGATCGGACTACAGAAGGAGAAAGGCCCGCAATCACGGCGAAAGCCCAGAGAAAAACAAGTATAGTAACAAAACGGATACCGTTTCCTATGTTGTTACCAGAAAGCCAGAATAATAATGCATTAATAAATAATAAGATAAACCCAACATGTAACCCGGAGACTGAAAGTACATGTACAGCACCCGCAAATTGATAATCCTGTAACACTTCTTTAGAAATATCTTGTTGCTGCCCTAAAATAAGTGCAATAACAATATTTAATTCTTCTTTGCTAAAGTTGCTTTTTTCCAAATTATGAATTATGGTATTCCTGAAATTGGAGGCGTAGGACAGAATACTTTTTTCTATTGTTCCCTCTGTTTTTATCTCATCAATACCAACATACATTTGTGCATAAATGTATTTATTCGATAGGTATTTTCCATAATCAAACTGATCAGGATTATTAGCCGGTTTATGAGGATATATTTTCCCGTTAATCAATAATTTTCTACCTACTTCTATTTTTTTATTGCCGGCAGTTTTTCTGATATTTAATAGTAACTTCCCTGTACACGCCCTACCGGAAGCTTTTGCAACTACAACTACGAAGCGGTCGTTATAAAGTGAACTTTTTAATTTTTCTTTGACTGTTACTTCTGCATTTTGCGGTTTTAAAAATATATTGTCAAGATGCAAAAAATGGGATTGTCTAAAGTTTTCCTGATGTACAAAATGATTGGTAACCCCTGCCCAAAATGAAAACAAGACTACAGCTATACCAAAATAAGTTGAAGTAGAAAATGCTTTTTGGGTTTGATAATAAGTGAAAAACAACAACAGAAGTAAAGCCAAAAGTATCCCAAATACAATATAGCTATTGTTGATCCCGAAATAAAAACCAACTAATAAACCCAGCACAAAGGCAGCAGTGATTTTTATTAAAGGAAAATTAAGTACTTTCATTTTACTAAAGTACTTAATTTATTAAGACAATTCGGTGTGTTTATAAAACTTTGTTTACCTGGGCAAAAGCTCTTTTATAATAAGGCTCTTTTGTAGAAGATACAATAACACCTCTTGAACTGGAAGAATGAATAAATTTTATCTCATCATTAATGACGTCGATAACCATACCTACATGATTGATAACCTTTCTGCCATTGGTCTTAAAGAAGATAAGGTCCCCTTTTTGGATTTCGTCCTCTTTTCTTTGTTCTCCAAATCTTGACATTTCATTAGAACTTCTCGGAAGTTTACGGTCAAAAATATTAAAAATAGCAGTTACCATACCCGAACAATCCATTCCTGAAGTAGAAGTTCCTCCGCCACGGTATCTTACGCCAATAAACTGCATCGCATTATTAATAAGTTGTGAAGCCAGGTAATTATCAGATTGAGAAAACAGTAGATCTTTATCCTCAGTGGTATTAATGATATTTTTAGAATATGTTTTTGCAGGGGATTGTTTCGGCTTTATATCATTAGAAGCTAAAGCTTTGGCAGCTTTATCAGTAGTAGTACCCTTTTTTTCTTCGGGCTTTTTATATATTCCTTTTTTTTCAGCTTCTTTTTTTGAAGTTACAATTTGTGCATGAGTTACAAACGAAAGGGACGTTACTAACAAACTGAGGAGTAGATGTTTTCTTGCTGCCATGTTTTATTTTTTATTTTTTAGCAAACCTAAATTTGCTTTTAGATTTATTAATAAAAACGATTCAGAAATCGGTATTATATAATATTAAATATTTATTACACAATTTCTATAATCCAAAACTATAAAAAAACATTTTAAAAACTCACATTAATTTTAAAATTAACATTAAAAATTTATTGTTAACTTTTATTTAAGTGGATAGTGAGGATACAATCAATCGGGCAGTTTTAAGGCTGGCGCCACTACCGCCTAGTTTTTTTTCAAGTTCATCATATTTTTTTATTAGTTCAACACGATGCGCTTCCTGTAGTAATTTTTCAAGTTCAGTCTTAATATTTCTACTATTACAACGGTCCTGGATCAGCTCCGTTACAATGGCTGCGTCCATAATTAAATTAACCAGTGAGATGTATTTTAAGGTAATAATACGTTTTGCAATCTGATAAGATACCCAGCTGCCTTTGTAGCAAACTACTTCCGGGACTTTGAATAAAGCGGTTTCCAACGTAGCCGTACCAGAGGTGACCAGTGCAGCCTTGGAGATGCTTAACAAATCGTATGTTTTATTGGAAACAAATTTGATATTCTTATTATTTAAAAAGGGTTTATAAAATTCATCTTCCTGGCCTGGCGCACCTGCAATAACAAATTGATATTCCGGGAAATCAGCGACGACACTTAGCATAACCCGTAACATTTTCGAAATTTCCTGTTTCCGGCTGCCTGGGAGTATGGCAATAACGGGCTTTTGATCCAGATTATTATCTTTTTTGAATTTTTCAACATCTAAAGCCGCTCTGTTTTGTATCGCATCAATTAGTGGATGTCCAACAAAGGTGACCGGGAAATTATGCTTTAGTTCATAAAAATCTTTTTCAAAAGGCAGGATAACATACAACTGATCAAAATCCCTTTTTATATCTTTAATTCTGTTTTCCTTCCATGCCCATATTTGTGGTGAAATATAAAAATGTGTTTTGATACCTTTTGACTTTGCCCATTTGGCAATTCTCATATTAAATCCGGGATAATCAATAAAAATGATTACATCGGGGTTGAACGCTTCGATATCTTTTTTGCAGAATGCAATATTATTAAGAATGGTTTTTAGGTTAAATATCACTTCAATAAAGCCCATAAAAGCCAGTTCGCGATAATGTTTTACCAAAGTGCCCCCGGCTTGTTGCATTAGATCGCCGCCCCAAAAGCGAATAGCAGCGCTAGGGTCTTTCTGATAAATGGCTTTTATTAAATTAGAACCATGCAGGTCTCCGGATGCCTCACCCGCAATGATATAGTATTTCATGATATTGCTTTTAACCTAAACTCAATTAGTAATATTTGATAAAATTTGCAGAAAAAGTAAAATTATGTATTTAGGTTGTTAAATTATAAATATTAACTAAAATTACTCTACGAATTATTCTGATAAAATTACTACTATTCTCTATATTGTTGATGAATTTATACCAATTCTGATAACCACATGAACGGTTATTGCCTATGGCATCAGGGTTATTGATTGTTTTGAGCCACCCGCAGATGTTATAGTGATAATCGACTTTTTGTAAACTGGTAGTCTTATGGCGTGCCCTGCGGGCCAGGCTTTCGGCTGTAGTCCTCGCAAAAGCTCCGGGCTGCCGCCTCTATCCTTCACGCGACTTCGGTCTAATATTAAACATTTTCTTCCGGACAATGTAAAATTGCTTTTAAAAGCATTTCTTTTTCAAAAATAGATGATAAAGCAATTACGATAAAGCATAAAAAACCACTCCGTAAGGGAGTGGCTTTATTTATATATAACTTTTTGGTACTCTGAGTGAGATGCTGGCACCCAGCTGAGGGTTTTACAAGTCCTTATTAATACATTAGCTCTATTGTATAATTAAACTTTTGTAAATTTTATATGCACTACCTTTATCAATTTCAAAATTGGGTATCTCTTCAATATTATTTTTAATTAACAAAACTGAATTATTATTGATTCCTTTAAAGTCTAAAGTATATGAATCTAAAATGCGACTACAAGCTGTACATTTGACTAAAACATAGGAATAATCAATCTTTGATTGAATAATTTTATTTGATTTAACAGTAATTGAAAACAATTTCTTCTTGTTTTTAAGAATTTTATTTATTTGTTCACTGTTTGTCCCCCCGTATGTGTTATCAATATTAAAAGTGTCAGTATTATAAACGTACATCAAATGTATAGAATCTCCTTTTTGGCATGCTTCAAAATGGGCATCTGTAAAGCCATTAAAAGCAATATTTAAAATTTTAAAGTTATCTTTTAACTCTCCTCCAGAAGGATCATATTTAATTGCTTTCAAAGAAACTTTATATTTATCGATCTTAGTTTCCTGCTTTATTTCAGAAAAAATCAATAAAAATTTTTGTTCACCCGATTGAGACGACACGTACCCAGGAAGTAATGTCAATGTAATTAATAATAAAATTTCTTTTATAATATTATTGTGCATCATAACTTTTTCTAATTATTTCATCAATTTCTGTTTGTTTTAATGCTTCCGGTGGGTTTCCTAAAATCCCACCCTTATCATATCCATTGTCTGGAAGTCCTAAAGTATGTATAAATTCATGTGCATAACTTCCAGAAGGAGCATCCGGTGAACTTACAAATACTTTGTTTGCCCCTAGCGTTAATCCTAAAGCAGAACCTATATTAGTGTCAGAAGTAAAAATAGCAGCAGGAGCAGTTCTCATGGTTTCACCAAGCTTTTCACCACTTAGAAGGCCATTTTCATGACTAATTGTATGTATTCCTTTATTATCGGAAATGATTCCCGTCTTCCCGTTAGCTGCAGAATTATTAGTTGACATTTCAGAAAAATTAATTTTAAACTTTACACTCTCTCCAGATGAATTCTTATGTTCACCTCCATAAAATGAGCTCAATTCACTTTTTACTGTTTGTATCCTATTATATTCCTTATTTGTAACTTCCATATTTTTTGTTGTAATTCTTTCTGCTTGCCTTGGTGAAGCTCCTGCAGGAATTGTTTGTGGGGTCTGTCGTAAGAAAACGACATTTTTTTCTATTATATGTGACCTGTTCCCAGCTTTATCTACAAGGGTATGATGTAATCCTTCTAAACCTTCTAATTCGATATGACTTACAACCTTATTCTCAGAAAAATTATAAGGTGATTGATAATTATACTTTTCTGCAAGTGGGTCAATAGACATAAACCTTCCAATAGCATAATCATAATTTCTATACTTAAAGCTGTCCCAATTTAGTCCTAGTTCATCCTGCCGCTCCTGCCCTTGAAATTTATACTTATGTGCCACACCATTGATAATACTGTTATACTCTTTATGTTTCATTCCAAAGGGGTAATAATTATCTTTCTCTACAATCTCACTGGCCGTTACCTGGCCGTCATTGTTACTGTCACTATAACTGAGCCTGTTGCTGCCCAGATGGTCTTTATACTGGTAAATATAAGAAAAAGTTCCGTTATTATAAGCAACATAACCTTCAGGCTGGGAAAAGAATTGTAATGTGTGTTGGTTTCTTCCAGGAACCCATTCATACTGATAAGCACCTGCATAATGGGTTATCGAGCGGAAACGTCTCAGGTTGGGTTCAAGTACTTGTTTTGCCAGTTTTATCTCTGTGGCATCATAGACATATTCAATAACCTCAGTCACAAAGGTAATTTGAACAGGCAGGTTCAGGTGATGCAATGATTAATAACGTAAAACTTAAAGCTATCCAATAGATATAGTTGTACTAATAATGCAAAAAGCCACCTAATCGGCGGCTTTGCTTTAATTACACTTTTTTATTATAATGGTGTCTTTCCCTATAATTACACCTATTCCATCTTTAATTAGAAAATCCTCTATTTGCTTTTGAGTCCAATCCTTTCTACTTAAATCATTGAAGTAATTAATACCTACGTTCAATTTTATGAGCCCACCTTCTTTTTCATAATGGTTTTCTTTCATGTATCCCTGCATTCTATTTTCTTTTTCAAAAGAATAAAAAAATAGTGTTTCAAAAGAATCATTATTCATAGATCTCTCAATAATTCCATTATCATCTTTAAAATATAAAGTTACCAATGGAGGTATTAATTCTTTTTCATTTTTAACGTATTTTAAGTTTTCTACACATATATCATCTTTTTTCTCTTTGTTTTTACACGAAAACATAAATAAAATTATAATTACAATACTATAATGTCTCATGATTTAACTTATTTCAATATCTTTAATTACACTTTTTTATTATAATGGTGTCTTTACCGACAACTACTCCTATACTATCTCTTAGCAAAATATCCTCTACTTCTTTTGATTTCCAGACTTTTCTTCCTCGTTCAGAATTGAAAAAACCTGTCCTAATTTGTAATGTAATAAATGCTTTGTTAAGTATATGGTTTTCTGGTATAAAATATTGGCGTTCTTCTTCAGGTAAGCAATAAAATATAATTTCATAATCTGAAGTTGAATTCATTTTTTTCAAAATAATATTTTCTTTATCAATAATATTTACTTCAACTAAATCAGATATAAGTTGAAGTTTTCGGGAAGTATATGTTATACTATCAATACAGGGTATATTGCCTGTTTTTGTATCTGAACATCCAAAAATTATGAAAAAGAAAATTATAAAAAAGAAGTATTTCATATCTAAGACTTTAAAAAGATTTTTTTACTTGGGAAGGATATAAATATGTAGCTCCTTCTCTTTTTATATGCGCTTTAAACTCTTTTGAAACAGTGTTCCATGAAGGGTGATTAATTTGATTAGTATATGCTCGATATTCAGGATCAATATTAGATATTCCTTTACCAAATTTTAATGCATCTGGCAAATGTTGCCCTCTTTCATGGGCGAATAAATTAATAATATCTGAACTATTTCTAATTACCCTACCTACTGCTGAATAATCTACATCAATTGCTTTCCCGCCTAACCCTAATTCATCAGAATCACGTGTAATTCCTCCAACTCTGGTTCTGGCAAGGCCTACTGGTGTATCAGTTATTTTACCTGCTTTTAATTCGCTAAGATCATATCCCGCTTTTTCATAATAATGATTCAATATCCCTGGGGCGGCTTTCGTTCTATCCCCAAGGTTTAGATCAGTTATATTAGTCGAAATTTTCTGTCCAACAGTAGCATTTACAGAACCATTATTATTATAAAATCCTTCAGGCACATTCATAGGCCCATATTCTGGGGATAATCCTGCTTTAGATAGTAGGGAATTTTGTACTACATAAATCTTTTTATCGTCAATGTTATCTGTGCCCAAGTATTGACCATTTGAACTAAAATAATCCCCATCTAACATTCCATCTGGGTCAATCCTCGACACAGGATTATTTTGTACATAATTATAAGGCGATAGCCAATGCCTTTCATCCGCCAGTGGGTCAATATTCATCCATCGCCCTAAAGCCGGATCATAATTCCTTGCGCCATAATCGTACATATTAAGCCCCAGCTCTTTTTGCAATTCTTTTCCGTTATATTTATACATATGCTCCACACCATTGATAATCCAGTTATACCCTTTGTGTTTCAATCCAAACGGATAATAATTATCTTCTTCTATAATTTCACTTGCCGTTACCTGGCCATCATTGTTACTGTCACTATAACTTAGCCTGTTGTTGCCCAAATGGTCTTTGTACTGGTAAATATATGAAAAAGTTCCGTTATTATAAGCAACATAACCTTCAGGCTGGGAAAAGAATTTTAATGTGTAGTTTCCAGAAACTAATTCATACTGATAAGCACCTGCATATTGTGTTACCGAATGCACACTTTCCATGTTGGGGCCCATTACTATTTTCATCTGTTTTACCCCTGTGGCATCATAGCTATAATGAATAACCCCTGTGTTAGAGATAATTTCAACAGGCAGGTTCAGGTGGTTATAGATAATACTGGTGATCCCTTTATTGGCATCGCTGGTCATATTGCCGTTATTGTCGTAGGTGTAATCATTCCCTGTATTGGTACCATCTTTAAACCCTTCCTGTCCTGCCGCGTCCTGTACTTTAAGCAGTTTGTTGCCTGAATCGTACAGGTAGGTCAGCTGGTCCATAATGCCAAAAGCTGTCGCGTTGCTGTTGGTAGCCCCTTTCCTTACCAGGTCCGTGATATTGCCGTTCTTGTCATAGTTCAGGTTCTCGCTGTAGCGTTCCTGGTTGTCTGTGGCAAAGGTAAGGCGGTTTAGCGCGTCATAGCGGTAGTCATAGTGCCTCAGGCTGTTGTCGCTATTGGCTGTTTTCCAGTACGTCTGGCTGATGTTCCCGTTATAGAGTGCGGGAGTGGTATTGGCCGGGTCGTGTAATGTAGCCTAAAGGTAAACAGGTCATTACCTATAACCTCAGGGTTATTGATCGTTTTAAGCCACCCACGGATGTTGTAGCCATAGTCTACATTCTGTAGCCTGCCCCGGGTGGTTCTGCCCCCCACGCCTTTGCCAATCAGCTGTCCCAGCTCATCGTATGTATTGGCTGCAATCGTTTCTTCGGGCTGCCCGTTGATGGTTTGCTTCTGGCTGATCAGGCGGTCGGCATTGTCGTATGTATACGTATCCACAACTGTTATACCGGTAGTGGGGAGCGGGGGTTGAAGAGGTTTCAGGATATTACAACACTCCCCGAAAAAGATAGAAAATGTTTACTTACTACTGTGGATCATTTTATAAAGTCGCTAAAATAAGTTTGATGTAATAAAAAAACCTCGCAATTTGCGAGGTTTTTTTATCTATTCTATTTGTTTGTCAATGCTCTGCGGGCACAGATTGTAAATCCGCGTGATCGGATTTTTATCTATTTATTTGATGAATCTTTTAAAATTACTTTACAGATTTTTTTTTCATCATCTATATAAGAGAGAATAATTTTATTGTCGTCAAAACTTTCGACTTCATATTCTGATCCATTTAAATTCAGAGAAGAACTAGATTTTGAAAACCATTTTCTTTCCCCACCTATTAAGTCTCCATCATTATTGAATAATACAAAACTATTATCAAGATACTTATTATACTTGTCATACGTGCCATTATTTTTAAATTTAAAATAAACACCATGGCTTCCACATGTATTCTGATAATGCCAGTATTTATCTTTGTCAGATATTAATATAGATTCTAATTTATTATTATTACAGGATGATAAAATAATAAATAATAATATACTCAATTTAGTTATTAACTTTTTCATACTCAATGGGAGCTGTTTTATTTTCATATATAAGATCTAAATACATTGTTCCTTTTGAAAAAGGATGCCCAGGTGCTTGTAATTGTAAACCACCGGTATTCTTTGCATTAAAAGTGTCTACTTTAGATAATATCTGATTTACACCAAATCCTGGCGATTGATCCATATTTAGCAAATAATTTGCAAAAGACGCAGCGGTTCCTGTTTTGAATTCATCAGTAGTTGATTTAAACGAACTATCACTCATTTGATTAATATACACATCTGCATGAGTAGATAAAGTACTTTCAAATTTACTATTTTCGTTATCTTCTTTATGATTATTTTCGTGCTTCATGATACTCTTAAAATTAGATATATCATCTAAACTTTTACTAAAGCCGCCATTAGTATTTAATTTAATAGTCTGACCTGTTGTAAATGCAGGATTTTTATTAGAACTATCATCTCCTTTCGCCGCAGAAATTTTAGTACCTACATCTGCACCAATCTTGCCAGCATAAAATGCTCCGATCTTGGCCATTGCTTTTATTGATCCTATAGAAGTATTTAATTGTGAAGGACTATATAATTGATTACCAATTTGTATTTTAACAGCATTTCCTACTTTTGTATCTCTAATAAATACACCTGTTGAACTAAATATATGGTCTTGTGGAGCCATCCCATCAGGGTCTGTAAATCTTATTGGATTATTAAAGACATAGTTATACGGGCTGTGCCTTCTCATCTTCTCGGCTAATGGATCAATATTCATCCATCGTCCTAAAGCCGGATCATAATTCCTTGCTCCATAATCGTACATATTAAGCCCAAGTTCTTTTTGCAATTCTTTGCCATTATATTTATACATATGTTCCACACCATTGATAATCCAGTTATACCCTTTGTGTTTCAATCCAAAAGGATAATAATTATCTTCTTCTACAATCTCACTTGCTGTTACCTGGCCATCATTGTTACTGTCACTATAACTGAGCCTGTTGTTGCCCAAATGGTCTTTATACTGGTAAATATAAGAAAAAGTTCCGTTATTATAAGCAACATAACCTTCAGGTTGGGAAAAGAATTGTAATGTGCAGTTCGATTCAGGAAACCATTCATAATTATAAGCACCTGCATAATATGTTATCGAACGGATACTTTCCTGAGTACGCCCTCCATATACTTCTTTTACCTGTTTTGCCCCTGTAGCATCATAGGCATAGTGAATAACCCCAGTGGCAGTGATAATTTCAACAGGCAGGTTCAGGTGGTTGTAGGTAATACTAGTAATCCCTTTGTTGGCATCGTTGGTCATATTGCCATTGTTGTCATAGGTGTAATCATCTCCTGTATTCGCCCCGTCTTTAAAACCTTCCTCTCCTTCCATATCTTGTACTTTGAGCAGTTTATTGCCTGCATCGTAGTGGTAGGTCAGCTGGTCCATAATACCAAAAGCAGTCGCATTGGTATTAGTAGCTCCTTTCCTGGTCAGGTTCATGATATTGCCATTCTTGTCATAGGCCAGGTTTTCGTTATAGCGATCCTGGTTGTCTGTGGCAAAAGTTAGGCGGTTAAGCGCGTCATAGCGGTAATCGTAGTGCCTCAAGTTATTGTCGCTGTTGGCTGATTTCCAGTATGTCTGGCTAATGTTCCCATTATAGAGTGCGGGAGTGGTATTGGCCGGGTCGTTGTAATGCAGCCTAAAGGTAAACAGGTCATTGCCTATAGCATCCGGGTTATTGATTGTTTTAAGCCAGCCGCGGATGTTATAGCCATAGTCTACATTCTGTAACCTGCCCCTTGTGGTTTTTCCTCCTATCCCTTCTCCGATCAGCTGCCCCAACTCATCATAAGTATTGGCTACGATAGTTTCTTCAGCCTGCCCGTTGATGGTTTGCTTTTGGCTCAGCAGGCGGTCGGCATGGTCATAGGTATAGGTATCCACTACTATTACAGCGGTATTGGGTATTGCATTTACTTTGAAGTGTGTAGCGGTTGACTGTAGTGTTTTACCGGTAAAATCCAGTTGCAGCTTTACCTTGTCGGTCGTCAGCAGGTAACCGTTATTGCTGTAGTTATAGATAGGCCTTGCCTTGTCATCATAATAAACCACATTGGTGATCCATTCACCGGAGCCTATCACTGTGGTTTTAGTGCCGGTAGTAAGGCCCTTAGTACGGGTACTTGGGATAACGCCGTAAGCGTCTTCTGCCGTACCTCCGTCCAGGTTAAACCCATAGTCATCGTAATAATTGATTGTAAAGAGGTTAATGTCGGGAGTATTAGGAAACGCGTTGTTGCTGTAGTAGACCGGGCTCTCGTTTATCGTGTTATCGCTTTGCCTGGACTCATAGAGTACCGTAGCGGCAATGGCCAGCGCCTGTACGTCTGCACGTGTGGTTTGTACCGTATTGGTATAATCACCGGTGTACACCGGCCTGCTAAAGGCATCGTATTTGGTAAAGAGCCATTTATTTTGTGCCCTGAGGTTGGGGTCCTGTGTCAGTACCGGACGGTCCAGCTTGTCGTAGACGATGTATTCCCATCCTTTGCCGGGCAGCTTTTTCTCTATAATCTTATTTTCTCCATCATACTTGTACTGGTAGCAAAGATCGTCAAGATTACCCGAAGCAATCGTGGCCGTAAAAGTACTTCCTTCCTGCGCATGAAACCCGGGCAGCAATGTAATGGAATTAGTGGCACTTAGTTGTAAAGTACTTCCCGGGGCGGTTACGATAGTACTGGTAATATCGCTTTGCAGGTTATTATTGTCTATTACCCCTCTGGCTTTTGGTGGTACTACATAAGTCAGGTTTCCATACTTATCATATACATAATAGGTATCATGCGCTTCAGATACGTTATTTACAGTGCTATAAGTACGTTTTAAGACTACCCGGCCTTCTTTGTCCTTGAACTCTTCGGTGGTATGGTTGGTCCCGCCGGTCCAGTTCTCGTCCTTGGTGATGGTTTTGTACAATTCCCCCGTGCTATATATTCCCTGGTCTGATAAGCGGATATTATACACGCCTTGTGCGTCATCCCATGTAGTTATTGCGTGTAATTGGTGTACCTCATCTGCTGTGGTGTTCGCCTGGTAATCCATTTTTATCGTATGCCCGCTGTCTATTGCCCAGTCATTGCCGGGTGCCGCCTGTTGTAGTACGCGGCCAAGTGGCGAGGCTTCGAATTGTACCTGGCTATACGGGTTTACCGTATTTTCATATTTCGGGGTATTATAATAGCTTAATGTTTTTGTATAGCTGTCCGGGTCATAGACCATATTGGTAGTGGCCGCGGGAAACGCGAGGTATTGTTTTTCCTGCCTGCCCATCGCATCATAACTGATATGGGTTATAATATCTTTTCCGGTATTGCTTTGCTGGTTGGCTATCTGCTGCACTGGTTTGCCCAGTCCATCGAAATAGGTAATGTTTACCTTTGCCTGGTCCGGGCCCGGTAAGATAAATGGGGTGGTAGTAGCCTGTTTGTATGCTTTGGTAATAACGTAGTTATGGTTTCCTGGCATAAGCGGGTCATTATCGTCCCTATTACGGACATAGTTCACAGGTGCCAGGCATTGGGTAAGCCTGATTTGTGGGTCGCCCAATCCGTCATTGTCCTGGTCTGCATACCACCTTGTATCAGGGTTAATTTCGGCGTCACTATCATTACAGTCTTCGAAGTTACTTACATAGCCTGGTGGCTGTCTACATCCCGTGGCTGTAGATGCCGATGAACCATATCTGTCACCGTCCTGGTCCTGGTACCAAACAGTAGCAGGATCCAATACAACGCCGTTAACGATACAGGGATTTGTCCCTCCTCCCGGGGGGTTTCCTGGTGTTGTAGAATAATGATCAGTATATCCGGGGGGTTGGTAGCAACCTGTTATTATTGGGTAATAATTACCATTCGTAGGTTCTCTGGTCCACTCGGTTTGCGGGTTTAGGCTGGCGTCCCCGTCGTTACAATCCCCGCTTCTAATAGCATACCCTGCAGGCTGGATACAGGCTGTGATGGGGGCGGTAAGGCCGTCTGTTTCGCCATAGGTATCACCGTCCCGGTCAGCATACCATATTGTATCTGGGTTGATACGCTCATTGGTATCGTCGCAATCCGTATTATCGGCTACATAACCGGCAGGCGGTGTAGGAGTTCCTGTAGCAGTATTATCGACAGAACCAAAACCATCACTATCGGCATCCCTGTACCACATCGGAGGCCCTTGCGTAAGATTAGAAGTAAAGTTAAGGTAACAGCCTGATGGTAAAGGGGGAAGGGCCTCTGTAGTGTAAATAATTAATACTTCGTTTTCTATTTTAGCCCTATAAATGGTGTTACGGTAATTATTCTGTAGGATGCCCAGGTCAATATCGTAAATATCGAAGGGATAGTTCCATTCCCCATCATTAGCATATTCAGGAAACTGGTAAATAGCTCCTATCGGGGAGCCAGGGCCATTTAGTGAGGGCGTACCAATACTATCATAGGTAAACGATAACCGGTTCTGCCTTATAGTTATAGTTATATCTGATGGCCATGGCTCTATTGGCCCTGGCCCTATTAGCCCTGGAGTAGAAAATGTATTATTAGGCATATTGGGCGAAATAGCTATAGGGACCGGGGTATTTAAGCTTTCTGGATAATAAGGGGAATAAATAACCACATTATTGTTTTCAATTTTTGCAAAATATCCTGTCTGAGCACCTCCTGCGGTAGCTAAAACAGGCCCCAGTTCCATATTAGGCAAAACAGGATAAATATTGAGCTGTTTTATTATACCTACCTTCATGGCCTGTTGCGGCCAGGCAATATTAAAACTGGCCGTTAGGACATTATTAGTTATAGAAATAGCACCTGCAGGCTGGTTGCCCAGTGCAGGATCCGAATTATAAATAAAATCAGAAAGGATCAATGGCTGATTAAAATCCGGGTAGTCCGGTGGCAAATTGACACGGCCTGTTGCTGCTTTCCTATAACCCCCGGCATTGGGATGTGCAAAAACCAAAAACGGAAGTAAAACGATCAGGTACTTGTATATTTTCATAGTCATCATATTAATTTTTATAATGGTATTGGTTTTCAGAAATAATATTACCCTGGGCATCTTTTACATATTGTAGCCTGCCAGAGGTGTCATAGCTATAATAAAGTGTATATCCTTTTGGGTCGGTAATGGTGCTAACACCAAAAAGAGGCACATAAGAATAAGTAGTTACCATTACATTTGGCAATGCTGCATTGTTACGCAGGCTGTTTATTTGATCAAGGTTAGTTTCATTATAATAGCTTTCTAACACTACTGATGTTATACCCAATGATGAGGCTATTTGCTCATAGGTTGCATTTTCAAACTTAGCTATAGGTTTTGTTTTATTGTACCCCCAGATAATAGAAGTTGGTATGCCTGTTTCATTTTTATATTCGATTAAATTTCCCTGATAATCATATTTTGTAATATAAAGGTCTGTTTTATAGTTTCCCGAACCATTTTTATGAAGTATAGCTTGTGGGACCTGAACCATTTGTCCATTATAAATATTTCTTATCTCAAAATAATCTGTTTTTTGTTCTGAAATTAAAATTTTCTCATCAGGATTAGTATAATCCCCTAGTACCCTTTCCTCTTTAACATGAACAGGGGGTATTATTCCTGAACTATACATGGAGTAAAACAAGGGGTTACTTAGGTCCTCAAATGGATAGTCATACGTTTTTAAGATCCCTCCGGTATTGTTTTGCTCAAATTCTGTTTTTTTAAACAAATCACCGTTAGTTAATAGTGTCCCAGATACTTCCGGATACCTTTTATAACCATATTTTGAAGTCGTTACAACGGTTCCCGCAGCACTAAAAGATTCCTTTTTTACTTCGGTTACATATTTATCGGTATAGTACATTTGATAGCCACTCATTGTTTTTTCATTTTGTGAGTCATAATTGTTAGTTCCCCTCAAATAATAACTTGCATCTAAAATAGCTATAGATATCGCGTTGATTTTTGAATCTGAATTACTTTCATAGCTATACGTTGTTTTTTCCTTTACATTACCTAAATTATCATATACGGATTTTTGTAATAATTTTCCCCTTTCAAAACTTTTGTCTGTTTTAGGAAGTTTAAATGTATAATCCGGAAATGTGCTATTTATTGGGGGCAAATCCGGAAACTGGGAATAATTGGAATACTTATAAATATTGTATCCCGAATTACTAATATTTTCTGTTGAATTAAAATAAGATTCCTTTTCAATAACAGTTTCATATTCTACAGTATTACCAAATAAATTGGTCATTGGAATAAGCTGGTTGATATCAAAAACAGCAGCTGTCGCAGGGAAAAAAGTTAATGCATTAGGAGTGTTAATATCGTCTGCATAGTAAATAGGCTTAAATAATAAATTCCCGCTTGAAGTAGTCGAATTTATTCCCTGGGTATATTGGTATTCCTTTACATAGTTATTTCCGAGGCCATCATTATTCACTAATTTTTTTATCCTTAGCCCTCCAATAGTGCCTTCAGAAACGCTTGGTATCAGATTACCATTTTTATCAAGCTCTTTAGCATATTTATGAGCTTCATATGTAAACTCCGTAAAGCCTTTAGTGGGATAAATTATTTTTTTTAAAGAACCCCATTTTACAATTTCAGGATCTGTCAATCTCTGATTGTAAAACCCAGACCAATCAAATCCTAAAGGAATTGTAAAAGGTACGAATTTAAAATACCCTAAATGATCAGTAGCTTTTGACAAAAAATTGGGTAACCAACCAGCATTATTATATTCAAATTGGTATTTTTTGGTAGTGTTTATGGCTATATCTGTTAAGAATAATCTTGTTGAAGAATTGTTGATGTAATTGAAACCTACTGTTAATAAATTATTTCCATTGGCATCTTTGATACTTATATCATCTAATTTTTTCCATTTTAATACGGAAAACCTATCGTTTGACGCATTCCATTCCGGGTTTAGTGTGGTAAAATCTGGCAATCTTTTGGAGAAATAATCGTGACAAAATCTATCATCATGAGGCCGGCCTGACCAATTGCGTTCACGTTCATTCTCGTACCAAACCTGCTCGCCATCTATTAAGGCAAAGCTATTGTTATCCGTTCTATATTTCATGGCATTTGCAATCGACGAGTTCATCTCTACACTTAATCCGGACTTAGTCCTGATGTTTTTTAGATAAACAGGCAAAATCAACTGGCCGGAAACTCTAAGGTCACCCACATAACCAGTATAGGTAGTTCCATCAAGAACAACAAATTTATTATAGTTTAAGTAAAAATGCCCCACATATGGTCCTTTCTGGTACTCAAATTCATAAATTACATTTCCGAATTTATCTTTTACATACTTAAGATACCAAGCGCTTGAGACTATTGGCAAAGAATGTTGACTAAAGAAATCGGGAAAAGATAATTCAGTAGCTTCATTGGTGCCAAAAATAAATTGATTACCACTATCATCAATCAAAGTGATTTTGTTAATAACCCTAGGGAACTCAGCGTAAGAGTCAAGAACAACCATAGCTGGTGTTGAAGCAGGAATAACCACATCCCGGTCAAAATCGCATATGACTTTAAAATTGCTGGAAGACGCCACTTTCCATTGTCCGTCCTGCCCCAGAAAGAATTTGCCCGTATGCCCCATAAAATTAAAAGTAAAAACATCAGGCTCTAAATCGGGTTGATATTTTTTTAAGGTCGGGACATTATATGAGCCGGTAAACCAGTCACCATACTGATAATCCCTAGTATTTGAATGAAACGAATTGTCCCAAATGGTATTGAAGTTTTGAGAACTTGCCCAATCACTTCCAGCTAAAATTGAAGCATGGTATTTGTACCCCTGGTTCCACCAAGGCCAGAAATATTGTCTGAATGGGACTGCATCCGCACCCCAATTATTAAAATTAGGAAACATACTGTTAAAATCGTTATTGCCCCTGGTAACATCAAACTCATCGGCAGATCTTCCTTTAACACTTCTTTGGATTAAACCTCCTGCCTGTAATGACCAATTTTGCCCCACCCATCCAGGAATCGAATTTACCCTTACACCAGATGCATCGTATTGTAATACTATGTCCAGCGGAATCCCTTCATTAATCTGATATAGAGGCACTGTAACATTAGGTGTGCCGCTATACAAACTCACCGGAATAGACCCATAGGTCCCAAGGCTGGCCGAATTAGGGGATTGAATATTAGAATCTATTTTAAAATTTGTGGTAGCAACTGTGTTATTGTTTTCATCCTGAGCTTTCGCAATTGAATTACAGATAAGAATAAATAACAAGGATCTAAATATATAGTATTTTTTAAAAAGCATATCTTTCATATTAAAATTTTATTTTAGTTCCGTTTGATATCTTTTATGTCTTGTTTTTGCTTTTTTGATTCTTGTTGTAACTCTATAATTACTTTATTCTGTTCAATTGCATAAAGCGTCAATTCCTCTATTTTCTTTAGCAGATTCATGTTCATTTCTCCTACCAGAACCCCGTTTTTTTCCATTTCTCTGGCCGATGGGATTTCCGGCAAATGGCTATGTAGGGTAATATAATCTTCTACTTCTTTTAGGGTTTTAAGTTTGTAATCCTTGGCAAAAACATAATCAGGTGCAGGAATGTTTAAATCAACTTTGACTTCTTTAGCATGAACGGTACCATTTACGGTAAGTTTGGAGTCTGGAATAGTTGTGCCTATACCTACATTGCCGTTTTCTAGAACATTCAGTAGTGCATTACTATAATCCCCTTTACTTACGCTCCATCTATTAGGTTGCACATTACCAAAAAACCAGTTGTCAGTTCCATCTAGCATCTTCGTTTGTATACCTTGTGTAAACCCCCCAGTAGTTGTATCTCTTTGTAAAATTAACGTAGGCGACCAGCTTGATATTTTTGCATTTCCTGCTATGTCCAGTTTTTCTGTTGGATTTACAGTGCCTATGCCTACTAGACCTTCTGAACTGATATGCATATTTACTCTGGGTGCATTCCCTCCATTATAACTATTAGTTAAAAACTGTAAAGTAGTATCCCAATTTCCCCCTCTGTAAGAACGAATAATGGCAGAGCCGGCACTATTAAAATCCCAACTCAAATCTTGTGCTGAATTTTGATTTCCAGGTTGATTAGGCCCTATGATGCTTATTGAT
>DASVUQ010000316.1:0-15207 GCA_036386975.1 Flavobacterium sp. | reverse complement strand
CTACTTTAGGCTCAGGTTGTGACACCAAAATTGTTTTCACTTTCATATTTGATATTTTCTAATGCTAAGTCTTAGTAATCCAGTAATAAAAAAAATAGTAAGGGGCTATTTCAAGTGCGCAAAGATACAAAATAAAATAGAACAATTTGCCCATAATTAATTTTTGATATTTTTTCAAAGATTTGGTGTAAAACAGTGCATTCGCCAGCAAGATAATGGATAATATAACATAAATTATAGTTATAGGTATTTTTGGCGTATAATACAGAATAACATTGAGAAGTAATAGTAACATCCCAAAATAATTGCGATAAGTTACTTTTTCTAAGTTAAACTGATCTGCGAATTCCTCAATCCCAAACGAGGCGGAAATAATTTTTTCTATCAGGTATTTAGATAATATAAATACACACATTATTGTAAAAATTTGAATGTAAAGAATATAATTCGTCTTAGAACCATACCCCAACAAGCTAATTAAGATCTGAATAAAAAAGGTAATGGATACGATCTGAATAAAGAAGAGTAAAATATTAAACCAGCTCATCATCTGGCTCGTATCTTTATAAATTTTTATGTATTTACTGGATATGATCAGCCTCGAAAACTCGTTAAAACGATTTTCAAAACCGGTTCTTGCAACAGCAATCAGAATAAAGGCAACCAGGAATAAAGAAGTAACCCAGTCTTTGTTTTCCACAACCCGTTCCTGCAAAATTTCATTTACCATAATGCTGCAAATCTACTAATTTTTATTTGTTCCATTTATTATAAATTTATTAAGATTATGCAATCATAAAAACATTATTTTTGTGGGGAAATCTACAACATATGAACGACGGCCTTGTTATAATTCCAACTTATAACGAAATTGAAAATATTGAGACTATTATCAGAAAAGTGTTTTCACTTCATAAGCCCTTCGACATATTAATTGTAGATGACAACTCCCCAGATCAGACAGCAAAAAAAGTTAATGAACTTCAGGAAGAATTTCCAATGAGGTTATTTCTGGAAAACAGAAAAAAAAAATCCGGGTTGGGAACGGCTTATGTACATGGTTTTAAATGGGCAATTGCTAATAAGTATGATTATATTTTTGAAATGGATGCCGACTTTTCACACAATCCTGATGACCTGGAAAAGCTCTATGAAGCCTGTCATTTTAAAGGTGGTGATGTAGCAGTAGGATCAAGGTATTTAACCGGTGTCAATGTAGTAAACTGGCCTTTAAGCAGGGTATTATTATCTTATTTTGCTTCTGTATACGTTCGTTTTATTACAAGAATGAAAATCCATGATGCAACGGCGGGTTTTATGTGCTATCGAAGGACGGTACTGGAGGAAATTAACCTGGATAAAATAAAATTTATAGGGTATGCTTTTCAAATTGAGATGAAGTACCGGGCTTACGTTAAAAAATTCAGGGTGGTTGAAGTCCCTATTATTTTTACCGATAGGGCAAAAGGGCAATCAAAAATGAGTAGTTCCATTATAAAAGAAGCTGTTTTTGGCGTAATTTCGCTACGGGTGCAACAAATTTTTAATAGATTATAAAGAATGAATAGAATTTTAATAAAAAATGCAAAGATTGTTAATGAGGGGACAATTTTTGAAGGAGATGTATTCATAGAAGATCAATTTATTGTAGAGATTGCTGATAGTATAAGTGCAAAATCATCTGCTACAAAAATTATAAATGCAGGAGGTAATTATTTAATTCCGGGTGCGATCGACGATCAGGTTCATTTTCGTGAGCCGGGATTAACGCATAAAGGCGATATTGAATCAGAATCAAGAGCTGCTGTTGCCGGCGGTATTACCTCATTTATTGAGCAACCCAATACAGTGCCTAACGCTATTACGCAGGAACTACTGGAACAAAAATATCAGATTGCTGCCGAAAAATCGTATGCAAACTATTCCTTTATGATGGGGGGTACCAATACTAATTTGGATGAAATCCTTAAGACAGACCCACGTAATGTAGCAGGACTGAAGTTGTTTTTAGGTTCTTCTACCGGAGATATGCTGGTGGATGACGAAGCCGCACTGGAAAAAATATTTTCTAATACCCCATTGCTCATAGCGGTTCACTGTGAAGATGAAAATACCATTAAAAATAATTTAAAACAATACGAAGAAACATACGGTGATGCTATATCTGTACAAATGCACCCTCTGATCCGTAGTGAAGAAGCTTGTTTTATCTCGTCTTCAAAAGCTATTGCTTTAGCAAAGAAAACAGGGGCAAGGTTGCATGTTTTTCATCTTTCGACAGCAAAGGAAACAGAATTATTTTCTAATAAAATTCCTCTGGAAGACAAAAAAATAACTGCAGAAGTTTGTATCCATCATTTGTGGTTTAGCGATAAAGACTACGATACAAAAGGAAACCTTATTAAATGGAACCCAGCAATTAAAACACAAAATGACCGGAAGGTATTGTGGGAAGCATTACTTGATGACCGGATTGATGTTATTGCGACTGACCATGCACCACATACACTGGAAGAGAAAAAACAACCGTACCTTAAAGCTCCATCAGGAGGCCCGTTAGTACAACATGCTGTAGTGGCTATGTTTGAAGCTTTTCATCAGGAAAAAATTTCTGTTGAAAAAATCGTAGAAAAAATGGCCCACAATCCTGCAAAAATATTTAAAATTGAAAAAAGGGGTTTTATAAAAGAAGGCTATTATGCCGATTTGGTTATTGTAGACCCCAGCTTGCCGTGGAATGTAAATAAAACGAATATACTGTCGAAATGTGGTTGGTCCCCTTTTGAAAATTTTAGTTTTAAATCCAGGATTACCCATACCTTTGTAAACGGACAACTGGTTTATAATAACTTTAAATTTAAAGGCATTAAATGTGGCCAACGGCTCCTTTTTAACCGTTAGTTAATAGTATAATATGAAAAAAGGCATCTTTTATCTTATGGCAATTTTTTTAGGTACAGCTTGTAATGAAGCTATTGCTGATAAACCGGCTCACCTTATTGATGAAGATAAAATGGTCGATATTATTTATGATATGTCTTTGCTTGAGGCCATAAAAGTAGCTAACCCTAATTCTCTGGCTGAAAGAGGGATTGACCTTAAGACGTACATCTACAAAAAGTATAAGATTGATAGTACCCAGTTTGCCCAAAGTGATAAATATTATGCTTCGGATATTGATACTTATGGCAACATTTATGAAAAAGTTTCTAAGCGAATAGAAGCTGTTAAAAGTGAAGCCGACACATTGTTAAAGAAAAAATTGCAGGATACTACTAAAATCAAAGCTACTCTTAAAGGAGATCAGCCAGTGGAAGTTAAAGCAATCAAGAATTAGTATAGCACTTGCAGATGGATTGAATTACGGTAGTAATAGGTTCAAATGTAAAATTTAATGTTTTCCTGATCTTTTCGTTACTGTAAAGGTCCTGTGAATGTAGTGACTGTGCCATCGCTTTTGAGAGCTTTCTGTTTTTAAATAGTAAATGGGCATAAAGCCAATCGAGCCGCCATACAATTTCAGTCATCCATTTTTTTGCATGCGTTTTAGGTGAAGGTACTTTTAATTCTTTGGCTATTGTTGCAATAAGGTCCTGAAATACTACATTTTCGCTTATTACAATAAACTTTTCGCTTTTGCTATTGCTTTCCATTAAGGCGATCATCACCTTAACTAAATCATTAATGCCTACAAATCCTGTAGTGCCTTTGGTATAAAACGGTAATTTATTAGCGACTTCAGCAATTATTTTTCCACTGCCTTCTTCCCAAAAGTAGGGGCCTAAAATCACACCGGGGTTTACAATGACAGCATTTAAACCTTCCTGCTGGCCACGCCATATTTCCATTTCGGCACCGTATTTAGAAATGGCATAATCGCTATGGTATTTTTCAGGGTTCCATTCGGTTGTTTCGGTAATGATCTTTTCGTCACTGCGTAAATCGCCAAGTGCAGCAATGGAGGAAACAAAACACAACTTTTTTATACTATTAGCTAATGAAAGATTGACGATATTAGCAGTGCCTTCAATATTGACTTTACGTAACTGTTGTTCTTCTCTGGGTTCAAAAGAAACATGTGCCGCAACATGATACACGTACGCTACATTTTTAAAAGCTATTTCCAATGCCGGGATGTCCGTGATATCGGCTTGTATCCACTCGATTTTATCAAACAAATGGGCTTTATTATACGCTGAAAAAACTGATGTTACTTTTTGGATTTTCTTTTCGTTACGGTATAATGCCCGTATGGGCACTTCTTTTTCGAGTAGTGCCATAAGAAGATGCGATCCTACAAAACCTGTTGCGCCTGTTACTAATACCATATTGTAAAAGTAGTTTTTTGATTAAAGTTTTCAAAATCAAAAGGTGTTAAAAAACCTGAAGTAGTAGCTTAGACCCGATGCAAGGGAATATCCTTTTGTGGCTTTTTGACACAAAAGATAGGAAAGGCAGCGGGACTTTTGGTGTTTATATTCGTAAAGTGGTGCTCCAAAATACGAACATGATGGTGTTGCATTTTTGACTGTTACCATTGCTTCCTATTTGTTATCTTTGCGCAAATTATAATCCAAAAAATGAAGAATATTATAGCAGAATTGCAATGGCGTGGCCTGGTGCACGACATGATGCCGGGAACGGAAGAACAGTTGCTGAAGGAAATGACGACGACGTATATTGGGTTTGACCCTACCTCGGATTCGTTGCATATTGGCAGTCTGGTTCCTATTATTCTGCTGGTTCATCTGGAACATTTTGGACATAAACCGATTGCCCTTGTCGGCGGTGCTACAGGCATGATTGGTGATCCTTCGGGAAAATCGGATGAGAGGAATTTATTGGATGAAGCCACTCTAAATAAAAATATAGCGGGGATCAAAAGTGTTTTGTCCCGTTTTTTAAATTTTGATTCTAACGAAAAGAATGCACCTGTACTGGTTAACAATTACGACTGGATGAAGTCTTTTACTTTTATTGACTTTGCCCGGGAAGTAGGGAAACGCATCACGGTAAACTATATGATGGCAAAGGATTCTGTTAAAAAGCGATTGTCAGGCGAAGGCGAAGGCATGTCTTTTACGGAGTTTACATACCAGCTGATCCAAGGATATGATTTTTATCATTTGCACAAACACTACAATTGCCTGTTGCAAATGGGCGGTAGCGATCAGTGGGGCAATATTACGACGGGTACGGAGCTGGTACGTAGGATGAATGATGAAGGGGCTAAAGCTTATGCTATGACTTGTCCGCTGATTACCAAAGCGGACGGTTCTAAATTTGGGAAATCTGAAGGGGGTAACGTTTGGCTTACCGCCGATAAGACTTCGGTGTATAAATTTTACCAGTTCTGGCTGAATACGACTGATGCTGATGCAGAGAAATACATTAAGATCTTTACATTTTTAGACCAGGCTCTAATTGAAGCTTTAGTTGAAGAACATAAAGCCGCTCCACATTTAAGGGTTTTGCAAAGAAAATTGGCGGAAGAAGTAACGACTTTTGTACATTCTGCAGCGGATTTGAAGAAAGCGATAAAAGCATCGAATATTTTATTTGGCAATGCTACTGCGGAAGATTTGAAGCAATTGGACGAAGTAACTTTCCTGGAAGTTTTTGATGGCGTGCCTCAGGCAGAAATAGTAAAATCAGCACTTGAAAACGGAATAAGTATTGTTGCGGTACTGAATGAAAAGTCAGGATTTTTTAAATCGAATGGGGAAGCAAGGCGTGCGTTGACGGCCAATTCTATTTCGGTCAATAAAGAAAAAGTAACGGAAGCCTTTGTACTTTCGGCAAAAGACCTGATTAATGACCGGTTTGTTTTATTGCAGAGCGGGAAGAAGAATTATTTTGTGCTTCGGGTGGTTTAATTGATACTAAAATAAGGAACGTGTTAACGTATTTCTATAAATATTTAGATAACCAGAGCGCATTATTGAGATGAGATAACTAATTTTACAACACCATCAGGTTACAGCCGCGAATATCCGCATTATCAAACCGCCCTAAAACTTCGAAGGAATTATTGTTGTACTTTTTCCCTAAGTCCTGTGTGGCGATAAAAGAACAAGAATTAATGTTGGCCAGGTCAATAATATTAATACCACCCGTTTTGCCGTTGTCAATATAGGTTAAAGGATCTTCGGTATCCCTGATCAGGATTTGCATCCAGTTCGGGCATTCGAAAATACCGTTTCCAAGGGAATAGGCCTGGGATAATAGTTCGGTCATACCATATTCTGAATGTATTGCTGAAACCCCAAAGCCATTACAAAGCCGTTCGTGCAACTCTTCCCGGATCATTTCTTTACGTTTGCCCTTCATGCCGCCTGTTTCCATGATTACAACATGGTTAAACTGAAAATGTTGTTTTTCGATCAGGTCAAGTAAAGCATAGGTTACGCCAATCAGGAGTACGTTTTGCCCCTGTTGGTCTAGTGTAATTAGTTTTTGGATTAGTTCATCATAATTATGAAGGTAGAAACCGCTATCAGCATTTTTCGATAATTCGATAAGGTCTTTGACCATATAAATCAATGAAGATCCCTGACGTTCCAGATAGGAGGGAAGCAACGCCAGGATAACATAATCTTCTATATTACCATAGAACTGCGAAAATGCTTTTCTGTAGCTTTCTTCATAGAGGGCAATGTCTGTTATGAGGTGCCTGCTGGTTATCATCCCGGTAGTGCCGCTACTGGTAAAGGTTTCCTGAATGGCATCTGTATTGCTAACGACATCATGTGATTTAAAAAAATGAATGGGTAAAAACGGAATTTCGTATAATGATTTTACATGACTTTTTTCTGTTTGTAGCAAGTCACAAAATTCCCGGTACACCGTATTATTCTCGTATTGATAACGAAATACTTTTAGTGCCGTTTTTTCAAACTGCTTGTGGCCTGAAATCGTAAATATATCGTGAGCTGAAACCAATTTTTTTTTACAAAAGTAGTAAAAAACAAAAAGCCCTAACTTTCGTTAGAGCTTTAAATACGTATAATGAGTATTATTTAATAATCAGTTTTTTAGTAGCTGTTTTTCCTTCTTCGGTAACTTTTACAATATACACGCCATTTACAAGATGGTTTACATTTACAGTATTTCCAGAAATAGTTGTTTTTGCTACTTCTTTACCTAATACATCGAATATGGAAACAGATTTTGTAGCGTTAGCATCTGTGTCGACATTAAATGTTCCGTTTACTACAGGATTTGGGTAGACTCTTAAACCAGCGATTTGATTTTCGCTAACACTTGCTGGTATACAAGAGTTAGGAGCAGTTGCAGAGTTTCTTGGAGTAATTGTTCCTGTTGCAAAATCCGCACCGTTGTTATTAGTATCCGTACAACCGTTATTCGCTCTTAAAATTGATGTTGCTGCTGAAGGTGCTGGAGCCGCTGTTCCTCCTTCAGAAGCATTTGCAGTACCAAATCCTACAAAATCTACAACATTTGAGCCAGTTGGTGATGTAACAATAACATTGTCACTTGCTAAAGCAATTTTTCCATTAGTTGCAGATAGGTTCAAAGTAGTAGGGGAAGGAATAAAATCTGGAGTTGGTAAAGCAACCCCACTTGTACCTCCAGCCTGTTGGGCCAGTTGTATCAAATAATAAGCACCTGGCTCAATTGTTATAGTTGGGATGACTACTCTGTTCATAGTATTAAAAGCTCCAGAAGCAGACGCATATTGTAAAGTATGTCCTGTCAAAGTAGCGGCCGATGTACCTCTGTTGAACAATTCAACAAAATCATGAGTATAAGTTGCTCCAGAGTTTCCACCACCACCATAGATATGACTGATTACAACTTGAGCAGAAGCAGTAAAGGCCGAAAAGCCTAAAAATAATAAAGCGTAAATTTTTTTCATTGTAAAAATTTTTAAAGTTATTTTAATTGATACAAATGTAAGCTTTTATATCTAAATTAAAACAATCCAATGTAAAGAAATCATTACTAATTGAAACGAAATGTGATTTTAATCACTTTACTATTAATTTTCTGGTGGCAGTGGCTTTACCTTCTTTGATTTTAATGATGTATAAAAGGGAACTAATGGAAAATTATTTTGTTTTAAGATTGCCTGCAATACTATTATTTTTTTATCGATTGATGATCCTGATATAATGTATACTTTTCTGTTATTTTAGGGCATTAGGATAAAGGGTTAATCTTTTATAACTAAGGATTATTGTCTGGTTTCCTGATCCGCACCTTCAGTGAAAAGAAATTAAACAATAAAATATTAATATGAATAGTTTGTAACATCAATAGCAAAGAAAGTTTGTTATTGCTATTTGAGCAAAAGCAGAAAATCTTAAAATTAGAAAAAAGTAAATGTTATTACTAATTGAAGTAAAAGGTAATCTAATTACTTTACTATTAATTTTCTGGTGGCAGTAGCATCACCTTCTTTTATTTTAATGATATATACCCCGGGAGAAAGGGAACTAATAGAAAGTTCTTTGGTATTAAGGCTTGTTTGTAGTACCTTTTTGCCAAGCACGTCAAATATCATTACTTCTTTATCGATGGATGATTTTGATGTGATATATACTTTTCCGTTACTTACAGGATTAGGATAAAGATTTAATCCTTCTATAACTAAAGATTGCTGTTTATTTTCCTGGGCCGAAACCTTTAGTGAAAACAAACAAAAGAATAAAATAGCAGTATAAAAGTAATTTTTTAGCATAACAAAAATTAGGATAAACAAATATAGAAATATATTTTCAAAAAGTATACCAAAACGATTGTTAATAAAAGGTTTAAATTTTAATGTGTTGAAATAAAAAATCCCTCCGGAGAGGGATTTTATAATGTATGTTTGGTAATTAACTGAAGCAGTAGATTTATATCTAGATAAATATTTAATCAAATAAACTTAGCTATTGATTAAACTATTAACTAAATAAAATTATCCCTCATTCTCTATCATTGTACACTATTTTTTGTTTTCCACAATCTGGACTCGTTATCGTAAAAAGTATAATCATCAGGAAATTCTATGAAGAACTCTGGATTTGAATTTTTAGAATAGTAAGGAGTCAAGTCTTCATTTCTAATATATTTATTAAATAACATATTCGTTTTTTTAATAAGTTCCTCTTCTTCCATTTTCCAGGTCCTGAATTCTTCTTCATATTCAACAATTTCTCCTTTCTCATTATATTTTACTTTGCCCACAGTAGCATTCTTTTTTAATTTGATACTGGGTGCAATTTTGGCAATTGCAAAATATACGGTATTAGCAGGCTCATCTTTATAATAATATAACAAATCGCTTTTTTTTGCTTTGATTTTATATTCTTTGTCAAAAATGGTATCAAATTTATTTTTATTTGTGGCATTGGCAGGTAATCCTTCAATATATCTAATTATAGAATATTTAAATTCTTCTTGTTGTTTAGAGGTTAAATAACTAGATGGTTTTATATTAAAATTTTTATTACAAGATAATAAGGATATTGAAAAGATAAAAAATATTAAATATTTCATTTTAAGGCATTTAATTTATAGAAAAAAGAGCTTAATCAATTGGATTAAGCCCTTTAAAGATAATATTTATTTTTTACAATTAATAAACTTTTGCAATTGGATTAAATTCAGCCCATGTAGCAGTCCAGTCTGTAGGACCAAAAGCTCCAACATAAGTAGTTTGTATCAAACCTGCTAATTTTGGATTAGCAAATGAAGCTCCCGCTAACACACTTCCAGATGTTACTTCAAAAGTAGGGTTTGCATTGTAACCTGTATTTAAATTGGTTCCGAAGAAAATGTTTGTATTTAAACCTAAACCAGTAAGAATAGCTGGATAATCAGTTGTAGTAATAGTTGTGTTTGTAGCATTCCATAATGTATTTACATCTGAAGCTGTTGCTATCATTCCTGATCCAACAGTGTAAGTAGCTAAATCAGCAACTAATACGTTATTTGTTAAAACACCCGTACCGTCATTATAATTATTATAAACTGTTTGTTGGTTCATTCTGATCCCTCTTGGATAACCTATAAAAACGGAATTAGCAATAGTTAGGGCAGTTCTTCTTCTTAAGTCTATAGAATGCTGATAGTTAGCATTAACTAATTGTGTGTTTAATGCTCTTGGGCCTATAAGTGTAAAATTAGACACCACACCGGTTGTAAGGAAATCAGTAATATTATCATTTGGTCCATTATCAGCTTCGATTGAGTTTGAACCCGATTGATCGGCATAACTTGGGTAACGTACTTCAACACCAAATTGCAATTTACCGGAGTAGCCAAAGTCAATATCAAAACTATCATCCCAGGAAGCAAAAGAAATAAGGTGTTTTCCGTTTACTGTCCCACCAAAAAATTCAAATCCATCATCACCACCAAAAGACACCTGACAATTTTCTACAACAGTTGTACTACCAACCCCACCTAAAGTTATAGAGTTAGTTTCATTATTTGGTGTTAATTCAATTCCTGCAAATTCCACCCTAACAAATCTTAAAACCCCCGAGTCATCGGCATCGCTAGTTCCTCCATAAGTTATTGCTGGGTTAATTCCTTCAATAGCAGGACTGGCTTGGTTAACTCTTGCATTACCTAATACTACTAAACCTCCCCAGTCTCCTCTATCTCTTGTGTTTACTGGTTGAGCAGAAGTAAAAACAATAGGATTTTCAGCAGTACCGTTAGCAATAATCTTTCCTCCAGGAGCTATTACCAAAGTTCCTCTTGAAACTTTATCCCCAAAAATTACAGTACCTGGTTCAATAGTTAAAATCTGGCCTGTCCTTACAAAAACTTGCCCTTTTAAAAGGTACCTTGTGCCACGGGTCAAAGTTCTTGTCGAAAGGTCTCCGGTTAACTCTACCGTACCAGGAGGTGTTGGAGCTACTGGGGGAGTGGAGGAGGAATCATCATCACTTGAGCATGATGATATTAAAAGCATTGTAAAGAGAATGCTCGCGAAATTTAAAAAGATTTTTTTCATGATTTAAAATTTAAAATTAATTGTGTTGATTATATATAAAGCCCTTAATATTTATAAGCTATGTTTAAGGTAAATAATGCACCTCGTTTAAATACAGATGTTGCATTGTCAGCCTTTCTGTCTATTTTTTCATTTCTATCAGAGTCTTCAAAAAATCTATATTTATCATCCAGTAGGTTTTGAATCCCAACTTTAAAAGTGGTTTTGTTTATCTTTTTTGAAAATGTCATGTCTAAGTTATTTCTCGATAATTCATAAATTGAAGGGAAGTTATCATCACTTACCGAAAAAATCCTGTCTCCAAAGCGATTGTAAACTAAATTTACAGAAAAGTCTTTCTCATCCTGATAGCCTAATGCGGCATTGATTATATAAGGAGATTGCCCTTGTAGTGCTCTTTTTCTTTGTTGTGCTAATGCAGCAGCACCTAAATCTACCTCTGAAATGATATACGAGCCGTTAACGTTAATTGAAAACCTATCAATAAAGGCACTATTTGTAAATCCTTTAAAAGATTTTTTTAGTTCCAACTCAATACCATAATTATTGGCCGATAAAGCATTATTATATACAAATTGAGGACTATCACCTACAATACGCGTAGTTAATTCAATAGGTGTTTCGAATTTTTTAAAAAAGCCTCCTAAACTAACCGTTTCACTTTTTGAAGGATAATATTCAAATCTTATATCAAAATTATTAATATTAGCGATTTTTAAAGATGGATTTCCTTCAATATTAACCTCATTAGTATAGTCGTAGAAAAGGAAAGGAGCAAGCTCCCTGAACTCCGGCCTATTAATCGTCCTGCTGTATGCAGCCCGTACTATAGATTTTTCATTTAGATTATACCCTACGTTTAATGAAGGAAGAATAGAAGTAATAGGATTATTTACATTAACGTCACCAATAGCAGTTTTAGAATCCAGAGTTTGAACATTATGTTCTACGCGAAGCCCGCCGGTTATATCAAATTTTTTCAAAGGAAATTCTCCTTGTATATAGCCTGCAATAAGTTTATTATCGGCATTATATGAGTCTTCAGGCCTTGTTCCTTCTACTAATGACCATCCATTTACATCAGTTACATTTTGACTACTAAAAGCTTCAGATAGTGGCAATCTTTTAAGTTCTTCTGCTCTTTCAGGAGAGACAGTATTTCCAGAAATCAAGTATGTAAAATACTTAGCGGAAAAGTCTCTTTTCCTATAACTTGCATAGTACCCACTTTTTAATTTGATACTTCCTAGTTCTTCATTATCTTTAATTCTTTGGATGGTATGTGTAAAATTCAGACCATTATTCACAGAATATTCAGATAATCGGCCATAAAATCTACCTGCATCAAAAGGGTTTGATGATGGAGCATCAATTATAATATAAGGATCATCAGGGTTAGTAGATTGTTTAAAAGTTCTTACCCTTCTAAAATCAGGCATATTGTCTCTCAGGCTATTATAACCAACAACCCAGTCAATAGCATTATTTTCGCCTAATTTATGTTCTCCTTCTAATTGCCCCGTATATAAAGTGCGACTTTGATAAACAAAGTAATAATTTCTCCATAATTCAGTACCCACTCTTTGTTGGAAATTATTACCATTTCTAATCGTGGTTTCATTTTCACCTTTTTGGTTAAATAAATTTTTAAATTTTATTCTTGTATTGACTCCAATTTTTAATATCCAGTTAGATAAGAATGTAGCATTTACTTCATTTTGATAAATGTCATCCTGGTATTTAAACGCTAGAGGAGCTATAGTTTCTCCTGGGTTTAAAGTAGTATACCTTGAAAACTCCCTGTTAATATTTTGAAAGCTATTAGAATAAGAAAATAAATTAGTGGTAAAAAGGCTATTATTGCCCCTTAATGGTATTTTTCTACCAATACCGAAACCTACACCACTGTCAAGAAACGCTGTGCTTTCAATTGGATTAAAATTGTTTGGGAGTCTATTCGCATCTACTGTTGCAACAACTCCACCATTAGCTTTAAAATTATTAGGTAATGTTCGAAAGGAATTGTCAAATCCTAAGAAATCGGTATTTGATCCTTTGGTTTGTAAATAACTATCAAAAGATGTATTAGACCTATAACCAAATCCCACTTCAAATTTTGTAAAATCCGATGTGTTTTCCGAGGTGGTAACAGCAATAATTCCCCCTGAGAAATCCCCTGGCTTATCAGCAGACCCAGTTTTGTAGATAACCATTTTATCTAATGCACTGGTTGAAATTAAATCGAAAGCAAAAGTTCGTTTATCAATTTCAGTACTTGGTGCAATAGAATTATTTAGTAAAACATTATTATAACGTTCACTTAAACCCCTAATCATTACAAATTTTCCGTCTATGATTGTTATTCCGGGAACACGTTGAACAGCTTCAGCAGCATTACCATCAGTACCTTTAGACATTTGCTCTGCAGATATAGCACTAACAACCTGTTTTGCTTCTTTGATTTCGAGCATTATAGCTGTTTCTGTATTTTTTCTTCTAACTGTGGTTACGGTAATATCTTCTAAACTCACACTACCGGAACCAATAGTTTTATTTACAGTAATAGTCTGGTTCGCTTTGATTGTTACAGGTACTTCAATGGTTCCGTACCCTATAAAACTAATCACTAAAATATAATTTCCTGCTTCGGCACTCAGGCTGTATTTACCACTGGTATCTGTAGAAGTACCAATAGTTGTTCCTTTAATCATTACATTAGCAAATGCCAAAGGTTCGTTGTTAAGGTCTTTATCTGAAATAACCCCGGATACAGTACCTTTATTTTGAGCAAACGAGAAAAAGCAGGCAAATAATGTTAATAATAGAAATTTGAATTTCATGTTTGTTAGTTTGTTGTTAAAATTCTTGTGCAAAGTAAACCCGACACTGTGAAGTTCATGTTAACGAGCTGTTACTATTTTGTAACCCACATATTACTTTAATGTTAACAGATTAAATTACGGTTAACTACGGTAATGGTTTTGTTTTATCTTTACTTTTACAAACGCAAACCAATAATTTTGCAGTTATGAAAAAAAAAGACATTAAAATTTTGCTGGTAGATGATGAGTTGGATATCCTCGAGATTGTGGGGTATAATTTATCTCAGGAAGGCTATCAGGTGTTTACTGCGGTGAATGGTAAAGACGCTATTGCGAAAGCAAGAAAAGAACTGCCACACCTTATTATTATGGATGTTATGATGCCAGAAATGGATGGGATGGAAGCATGTGAAGGCATTAGGAAAATCCCTGAACTCAGCAATGTAATTATTACTTTTCTAACAGCAAGAAGCGAAGATTACTCCCAGGTAGCAGGGTTTGATGCCGGTGCAGATGATTATATTACCAAACCTATAAAGCCAAAACTGCTGGTTAGTAAAGTAAAGGCATTGTTAAGAAGGTTAAAAGGAGAAGAACAAAATTCCGAAACACTTAATGTCGGCGGAATAGAAATTAACAGGGAAGAATACAAGATTATTAAAGATAATATTGAAATTGTCCTGCCCAGAAAAGAGTTTGAATTATTTTATCTTTTAGCTTCAAAACCGGGAAAAGTTTTTAAAAGAGAAGAAATACTGGATAAAGTCTGGGGCAATGAAGTGATTGTCGGAGGCAGGACAATCGATGTACATATTCGAAAACTTAGGGAAAAAATCGGAGAAGATCTATTTAAAACCATAAAAGGGGTAGGATATAAATTTGAAGTGTAATCCTTCACAAACAATTAGCCTAATTTATAAATAGTAATGAGCATTAGTTTCAAAAAAACGTATAGGTTTGCTATAAAATCAGCATTATATATTACCGTATTTGCAACAGGTTTTATTACTATCCTTACTTATTTCTTCTTTAAACCACCTAATTACCACCTTATTTGGTTCGCCGTTATATTTGCATTTTCTCTTTATATATTTGCGTTTTTTGTAATCCAATACCGTGTAGAAGTATTTATTTACCGACGTGTAAAAAAAATCTACGATGATGTATCTTTCCTGGAGTCCGCTTCTTTCAGGAACCAGCCTATTACTACAGACATGGCTACGCTAACCAGGGAAGTTAAAAAATTTGCTACTGATAAGAAAATAGAAATTGAAACCCTTAAGGTACGGGAAGAATACCGCCGGGAATTTTTGGGTAATGTGTCACATGAACTTAAAACCCCTCTTTTCACAGTTCAGGGTTATTTGTTAACGCTTCTGGATGGGGCGATGGACGATAAGACCATTCGGA
>DASVUQ010000315.1:0-38027 GCA_036386975.1 Flavobacterium sp. | reverse complement strand
TGCCAGTGGGCGAAAACCAGGAATAACAACTTTCGCTATAGGAATACAAAAATTCGCAGCAATTATGCAGGGATGGCAATTATTCGTAGATGTGTCCACACGGTAGGATTGTAGCGGCATCCTGCGCTTCTTTTGCGCAGATAAAGCGGAAAGCGGGACAAAAGCTGTGGAAATAGTAGATTTTGTGCTCCTGACAATTCATTGGATTTAAAAAAACTATAAATTTTTAGCGATTCTTATCCACTTTTTAAAATTATAAAATAGGATCCATTATTTTAATTTAGCTATAACAACAAACAATCATAAATAAAAAAAAGGTGAAATTGCTTTCACCTTTTTGCCCCAAATCTACCATAAACTTAACCTACTAATTATATGGAGCTGTAAACGTATGGTAGAAAAATATAGGATACAAATAAATCACATCAACTACTTTAATTATCGATAAAATACCTTTTAGATTTAATATGCTCTTGCATCCTTGCCCTCGTAGAAGTTCATAAATGCTTTATTAACCACTCTGTTACCTCCAGGCGTTGGATAATTTCCCGTAAAATACCAATCACCAAGATTTTTAGGGCAGGCTATATTTAAATTTTCAACGGTTTGGAAGATAATTTTTACTTCTGCTTTTATTTCAGGTGAACTTAGCATCTGTGCAATTTTATCCGATAGTTCTTGTGGCGTGAACGGTGCATAAATTTCGGTTACAAAGTTGACCACTTCTTTATCTTTAAATTTTTCCTGTGCTTTACATTTAATATATACTTCATCCACAATAGTATACATATTCCTTTCCTTTAATAACTCTAATGCGGCCCTGAAAGCTACAAGGCCTTCTAATTTTGCCATATCAATTCCGTAACAGTCCGGATAACGGATTTGTGGTGCAGAGGAAACCACAACAATGCGTTTTGGGGCAAGGCGGTCCATCATTTTAATAATGCTCATTTTTAAAGTCGTGCCACGGACAATACTGTCATCAATAATAACAAGGGTGTCTGTTGGTTTAATAACACCATGAGTAACGTCATATACATGGGCTACCAGATCGTCCCTGCTACTGTCTTCAGTTATAAAGGTCCTTAGCTTCGCATCTTTGATAGCTACTTTCTCTGTACGTATTTTTACCGCAAGTAGTTCCTGAAGTGTTTCCGCTGTGAGGGTCTTACGGTTATCGAGTATAAATTTATTTTTTCTTTGGTTTAAAAAGTCCTGTGCTGCTTCTACCATTCCATAAAAAGAAGTTTCAGCCGTATTCGGGATATAGGAAAAGACAGTATTGTCCGTATCGTTATCGATAGCTTCCAGAACGGCAGGCAAAATTAGCCTTCCCAGTTGTTTTCTTTCCTGATAAATTTCAGCATCATTACCACGCGAAAAATAAATACGCTCAAAAGAACAGGCTTTTTTTTCTGTTGGGGCAATAATTTCTTCTTCTGTTACCTTTCCGTTTTTTTTAATGATTAATGCCTTACCGGGTTGCAGTTCATGTACTTTTTCAAAATTTATATTAAAAACTGTCTGGATCGCCGGGCGCTCCGATGCTACCACAACAATCTCATCATCCTGATAAAAATAAGCGGGCCGGATCCCGGCAGGGTCACGGAATACAAAAGCATCCCCATGGCCAAAAAGCCCGGCCATAGCATAACCACCATCCCAGCCTTTTGATGCCCGCCTTAGTATTTTAGCCACTTCGAGTTTTTCTGCTATTACAGGAGAAGCTTCTCTTTTTGACAATCCGTTATTTTTGCATTCCTGATACAAATCGGTTACTTCATCGTCCAGGAAATGCCCTATCTTTTCCATAACGGTAACCGTATCGGCCATTTCTTTAGGATGCTGCCCCAGTTCGATAAGACTATTAAAAAGCTCTGTCACATTGGTCATATTGAAATTCCCGGCTACAATTAAGTTACGGTGCATCCAGTTGTTTTGTCTCAGGAAAGGGTGCACACTTTCAATACTGTTTTTTCCAAAAGTCCCGTAGCGCACATGTCCTAAGAATACTTCTCCTATGTATGGGATATTGGCTTTTTGTAGTGCCACATCATCTGCATATTCCGGGTGTAAGGCCATTTCTTCGTTGATACGGGAATTAATTTGTGCAAATACGTCCTGTATGGGTTGTGCATCGATAGAACGGACCCGGCTGATGTACCTTTCGCCAGGGGTAACATCGAGTTTTATAGAAGCAAATCCGGCACCATCCTGTCCGCGGTTATGTTGCTTTTCCATAAGCAGGTACATTTTTTGTATCCCGTAGAAAGCAGAACCATATTTTTCTTTATAAAATTCCAGTGGTTTTAATAATCTTAAAAAAGCTATTCCACATTCGTGTTTGATTGCGTCGCTCATTGTAGTGGTGTTTGTGTTTGTTGTTGTATTTCTTATTCTCAATTTGATGTAAACAAAAAAGCCCCGACAATTTCGGGGCATCTTTTTTATTCTATTTCAATGTCAAATTGTGTTAATGCTTTAAATTGTTGTAACCGCTCGTGTACCTCTTCCTTTTTAAGTCCGGCCATTCTTTCTGTGCCGAATTTCTCGACACAAAACGACGCTAAATTAGAACCCTGGATAATGGCACTCTTCATATTTTCAAACGATATATTCTCGCTTTGCGTAATAAATCCGGCAAACCCGCCTGCGAAAGTATCACCCGCTCCTGTTGGATCAAAAACTTCTTCTAATGGTAATGCCGGTGCAAAAAAGACATTTTTATCCTGAAATAATAGTGCTCCGTGTTCCCCTTTTTTAATCACTACATACTTAGGGCCCATAGTATGGATTTTTGCTGCTGCTTTTACAAGGGAGTATTCTCCTGAAAGCTGGCGTGCTTCTTCATCATTAATGGTGATTACATCAATACGCCTGATGATCTGTAATAATTCCGGCAAGGCGCAGTCCATCCAGAAATTCATGGTATCCAATATGACTAACTTAGGCCGTATTTCCATCTGGTCCAGCACACTGCTTTGTACCAGCGGATGCAGGTTGCCTAACATGACTACATCGGCATTTTTAAAATGCTGAGGTACTTTAGGCTCAAAATCTGCTAAAACATTAAGTTGTGTATCTAAAGTGTCCCTGGAATTAAGATCGTTATGGTAGCGGCCGCTCCAGAAAAAAGTTTTACCGCCTTTTACAACCTCAACACCCGAAACATCTATGTTTTTATCTGTGAGTAAATCTAAATATTCTTGCGGAAAATCGTCGCCAACTACAGAAACAATGGCAGATTGTAAATTAAAATGAGAAGCAGAAAGCCCGATATAGGTTCCCGCTCCTCCCAGAATTTTATCTGTTTTACCAAAAGGGGTTTCAATAGCATCGAAAGCCACGGTTCCGACAATTAATAGTTTATTCATTTTTTGAATTTCAAATTGAGGTGCAAAGATACTTTTTATGTTTTAAAGTTGCAATGATTGCAAGGGACAAAGTTCTCATACAGCATCAACTCTTTATCACCTAAGTTTAGAAATGCTACAGAATTATTATAACATTTATAACCTGCTACCCGATGGCTAAAGTTCAGGTTGTTTCGCAGCAACCCTGGAAATGATCCATAATTCCGTATTTAAAACATCTATGATTCGGAATTTAAATTAATAACTCTGTAGATTATTATAATATTATATCTTCCGGACTTCTACCTGTTAATAATCTGAATATGATTTTAAATTAATATTTTCTACTTTTGAAACAAATTCACTCCAATGAAACTGACCTATTTATTTATGTTCCTATTTTCTGTTGCTGCCTGCTCAGCTCAGGATACTGTTTCGGCAACAGAAGGAATTGCACATGCAGAACGAAAAGCAGGTGCTTCTAAAATTAATTTTGTAGCCAATCCCAACACGTCCAATTATGATATTGCCTATCATAAATTAGAATTTGCCGTAAATCCGGCTTCTTATTTTATCTCCGGTGTGGTAACTACTACGTACAGGGCATTATCTGATATGGCAACAGTTACTTTTGACCTTACGAATCAATTAACTGTTAGTAGTGTTAAAAAAAACAACATTGCATTGGCATTTATCCAGAATAACAATAACGAATTGGTTATAACATTGCCTGAAACACAAATTGCCGGGACAAATGCTACCGTGGTGATTACCTATTCCGGAGCCCCGGCTAGTGGTCAAGGAGGGTTTAATCGTTCTAATACACCTTCAGAGACACCTATTTTATACACATTATCTGAACCCTACGGCGCCAGGGACTGGTGGCCTTGTAAACAGGACCTGAATGATAAAGTAGATAGTATCGACGTTTATATTAATGCGCCATCACAATATGTTAGTGTTTCTAACGGTATTCAACAGGCTGTTGTAGATAATGGCAATGGAACTAAAACCACCCATTTTAAACATAATTATCCTATTCCTGCTTATCTGATTGCTATTGCAGTAACCAATTACAGCATTTTTACACAACAGGCCGGAACTGCTCCTAATACGTTTCCTATTGTGAATTATATTTATCCGGAAAATTTAACATCGGCACAAGCCCAATTAGCCGTTACGTTGCCTATTATGAATTTTTTTGAAAGCACTTTTGAAAGATATCCTTTTTCTAATGAAAAATATGGCCATGCGCAATTTGAATGGGGCGGTGGTATGGAACATACTACGGTTTCGTTTATGGGTAGTTTTGAGCGATCGCTTATAGCCCACGAACTGGCACACCAATGGTTTGGCGATAAAGTTACCTGCGCAAGCTGGAACGATATCTGGCTCAACGAAGGCTTTGCTACATATCTTGCTTCTATGATAATTGCACATCTTGACGGCAATGCTGCCTTTGTAGTTGCCAAAAACAATATGATCAATTCTATTACATCACAGCCGGGAGGTAATGTGTACCTTACAGATCAACAGCTTACTGATGTTGACCGTATTTTCAGTCCAAGGTTAAGTTACAACAAAGGGGCTATGGTTATTAATATGCTACGGTTTAAACTAGGGGATGTCAAATTTTTTCAGGCTATAAAAAATTATCTTGCAGATCCTGCTTTAGCTTACAAGTATGCCACAACGGCAAATTTAAAATCACATCTCGAATCTGTTTATGGCGAGAGCCTTACAGAATTTTTTAATGATTGGGTGTATAATCAGGGATATCCTGTTTACAACATTACGGGAAGGAATATAGCTGCGGGTAAGGTAGAATTTACGATAAACCAAGCACAATCGCATCCTTCGGTCAGCTTTTTTGAAATGCCTTTACCTATACGTGTTTCCGGGAACGAAGGGCAACAACTGGACCTGGTTTTACAAAATACAGCCAATGGACAAACTGTTATAGCCGATGTGCCTTTTGCGATTACCGGTTTTGTCTTTGATCCTAACAAAGAATTAATTTCCAGGGACAATACCACTTCTTTAGGGAACGAAAACTTGGAGTTAACAGCGTTAAAATTGTATCCTAATCCGGTTTCCGGCATTCTGACGCTGGAGCTACCTGATGATACTATCATTGTAGAAAAAGCGGTGTTTTACAATGTGCTTGGGCAAACAGAAAAGGAAACTACAACTGCCACATCCTGGGATGTTGCTACTTTGTCTAAAGGCATACACTTTATTAGCATTACCACTTCTGCAGGAACTAAAAAGATGAAGTTTATAAAAGACTAATTTTTTATTTAAATGAATAACTAACCGCGGAAGAAAGGGGCATAAAAATTTTCCGGGCATTCTCTAAGAAAGTAAAGCAGTTTTGATTTTTGCATTTTATTTTGCTCTTTCATATGGACTGGGCCAATCTACAGTAACGCCTAGTTTTCTGGCAAAATGCAATGGCATGTAAGGATCCCTTAGTGACTCCCGGGCAAAAAGCACCAGATCGGCCTGGCCTGTGGCTATAATTGCTTCGGCTTGTGATGCTTCCGTGATTAATCCGACTGCACCGGTTAAGATACCTGTCTTTTTTTTAATTTCTTCAGCAAAAGGCACCTGATAATTAGGTCCCGTTGGGATTTGCTGGTGCGATACGAGTCCACCGGAAGAAACATCAATCAGATCCACCTTTTTTTCTTTTAGAATAGCTGATAACTGTACTGATTCTGCTCTGTCCCAGCCGCCTTCTGCCCAGTCCGTAGCAGAAATCCTGACAAACAATGGCCAGTCTTCGGGCCATTCTGACTGTACGGCTTCAACTACTTCAAGTGTAAACCGGATTCTGTTTTCAAAAGTGCCTCCATATTCATCAGACCTAAAATTCGATAATGGGGAAAGGAACTGATGCAATAGGTAACCATGTGCCGCATGGATTTCCAGTACCTGATAACCTGCCGCTACAGCCCTTCTTGTTGCGTGTTTGAAATCAGTTATTATTTTCTCCATTCCTGCTGTATCCAATGCCAGAGCACTTTCATCACTATGATAGCCAATTGTACTTGGTGCTACTGTAACCCAACCGCCATTACCCGTGTCTAGTTTTTTATTGCCTTTCCACGGAGAAGACACACTGGCTTTTCTGCCCGCATGTGCAAGCTGAATCCCGGGAATACTGCCTTGATCTAATATAAATGTGGTAATGGCCTGCAACTTTTCTATATGGGCATCTTCCCAAATCCCCAGGTCCTCCGGTGAAATCCGGGCTTCCGGGGAAACAGCGGTGGCTTCCTGGATAATGAGTCCTGCCCCGCCCACGGCACGGCTTCCCAAATGCACCAGGTGCCAGTCATTGGTAAAGCCATCTTGAGCGGAATACTGGCACATAGGTGAAATGGTGATCCTGTTTTTGAATGTAATATCCTTGATCTGTAGTGGGGAAAATAACAAAGAAGACATATGGAATATATTGATAATTGGAAAGTAAAAGTACATAAACACTACAATTAATAATAGTAACTTTAATTATTAACAGACATTTTAACGCCGAAAAATAGTTTTCTGATAATAAATAAACATAAAACACTATTTTTGTCCGCAATTATAGAATTAATAATATTCCATGGAAATAGTTATCAAACTTTCTCAATTTTTACTGAGCTTATCATTACTGATCATACTTCACGAATTAGGGCATTTTATCCCTGCTAAATTATTTAAAACCCGCGTAGAAAAATTTTATCTGTTTTTTGATGTTAAGTTTTCTTTACTAAAGAAAAAGATAGGCGAAACGGAATACGGTATCGGATGGTTGCCATTGGGCGGATATGTAAAAATATCAGGTATGATCGACGAAAGTATGGATAAGGAGCAAATGGCCTTACCGCCACAACCCTGGGAATTTCGTTCTAAACCAGCCTGGCAGCGCCTTATTATTATGTTGGGTGGTGTTACGGTAAATTTTTTACTGGCCTTTGTGATTTATATAGGAATGGCTTATATTTATGGGGATTTGTATGTGAACAACTCCGAAGTAAAAGATGGCGTTTGGGTAGTTAATCCGGTAGTAGAAAAAATCGGTCTTAAAACAGGTGATAAGATTATTGCTGTAGATGGCGTTACTACTAAAAAATTCCATGACCTGAACGAAAAAATCTTTTTAGGAAAAGAAATAGATATTGAGAGAAACGGAGTGCAACAAAAAATCAAACTGCCTGTTAACTTCATAGACCAGTTGATGCAGGGGAAAAAGGGTTTAGCAGTAGAACTCAGAGTACCCTTTGTAATCACCGGAACAGAAGATAATTCACCGAACAAAAATGCAGTTCGTCCAAATGATATTATTGTTAGTTTTAACGGTCAACCGGTGCAATATGCGGATCAGGTACTGACTGAAATAAAAAACTTAAAGGGAAAAACCATTCCTGCCATTGTAAAAAGAGATAATAAAGAAGTACCTGTTACTTTAAAAGTGTCTGACAGTGCACGAATGGGCATTGGTTATGCGCAAAGGCTTCCTGCCAATAACCTGGAGAAATTGGGCTTATATAAAGTAAGTAAAGAAACGTACGGTTTTTTTGAATCTATTCCCGTTGGAATCGAAAGAGGAGTAAATCAGATAGCTGGTTACGGCAGACAACTAAAAATTATTTTTAATCCTGAAACGGGTGCCTATAAAGGTGTCGGAGGATTTGCTGCCATCTATAATATTTTTCCTGATTCGTGGAGCTGGGAATTATTCTGGTCAATTACCGCTCTATTATCGATCATGCTGGCTGTAATGAACCTACTTCCTATTCCGGCATTAGACGGTGGACATGTCATGTTTTTATTATACGAAATCATTTCCGGTAGAAAACCAAGCGACAAATTCCTGGAACGTGCCCAAATGGTTGGTTTTGTTTTACTTATTGCTTTACTGTTATTTGCGAATGGTAACGACATTTATAAAGCCATTACGGGGAAATAATTTTTTTAGAAATTTATTGTTTTTTTGTTTGCGAAACGCAAATTTCGTTTTATATTTGCAACCGCTTAAAAGATCAGAATTACAGGTTTTGTATCTTCAATAAGCCTCCAAAAACGTTCTTTATTAGTTATTCTATATAGTTTCCTCCTTAGCTCAGTTGGTTAGAGCATCTGACTGTTAATCAGAGGGTCCTTGGTTCGAGCCCAAGAGGGGGAGCAAAAGCCGGAAGTCACGCCACATAAGGCTTCCGGCTTATTTATTAAAGCATACTTCAGCATTGTAGCTACATTATCGTTAATAAAAACGTTAACAAAAAGCTACACAATGAAAAGAAATAGAATCTCACTACCTAACGGATGCTCCATGAGCACACCAGCTGTTAATCCATCAAATTGGAAGTCTTGTACCAAATCAGCCTTAAAAAAGGATTGGTATATCTCTTATTATTTTTATGATCCTGAATTCCCAAAACCGAAACAGGTTATTGTTAAAGGAATGAACGACTATAAAACTATAGACGATCGACGGAACGCAACAAAGATTATACTGGACAACGAAATTGAATCCCTTAAGGTAAAAGGATATAATCCATACACAAAAAAATATACTGCTTTAAAACCTGAAAAACCCAAAGGATCCATGCACGCTGATTTATTAATCATTGAAGCTTTCCGTTTGTCTCATTCAAAGATCAAAGGATCTCCTCAACATCTAAAGCAAATTGAATACGCAATCAATAGATTTGAAAAGGCTGTTAAAAAATTACGTATGACCGATATCAAAATATGTAATTTCAAAAGGAGTGAACTAAAAGAAATATTTGACTACCTAAACTTAACAGATAATTACTTCAATAAATTTAAAGCCTACTTTTCGAGTCTCTTTAAAGAATTAATTGAGTATGAGTGTTGCGAAATAAACTTGACGCGGGATATTCAAAAAAGGACAATTGTAAAAAATCAGCGTGAAGTCATGCAAACAGATTTAGTAGATCTGATTTTAGACAAGCTACGGCCGGACCATTACGAATTTTATCGCTATGGCAAAATTTTCTTTTATTCCGGTGGGAGAAGTACTGAACTATTCACAGTACAGGCAAAGCATGTCAGATTGGATAAACAAGAGTATGATGTGCTTATCAAAAAAGGAAAGCAATACGTATGGGAAACAAAAATAATAATCCAAAATGCAATTCCTTTCTGGTCCGAAATTATTCAAATGTGCAAATCAAAAGAGGATTATCTATTTTCTCATGGATTGGTTCCAGGATTAACTAAAAATTCATCTAAACAAATTACAATACGTTGGAGAACCCATGTAAAAAAGAAGCTCGTTATTAAAAATGATGCAATTCATTTCAAAGCGGAATTAGAAAAAATAAATGATTTTGAATATGAAAGAATAACAGCTGATTTTTATAGCATGAAACATACTTTTCTAGATTTACTGGATTCGATGCAGGATGATTATGCACAGGATAGTTTTAATGCAGCAAAAGAAATAGCTAATCATAGAACTGATAAAATAACCCATGGCGTTTATACAACTGGTAGAAACAAACGTAAAAATGAAATTCTTAAAAAAATATCTATATAAAAAATAACCCCTCTACTAAGAGGGGTTTGCTGTAGTAATAAATTAATGTGTCAAATAATAACCTATAGTTCTACAGCTAAAAGTTCCTTGCCTAAATTATGCAAGGCACTTTCTATTTTTTTGCGTTGTTCCGGTCTTGGCTTACGATGGCCAGTTGTATAGTGCTGTATTTGTTTTTGATTGATCCCAGTGATTTTTTCTAAAGCTGAATTAGTAAATATACCTTTGTAATAATTCAAAAGACTAATTGTATCAAATTTATATGTTATTATATATTCTCCTTTTAATTCGCTAGGACAACTCTCTAATTCTTTCAAAGTTTCTATAGCATCTAAAATCGAATTTTTACATTCTTCTGCTGTATCTCCGGCACCGTAAATCCCTTGTACATTTTCGGAATAAGCTCCAAATGAATCGGAACTTTTTTCAATAATAATTTTAATTTCTTTCATGTTTGTAATTTGTTTTAAGAAATGAGGTTTTACAACCCCATTTCTTTCCTTAAACTTTTTTCTAATCCTGTTGGCATTTCTTTTGAACCGTGGTTTGGAATAACTACTTTTTGTTCTCCTTTCTCCCAAATTTCATGGCTTCCTTTACCTTGCCTTAAAAGCTGCCAACCGTTTCTCTTGGCTAGCTTAAAAAATTCACTGTATTTCATAGAACTTGTTATTATTTGACATTTCAAAGATAGTATATTTACTATCAATAAACAAATAAATAATACATTATTTTTAATTTTCTGAAATAAAAAAGCATCTCATTTCTGAACCGCTTCTCAACTAAACTACAATAACTAATGTATTCTTAAGATAATTTTTGTTTTACTATTAACATAAAATTGCATATAATTTCGTAAATATGAGTAGTTATTCACATACCTTTGTTTTTATATAAGAAATAACTTTGACAGAAAGGCTTAAAATAAAATTCACAGGCAATAATATTGAGCCTGCTAAAGTGACTGCTAATGAGTTCGCTAAGGTTGTTGCTGCTTATGAAAATGCACTTCTAGCCGTTATTAGAAAAAATCATCCTGCCAGGAATGGTATAGATTTCATAAGTATTGTTAATGTTAAAAATGAAAGTTTAACTATTGAAGCTGAACCTCATACAGAAGATGTAAAAGAAGCTGCAAATGAAATTAATATTGCGATAAAAAACAGAAAAACTCATAGATTACCTTATGATGCTATTGAAAGTCTTATCACTTTTCAACAATTTGTAAATAAACACCAATGTAGCGTTATTCTGAACGGAATTGAAGGTATTGAAACCGCAGAAATAAATATGGATTCTGATATTAAATTTACTGAAGCTCTTTTTTTTAAGGGAGAAACAACTGTATATGGTAAGATTATCCGTATAGGTGGTTCTGCCCCAAAGGTTAGAATACAAACAGATAATGGCAAATATCTTTCAATTGTAACCAATAAAAAAAGTGCAAAAGGCTTATCTCCTTTTCTCTATAGTAAAATAGGAGTTAAAGGGATTGGTAAGTGGAAAAAAGATAATAATGAGTTAGTTGAAATAAAAGCTAAAGAATTTGTTGTTTTAAAAGATGTTCCATTAAATGAAAAGCTTAAAGGACTAAATAATCTACTGGGCAAATATTGGGTAAATATAGATAACCCAGATGATTTTATTACATCATTAAGAGAATAACTATGAAAAAAGTCTGCATAGATACAAATATTCTCATTTGGTACATGAAGGGCCAAAGTACTTCAATAGGACAAGAAGACTTTCCTGAAAAAGCGGATTATTTGTTTAATTATCTTAGTAATAATGAGATAATAGTTGTTATTCCCAGCATTGTGATTGGTGAACTTTTAGGTAATGTTGAAGATGATGAAGAAAGAGAAAGTCATTTTGATTTCATATCAGAAAATTTTGAAATTGCACAATATGACGTTTTATCTGCAAGAAAATATGCGGAATTAAGATTAAAACTTTCCAAGACAAATGCTAAGCAATACGCAACAGAAAAAAACATTCCTAAGTGTCAGATAACAAACGATTATAATATTTGCTCAATTGCAATATCTAGCGGATGTGATACTATATTCTCTCACAATCTTAAAGACTTCGAGAAATTTGCCGATCATCAAATTCAAATTCTAACATTAGATTATGTTGATATTTTGAAATTAGAAGAATTAAAAAATCCAATACCATCTAAAGTATCAAAATTAAACCCTGGACAAGTATCGTTATTTGAAAATAACATTGGTGACGATGAAGGAATTGACTAATTATGCATCTAGGCAAGAAGAAATAAAAGTAACTTACTAACTATTTTATAATTAGAAAACCAGAAGTTAAAACCCCCGTTACTGCAATTATTTTATAAAACAAAGAAACCCTTTTCTGTTTTTTCAGTTCTTTTTCCCGAAGCAAGACTATGTTTTCCAAGCTCTGGAACTCCTGAAGCCTAATTTCATTAATTTTCTGGAGTTCGGTTTTCTGGTTCTCCAGGTTAGAAATTACTTTATCTTTCAAATCCACTTTTGTCTCAGTAAGCTCTAAGGCACCTTGTGTCCTTTCCAGTTCCTGCCGGCAGGCATCTCCGGCAATCAGATCAATTGCAACTGCTTTTGCTTGATTCTCACTCAGGATAACGTTCTGTGAAAAACTGCTGAAGCTGGCTAGCATTATAACTATTAATAACATTGATTTTTTCATCTCTTTTTTTTCTGATGGTTAAAATTTCTTTTTTGGTTTTTGACAGCTCTAAGTCTAGATTCTTGACCTTTACATTAAGGCTATCTTTTACATTGTTCAAGATTTTCACGTTTGTATTTAAAACTTTAATATCTTTTTCGAAGCCTTTTACTTTCTGTTTTTCTGTGGCGACCTGTTCGGTAAGCGAGATCTGGTCCGCGCATTGGAATACAATTGATATAAGCAGAATAGTAATAATAATGTGAGGTATATAATTTCTCATGATTATTGTATATAATTTTGATTGAAAATTGTACTTATAGAATGATATAGCCTTCTTTGTCTCTCTTTTTTGGCTGGAGCGTACGCCAGTTGTCAAAGCCAATTTTGTCGAAGTGTGGCATGTCTTTGAAAGTGTTCCAGTTGCCGCCCCAGTTCCATCCAAATCTTGCAAATACTTTCACGACTTCCTGCCAATCGGCAATGCCATCATTATCCCAGTCTTTTGCCGTGTCCCATGATGCCGTTTTTCCGTCAATAATCAGGCAGATATCAACAGCAAAACCATAGTTGTGGACAGACTGGCCTCCTTTTGCATTGGTAATTTTTTTGCCGGGAAGCGTTCTTCCCTGCGCATACATAAGATTTTGTTCTTCTATAGTCCGTAAGCCTTGTGTGATCCTTATTTTTGCTTTTCCAGTCAGGGCTTTATCACATGCTTCAACTATTTCAGTAACTTCTTTTCTTACAGCCGGATGAAGTTTTCCAATTCTTTCTTTTGTTGGTTTATCCATTGTTTTCATTTTTAAAAATTTGCTGGTATTTATCTGGCAGGAAATGCAGGATTTTCTTAAATAGGTTTGTTCCCCCAGCTTTTTCGATATTCTCTCCAATGCTCCAAATCTCGATGAAAGAGAATAGGTAAAGTGCAATTACAGGCAGAGTGAGCTTTCTGTCAAAAACCTCAAACAAAACCATTCTTTTAAGAACCCATTCGTTAATCATGAATGCAATTATCAGATAGATTCCATATTCTAAAAAAACTTTCTTTGCCCACTCCCGCAATCCTCCGGAAGTTATCTGTTTCCAAAAGTATCCTCTGAATGGATTAAACTTTAATCCTTTTTTCACTGCATCTACATGGATTGAAGTTATCGTGTCCAGTGTAGTTGCGCCCAGAAATATATAAAATGCCAGATGCAAGTCGGTATAGTATGCCAGAACTCCGGAAACGAAGGAAACAAGCCATAAATAGAACTTTTCAGTAAATGGTATGCCTTGGGCACATCTTTTTAGCATCGTGCCTCCGAGACTTTTTATAATTATTGATTTCATTTATGTAATTCGTTTATTGATTTTCTGCAATGGTCCTTATCTAATGTGTCAAGAATAAAACAAAGCACCTTACCTGTTGTTGTCAGTGTACCATCACGTTGATTCTTTCCCAGTGCACTGGATATAGTTTCGTTTACCACACCAAATTCATAACCATTTTTTTTTCTTAAAGTTAGGTTCCAAAGCGTCCGGTATTCTCGGTTCCCAAACTTATCCAAGCTTAAAGCTGTGTCAAGGAAATACCCTTTTTTCCAAACAATAATGTAATTAATGATCGTAAGAGGTAAGATCAGTATCCAAGCAATAAAAAATAAAAGCAGTCCCATAGTTATAATTTATTAAGTTAATTATATACTCTAATTTCTATAGAAGCGTTAATTAAAATATTGTCAGGCCCATTAGTTGTGATAATAAAGCTATTATTATCAATCCTGTTAAAAACCAATGTATAAAAAAAGTTATTTTGTTGTAAGAATGCAGCTGTTTTTCCTTCTGTAAAAGCTCCTGTTAACGTGCCTCTATAATTTGATTGTGAATCATGGCTCCACATAACTTCTCCTCCGAAAGTGTTTTCTAAAACTGTAGCAACCGGAGCAGATGTCCCTGTTTGAGTTAAAAGAGCAACATAGACTTTATAAGGCTTTACTATTGAATTGACATATTCTTTTGTAATTGCAGCTTTACCACTTGCATCCGCCTCTATTAATGCATTGGTTTGAGAAGGAATGGTCGCAAGTCCGGCAGTGTTAACTGAAAATCTAATATCTCCAACCCCATTAGCAATAGTTACTGTATTTTGCAGGTCAGCAGCTAAGCCGGTGACTTTTCCAATAACGACATTACCGCTACCTGTTGTTATTCCAGTTGCTTGGCCATTATTAGGGGCAATTATTAAATTATTAGAACCTGTTGTTAAACCTAAATTAGTGTTGATGCTACTTCCTAAAACAACATTGCCCGAACCTGTACTAAGATTGCCCAGAGCTGCATGTCCTACGGCAATATTATCATTACCAGTACTTATTACTGCTGCAAACCTACCTACGGCAACATTTCTTAAACCTGTTAAATTTTCTCTTAACGATGAACTACCAAAAGCTGTATTATTGCTTGCTGTTGTGTTTTTCCATAGAGAAAACGCTCCAATTGCGGTATTTTCATTGCCTGTCGTGTTGAAATGTAGAGTAACAGCCCCTATAGTAGTGTTATAATTTCCTGTAGTATTATTAGTCAAAGTTCTAACCCCTAAAGCACTATTGTAAAACCCTGTAGTATTCATTTCCAAAGGGTTGATTCCTACCGCTACATTATATTGGCCTGATAAATTCCCGGAGACTTCTACGGAATTTAAAGCTGAAGCTCCTAAGGCTAGATTATTAATGCCATTGCCGTTACCACGGCCTATGCGGACACCATTAATCAATTTATCTACACCTCCCAATTCTTGTAATAAATTGTTATTAACAATTCCTGATTGTGTTGCGCTAACATCCCTTAATGCCGCCTGGAACTTTGCAACTGCCCAATCATATATCGCTTTGATTGATCCATATTTTGTAGTTGATAGCTTGTCCGCTTCTACATCTTGTGATTTATTGGCTGTATCTTCTTTCCCTGACATATCCACCATACCACCCAATCTATCCCATTCAATACCATTCCATGCATAATTACTACCGTCTGTCTGAACATCATAGACATCCCCGATTACTTGCCCTGATGATGGCAAATCAGCTAATGTTGCTACACTTCCTTTGTATTTGTAAACAGATGATATTTTAGTATCAATTTCGGTTTTTGTGTAGTAGTTGTTTATATCAACATTAGCTGTCCCCAAATAATATAAGTTGCCATCTTCATGCTCTATAAACTCTACTTGTTCACCAGGCTTTAAAATGAAATTTTGATTGTTTGGAAATATAAAATATTTTCTATTGGCTACCGTTCCCGAAGGATTATGAACAATAGTTAAATTAGTCGCCTGATTATTATAAAAAACATAGCTTTTGCCTACATAAGTAGAAGTCATATAGTCAATTAAATATTCTAAATTCCCGAAAGGGGCATAAAAATCAGAAATCATAAAATAGGAACTTTCACCATACAGTCTAACACTATTTTGACCTGGAGCATTAATGTCTGCAAAATATTTCTCAGATTTTCTTACAAACGGGCCGCCTAATACAGGATTGGCAGGGGTTCCTACAGTTCTTTCTGTAACACTCATTTCTGTTACTAAAACTGTATTGGGAGGAGTGTTTGGCCGTATACTGATACTGGCCGTTTCCTGGCCTCTAATTAAAATAATATCATTCGAAGTATTGGCAACTAAAATATCTATTCTTGTTAATCCTATTGCACAAAAAGGTACTGTTCTTTCAATATCAGATGTATTTCCATAATTAATATTCCCAATCTTCCATCTCGCTCCGGCCGGAACAGTTACAACATTTCCATCTAATGTAATATCTCCTAGATATAATATAGTATCAAAAAGACCTGAATTAATCGCACTGATAATTTTCTCAACTTCCAGACTTTCAGAAATTCCATCCCTCGAAACATGAAGTTTTGATGCCGGATTTAAATCTGATTGTTCAGGCAATTCATCAATTTTTTTTGCATTAGTTGCTATTGCATTAATCATAGCAGTAATAGCAGCTAATCTTTGGGTTACAAATGTTTGAAAACTCATTAGATCTTTAATTTATTAAACAAAAGTATAACATATTATGTTATTTATAATGATTCTAAATAACATATTTTGTTATTCAGAAAAGCATTTTTGTTATTTTTGTATTATGATGTTTATAATTATACTTTTCGTTGCGTTAGTGGGTGGTGGCTGGTTAATTGGAAAACTAGTTGGAGAAGCTTTATTTCCTAACAAAGGCAACAGTAGAATCACTTATGTAGATAGGTCGGTTCATCATCATTATCATGAACATAAAAACATTTCTATAATTGATGATACTACGAAGAAAAAGGTTTTTGAACTAAAAAAAAGTAATAGCAATGGATAAAGAACAAAATAAATTAGTACAAGATTTTCAAAATGCATGTAAAAATGGTGATTTCAAATCAATTTTTGCATTAGCTGATACTTTGAAAGAGTGTAAAAAACATGATGAAATTTATATTACTGAATGTAAATTTTGCTCTGATGAAGCCACTGATTAAAGTGGCTTTTTCTTTTAAAGTTATTAGTATCTCAAGTAACCACTCTCTGTTGAAATCAATCCAGGCACCTCTACCTCGCTTCCATCAAAATCAAGATTGCCACTAGTTTGAGAATTATAAACATTTCCGGTCTTGATCATATTGGCCGTTAAAACATAAAGATTTGTTTTATCTAATGGTCCCTCTGTACTAAAACTTCCATTTTTCACATATCCTACTCCATTAATAAGAACTTTTTCATGAGAAAGCGCAATCATGAGTTTACGCCATATTTCTTTGGTTACCGGTTCAAATTGAAATTCATCTACCTCATACATATCTGCATTTAATAAAATAGCATCTGTATCGGTTTTATGAACCTCACTCTGTTCATCAGACTTACCGCTAATTTTAATGTATGGTATTCTGATTTTATGTTCAATACCTGTACTGTAAAAAATATCAGTATTGGTTGTATTCCTATACCTGATTTCAAGTACATTTTCGTGCTTTACTTTACAGTATATAGTTTCGGACAGGTGTGTTATCGTTGTGAAATTTGAATTAGAATTTACTAGTTTAACTTTGAATTTTTCATCAATATAATCCACCATATCAATAGAAAATTCATAAACTTCATAATTAAATCGGTTGTAGATAGATCCAGCTATAACATTTACTTCCGAACCGATATAAGTATTCGAAAAAACTATTACGTCAGCATTTTTTGTTTCATCAAAAACAATATCTTCAATTATATACCAAATGTTAGCTATTTGAAGATAATTTCCAATTTCTCCCCATTCCGGTAGCAATCCGTTTAAAGCATAAGGACCGGTTACAGCATTACTATTATAATCGTAAATGTTTCCGGATATAAAGTATATTCCGGTTTTCCCGTTACCAACATTATATTTCCTGCAATCCCTTTTATCTTTTATACCAATATTGCTGGTTTTTTTCTCAACGGGAATATTTACTATAGCTCCATCCTCATTTACAAGAGTTGCAATATTTGACGAATAATTAGATTTGAATTGTGTTGTGATAATATCAGCACTTTGAAATTGTTGTATTTCGGAATATGGCAATTCTACATCAACTTCACAACTCAATGTGTTTTCATCTGTTTTATAATTTTCAGAATCACCCCAGTTTATTCGATTAGCAAACCTTATCGAATTTGATTTAGATATGTAAAAGTAAGGCGTTTGAATCCCAAATTCGTCAATCAAAAACGATCTATTGACATTGCACCCAAAGTTGTCTTTTATGTATAAATTATAATTCCCGACAACAAGTCCGTTGAATACATTAGATGTTTGCCATACGAAATTATCCAAAGAATACTCTAATGTTAAACCATTGGTATTTGTACTCTCAATTATTGCCGTTGCGCCATTAGGCGAGTTATTTATTAAAACACTGAAATTTGAAGCATTTAGCAAACCAGGCATTTCAATGATTTGATTTATTTGTTCTCCATCCGCATTTTCAATAATCACGTTTATAGATGAACCTCTTAAAGCTTGAAAAGAAAATGGATTTTGTGTATTACCATTTAATATAAAAGGGCTTAATATTCTTGTTGCCAATTCATTTGTAGTAATGACTATGTTGATATTAAAACATGGGGATGAAGCAGCTTGAACAAATGTGGTTGAGTTTATCGCAAAAGCAACTGAGTTACCATTGGTAATCTCAAATCCAATACTCGGATGGTTAGTATAAGGGGCAAAGATACCATTCACAACAAATTCTGTAAGGCTGTATAAATTGTTTGCTACAATTGTAACTTCATTACTATTTCTCATTACAACATATTGCCCTCCTGTATCTAAATTAAAAGCTGTCTGAAAATTAACAGCGGACCTTTCCCCAGGAGTAGTAGTTGCAATACCTCGTGTTACTTGATTATTTGCACTTCTTAGATTAACCCAATTGAATATTTGTGAGACAGTCGTAGGTACTCCCCAGCCGCCTCCATCATTTACAACATCAAATCCTAATTGCGCACCAATTGGCAAATCCTGAGTAAATGTTATCGTTATTCTTGATGCCGGCATAATTATTATTGTTTAAAATTTATCTAGCTGATTTTAATATTTTCCAATTCCCACGCCCATTTGGCTTCAAATTAATCAAAAAGCCTTTCTCTATTTCGTTTCTTTCGTTCTTAAACTCGACAAGGCCGTAAAAATTTTGTATTTTCTTCCCCAATATAATTGATGTTCCATTGACTTGTTGCATAATATCAAAATCGCAAATATGTTCAAATTCTATTTCCTCCGGTATGAAACGTGCCGGCAGTAACTCTGAATTGATTATATTACCATTCTCAGCATATTCATTACCATTAATCATTTTGGTTTTTAACTGGCTATTGGCGGTGGAACTGCCATATCGGATATAATCAGAAAGATATTTTTTAAAACCTCCGGAAAACCACCATGAGTGGCGCAGCAAACAGTTAAATGGTGAAAATCTTAAATTTGTTGCAGTTTCAGGGCTGAAAACTCCAGTTGGAGCTGCTTCGAAATCATCCCACCATTTTCTTTGTTTTAAAAGCCCGGGTATAAATCTTTTTAAATCTAAAAAAAAGACATTATTATCATAAGGTGTATCTTCTGTATCATTTAATAATTTTTGCTTTCTTCTCGCAAATTCTAACCCATAGCTATCTGCACGGTATTCCGATATTTTGGTATAAGTATTTTTTATACGGTTGATGACAGTAGTAAAGGTAGATTTTGCATTATACTCATCCAGCCCGCAGGCTTCTTCATAATCACCACCCTCTTTAAAACCTATTTCTAATGAGGAATAACATTTATCCGTTGCAATGGTGCGCTTTACATTTTTTACTTGATTTGGGAGTCTGATCGTGACATTAGGATTGTAAAAATATCTTAACTCTTCCAGCCTGACCCTTTCTTTAAAACCTGCTTTTTCTATTCCTATCCCGACATTCCAAACAGCCGCCATCGATTGTGCAAAGTCTTTAAAAGAGGTCGTTAAGGGTTTAAATAAATTTTCAACATTTGGCTGTCCTTCTGTTGGTTCTGGTGATTTATAAAATCCGCGAACCCAAAACCCATGTGTAAACCCGGTAAAAGCACCCTTTCCATTTACTGGATATCCTAAATTCGTTCTTGCTAAAAAATCGGAATAAAATCCATTTCGTTCGTTGGTGACAATGGTTACTAATCTATCAGCTAATTCATGAGCCAATATAGCCTTAGTCGTAGTCTTTTCATGAAAACTATCTTCATCCATTTTTAACTCACCAACCATATCCACCATTGTAATTCTTAATTCAGCATGACCCCTCCTTTGAAGGTCAGCTTTTTCTATTGCTTCGATGGCCAAAGATTCCCCAATATTTATGACAACTCGTCCCTGATAATTCACATTGAAAGTTCTTCCTGATGCATCAAAAATGGCACTTTTATTGGGAAGCCCAAAAAGTCTTTCCCTCGAAATAGGTTCATAATTTATACCATTTCCATACTTAGTTAGATTAATATCAAACCAAGCCCAACCTATATCTTCCTGATGTACATTTAACTTAAATGTCATTATAATTGAAATATCTAAAGTCCTTTGTCTCTCCGAAACCGCATAAAACATCATTCCAGTAGTTCCATAATTTTCATTGGCATTACTCTGAATATTTACCGATTGCGCATTTTCATGTGATTGATTAACCAATTGAAAAGGAACACCCACAGATTGGTCTCTTGTATTTCCTGCTTCTGATTCTATAAATACTTCTCCGTAATTGTTAGGTGCTTTTAATTCCCATTTACTTTTTAAAAATATTCTGCGCCCTTCCAGTTCCACATCAATGGTACTGAGTTCTGGTATTGTTTTACCGTCAATGGTAGTCAATCTGTCAACTTCTACTTTCTCGCTTTCACGGGATTTTAATAGTTGCTCTAAACCACCAGAATTAAATTTTACACCTACCTCGTTCTTTTCCCTGGTCCATGTCGATAAGTCCAGATAACCAGAGTAGGTCAATGTCCATACATCTGTTTGGGGATGCTTTTCTTCCCTTATTAGTTCCACCTGTTCATTAATGCCGTACAAGTCTAAAACCAGTTGAATATAATCGGCACCACTGTCAATAAATTTTAAGGAGTTTGAAAATTTAGCAATAATTCCATGATATTGTTCGTGACGGGAATATTCTTTGTCATCTTCAGTCCAGCCAATGGGTTCTGTAACAATTAAAGAATCTAAATTTTTACTTTTAAGCGTGTAGCGGACACGGTCGTTATAGGTTGTATTTATATTGCTCATGAAAAATATATAAATACAAAAATAACATATTATGTTATAATATAACAAAATATGTTATTTCTATTTTAAATGAAAATAAATGATTTTAGACATTATATAGAAACGCTTCTGCCCACAAATAATTTAATTTTTGAGAGCAGTGCGAAATCTAGCAGTCTATTTGTTTTTTCTACTCCTTTATTATTTTCCCTTCTTGTTTGAACCCTTTTTCATTAGTTATGACATATAAATAGATTCCTTTTTTTTGATTTTCTAAATTTAAGTCTTGATCGAGTTTTAAATTTTTTAAAATTTCCTCTCCATTCATATTAAAAACTGAGATTTTGTAATCTTTTAAATTTTCTCCTTCAAATTTTATAATAGAAGTTGTTGGATTTGGTGATAAAATTATACTCCCCTGATTTGTAACAGTCTTAGATGAATTAGCAAAACCACCTATTCCACATTCAGGATGTATAAAACAAGTAGGGGTACTGCCCATAGAAAATCCAGGAATTGGATAATCCGGATCAATTGATCTATATTGTCTCGATTGCACACCATTTGAAACTACTAAAGCAAAACTTTTTACTGGGTTAGTTGGGCATAATTCTCTAAATGTTGGATTTTGCGTATCAAATGTCAATAAATTATCATTTGCAAATTTAAAATACCAAGCAAATGTTAGTCCAATTGATGATATAGGAGCTTGATATGGCATTCCTAAATATCCATAATTTAAAAGGCCTTCCTCATTAACATCTGGTGGACCTTCCACAGGATCAAAACCGAAACAGCTTACTCTTGGTAATGGTGTGACAACAGGTGCTTCTAAAACCACCCCACTAAAATTACAAGTATGACAACCAGTTTCATCAAAATAAGTTAACTGTAAAGTGAAAGGACCAGCTGTTATGCCTTGAATTTGAACAGTTTGTTCCGTATCTATTCCAACAATTCCAACTGTTTGGTTGTCTGAAGAATCACTATCATTGTTGATATCCCAATCATAGCAACTTGAACATTGAGCCGTCAGTATTGAACTAAATATGTTCGTTTCCCCAATAGTTACTTGTGCATTGCCAATGATACATAGATTTAACTCATTACCGTCATCACCAATAATCCGTCTATTGGCATTTTGAGAATATAGAATACTCGATACTGAAATTAGAAATAAAGATAAGAAGATGTTTTTCATTTTAATTTAATTTTGATTATGCCTACTATTTTAAAGTACCTGTTCGGCTAATTTCCCTTTTATTCTCTGCTGACATTACTTAATAACCTTGTCAATTGCTAACCGTTCCGTACAATTGCTTGAATAAATCAATGTTTTTCAAATCTTTTTCGGGTAACGTAGGTAATGAATTGTCTGTCAACACATAAAATTAAGAAATAGAAATTTATCCTGCAAGAAATTACATAAACATTTTAATATAAGTATGATTATATGTATATTTTTTTGCAATTAATCTTGTTGTGGTACTCAGCATTATACATACATTTTATTATAAAGCTATTATTTCTTTAGTTTAGATATTGTTTTGATCAAATCAATTTTACTATCTAATGGGATTAACTCCGGTGTGCTAGTAATTATCAATTTAATTATAGGATTGGTACAAGATGTTATAGTTAAATATTCCAAAGCTTGAATATATTCTATAAGCTCTTCTTTTGATTTGTACGCATATTTTGAAAGTGCCATATTTCTGAACTTTAATTCAGATAAATTTATAACATTTATGCTGTAATACAAATTTATTATGCCTTATTTTATTTGAGTATTATTTTACTTGCTTTTAAATTTGAGGATTTTCATAAAAAATGTTATGAAAGAGTGTACCCATTTTACCTCAATAAAGAGCCATTTTGTTTTTGCTTTTACTCCTTAAGCTAGAAGCAAAAGAAAGTTTTAGGGATTTTTTAAAATAATAAAACCTGCTGATAGGCAGGTTTTATTATAATTAACTATTATTATTTTATTCATAAGTATAGGTAGTTCTAGTTTTAGAAACTCCATTCAACTTTTCAATTACCTGAATAGGGTAGCCCTTATCATTATAGGTATATTCATATGTTGTAATGTATCCTGCGCTTTCGGTTATTCTAGTAACATTGTTTTTTGAATAACCCGCTCCATCCATACTATTCATAAAGGGCTCACTAAAAATCAATGAATATGGATTTTTATAATTATCATATTCTATAGTTACATTATAATTGGTTGACAATATCCTAGACATATTACCTTGGGGGTTATACTGGAACTCCTTACTGCTATCTAAAATGTTATTGCTGAACTGTTGTGCACTTATTAATTTTTTATCAGAATTATAAGTGTAATTATGTAAAAAGTACATATTGTCTTCAAACGACAACATACTAGAAATAATGTCTCCTGTATAAGTATATGTGCTATTTCCTGTTAGTATGGAATTATTAAAATAATTATTTCTTATCAATTTTCCATTTTCATATATATATTCCGTTTTATCAACATTATTACCTTCTGTTTCTTCTCTTTTTATTAAGATATTGTTAGAATAAGTAAAATCAAATATTTCTGAAGTATTAGTGATAAGATCTGTTTCTACTTCTCTTATTAGCTTCAAACTATCAGAATTTGTTTGATCTTCGTTATCATCCTCTTTAGAACATCCAAAAAAGGCTAAAGTAATCAGTAAGTAAAAAATGATATTTTTCATAATTTTTAAGTTTAGACTGTAAAAATAGTAAAAAAAGTAACTCCAATTTTAATTTTTACAATTTGTAATCAAAGTCTTTTGGAGGAACGTTTACATTGGTTAAATGTGATTTAAAACAAGAAAACCTGCTGATGGACAGAATCTAATTTAAATCAATAAGAAATATATTAGAAAAGCTGATTTTTGACTTCATCATTAGGGTAGTCATGCGTACAAGCAATCTTTAACTCATTTATTATTTTTGAAGTAATAAATTTTAAAACAGATTGCAGATCTTCTTTATTTTTAAGTCTATTTAATGGATGAATAATTGAGTTATAACTTTCTAAGATTATATTTTGCTTCTTTAAACTTAATTTCCAGTACAATAAATTATAATTTGCAAAAAGAAGTAATTCCTTTCCAGTAGGTATAACTACGTTAAAATAAAATTTATTCCCTTTAACTCCATTTGTCAGAAAACTAAAATTAATGGATTCATTATTTTCAAAATAAAAAAATTACTCATCATTTTTTTTTATACTTATTGTTTTGTTTAAAGTAAAGGTTAAATTAATGGTTTTACCAGACAGTTTAATTTCAAACCCTAAATAATTATAATCTAAATCATAATATAAGGGTAAGCATTTACTATCTGACATAGTAATATTATCAAGCCAAACTTCTTTTCTTTTTAAGTAGTTACTTTCGGAATATACTGTTTCAATTTTATTAATTATTTCATCAAGAGACAGCTTATAATTAGGTTCAATAGACATCTAAATAGCTTTTAATTACTCAATACATTTTAAAATTTCTTTAAATTTTTTAGCTCTTTTTTCTTTAACATCATCGTCAATATAACCATCTGCTGTATATACTCTTAATTTCAAAATATTTTCTGTTAAAAGCCTTTGATAATTTTCGTCAGTAATAGGTATTAATACATCTTCGTACCAAGTTGTACTTCCTAACTGATCATTATAAGAACTTCTTGCAATTGTTGTTTGCATTAATACTAATGAAACAGTATTTTCAGAATCTGTTTTTAACATAATTTGATCCCCTTGCCTTAAAGTAAATATTTTTGGACTACTTATATATAATTTTAAGTATCTATCATTATTTATTTTCTTTAATGAATAATTTGTTGAAAAACCAAACCCTATACCTGACATTGTAAAAGCTTCTTTCTTAGTTTCTAAAATTTTATTTTTACTGAATTCATCAACTTCATTTATTTTATATTTACAGTTTTGAGAATATCCGAAAGTGGTAAAACCCAAAATCAAGGCTATGATAATCTTTTTCATAATTTTTATTTAGTAGTATTACAAAAATAGCAAAAAAAGCTAACTCCAGTTTTTATTTTTCATCTTCCATAGTTCATGGGTAAAATCTATTTTGGGAATGTTTACAGTAACATTTGATTTATTTTTCTCGATAGCCTTTGTGTTTCTTTTCAACTCATCTAATAAATCTTTCCCGTAAGTTTTTTCAAATTCAATATTGACCTGGTATTCTGTTGCTTTTCTTCCCTGCATATTAATACCGTTCAGTAATACTGCCCGCTGCAATTTATAATACTCCTCGACACTGCCATGTACTTTATCGCCTCTTTCCAATTTTACCAGTGTATCGGTTGCGGGTGTCATTTCGATTAAACCGCTAGCCCTTTCAATAATTTCACGGCGACCACCATCACCGACAATAGCTAATTCTTCTGGGCCACTTTTACGTCCATGCTTGTATTTTGGAATGGGTGTAGCAAGAGCGGCACCTAATTGAAGGGCACCAATACCGGCGGCAATAGCAACACCCCAAAATGTGGGAGCAGTTGCAGCGGCGGCCTTGATAATTGCAAGAGCTGTTTGAAGCCCAATTTGAGAAATAGTAAAAGCTTTTTCAAAAACAGCTTGTTTCTGCTGTTCTTTTCTCTTTTCTGCTTCTAATTTTTTTCTTTTTTCATTAGCTTCTTTTTCCAACATGTCTTTTTTACGTTGGTCATTTCCCGCTTTTTCAATTTCACCATTATAATACTCGTTACTTCTATTAATTTCAGCATCAATATTTTGAATTTTTGTATTATATATAGTGTTTGCTAAATCTCCAAGCGCAGTAGTTAAGTTCCTTGAAATCTCTAGTATTTTTTTAGCCCTTTCTCTTTCATTCTTTTCATATTTTTCGTTCTTTTTATCATTATTACTTAATTCAACTTCTGATAAATCTAGTTTAGCTTTACTTAAAGTTTCTGCTATTTTTTGTCTTTTTTCAGCAGACAATTGTTCCTTTTTTGGAAGAGCATCACTAGCTATTAATTCAGTTTCAAGATTATTTATTTGAAGTTTTAAAGCTTCTATTGCATATTTTTTCTTAATGTTGAATACTTTTTGTTCATGTTCTGCAATCTTATCTTCACGTTTTTTGTCAATATCGTTTAAGGCATTAAATCTTTTATTCTCGGCTTCTAATTCCGAATTCATTGCCAAATTTTGTTTAGATATTTTACCCTCTAATTCCTTAGTATATTTTGCCTCATCAAATTGATTTATTTTGTCTAATTCCTTTTGAGTTTTAGCATTTAACTCAGTTAATTTATTAGAGTAATCCTCATTGATTTTAAGTTTATCATTAATGTGGTTTTTCTCAACTAATTGAAGATTTACTTTATTGCCTTTGTTTTCTTCTAATTCCTTTTTATAACTTATTTGTTCAATCTCTAATAAATGATTTTTAGTTAAAAGCAATAATTCCTCTTGTTTTTTTTGGCTATTTGTAAGTGCCTGTACTCTTACTTCATCGCTTTGCAAATCATCTGCAACTATTTCATCATTAAATTTAATAGTTTGCTCTAAACGTTGTTTTTGCAACTCATATGATGAATCGGCAAGTTTTTTTTCTAAATCTAATTTGTCTTGGACTGCTTTCTTTGCTTTGTCTAAACGTTTTTTTCTTTCTGCATCAGTCTCACTATCTATATTTGGTTTGTCTGATTGAGGAACAGTATCAGAAGTACTTTTTTTTGGATTTATTTTTTCATTAGCATTGTCAATAATTGTCTGTTGTTCAGCAAGTGCTTTAATAAGACGCTCTTTTTCAGCTTTCATAGCCTTTTCTTTAGTACTTCCTTCACCCCATACGTATTTTCCAAAAAAACCTGTTTCCTCCCATTCCTTCAGTTCTTTTTCATTTTTTTGAAATTCTTTTTTATAAATATTCAGAAGATTTTGAGCTCTTACCTTTATACCTTCTGCTACTTCTTTTTCATTAGAAATTCCTAGTGTAAAAATTCCATTGAATTGTTTTCTAAATTCTTCCAGACCTTTTGATTGTCCCGCTAGTTTGGCTTTTTCATATAATTCATTCCAAGAAGTATTCAAACGTAATAATCCATTGAGCGCACCTTCAGCTCCTTCTATAAAGAATTTAAAGAATTCTGAAACAACACCACGCCCACTCCCTATTGATAAAACCAAACTATCATAGGTACTGGAAAGTCTCTCTGTCTTACCTTGCACAGTGTCCATTTTTATGGCGGCCTGTTCATCTGCAACACCCTGCTCTTTTGTGCTTTTTGTCAATTCTCTAAGACGATCATTGTGTTCAATAATATTAATAGCTGCAGTTGCATTTTCATCCCCAAATATTTTTACAATATTGGCATTGTCCCTTAGCAATGGTTTTAATACTTTCAATTTATCTTCAACAGGAACCGTTTTATCTTTCAGGTACTCCATTGAAACACCAGATTCTTTCAATGCTCCCGAAAGGGCTTTGAAGCCTTCTTTTGGCAATGCATCTGGTGCCGATATTTTAAGCAATACATTTCTTAATTTAGTTCCTGCCTCTGCTCCTTTTATTCCATTTTCAGCCAATAACTCTATCAAAGCAACACTCTCATGAATACTGATGTTTGAAGTTCTTGCAACGGCACCAAATTTTAACAAAGCTTCTGTTGTTTGAGGAATTTCGGCCGCTCCATATTTTGCACCTGCAGCTAATGCATCTACAAAAACTGCTGCCTGACTTGCATCTGCTCCAAATTGGTTCATTGCATCAGTTAGAGCAGTAGCTGCTTCCGGCATTTCCATACCAGCTGCTTTAGAAAGTGTCAAAGTGGCTTCTGTAACCTGGTTTAACGCTTTTACATTTTCTAATAATTCAGGTTTTGCCGAGCCTATCAGTTTATAGGCTTCAACTACTGCAATCGCACCACCTTTAGTAGATTTGCCTAATTCAATGGCCTGTTTTTTTAAGTAATCCAACTCTTTACCAGACGCTCCGGTTATTGCACTTAAATCAGCTACTGCTTGATCAAACTTTTTAACTGTATCATAAGCACTTTTCATTATACCCACAAAAGCACCAATACCTCCAGCAATACCAAAAGCCTCAACTAAATCTTTTAATCCAGTTGCCAGTCCTTTAAGGGGATAATTACCTACGTTTTTAGCAAAATCCCCAACTGCCGCATCTGCTTTTCTAACTTTTTGATCCAGGTTTTCAAATTCTTTTTGTGCTTTTTTTATTTCGGCAGTCGATGCACTTTCACTGGCAATTAAATCCCGTAGCTTGTTTTTGGCTTCGGTCCTTGCGTTATTTAATTTAGTGTAAGCTGAAACTAATCCTAAACGTTCCAGTGCTTCTTGCTTAAGTACTTTGTTGGCTATTTCATTCTGTACTCGTTCCTCAATGGTTAATTTTTTAGAACGCTCTTTTTCATCATTAGCTCTTTTTTCAGCTTTCTGTGTGGCTTCTCTTTGCTTCCGCTCGGCTTCCATTGTTGCTATTGCTGACCTCTTTATTTTATCAGCTGAAATTTCGGCAGCTTCTTGTTTTTTTATGGCATCAATGGCCTGTTGCGTGGCCAATGTCTCGGCTTGTTTTGCTGTGATATAATCTTTCTGGCTGTTTGCAACTTTAAATGCCTGCACTTGTTTGTTTAGTTCTTTTACAGACTCAACCAGTATTTTATTTTGCTTAATTGCTTCTTTTATGTTTTCAGTGTAAATCTCACCCCATTTCAAAGCTTCATCTTCGATAATATCTTTGCGTGTTATAATTCCCTTTGGATTGGCCATGATTATTTTTGATTTATTTTAAGTGCTTTAATTTTTGCGTTTACCTGCTTTTCATATCCGTAAAATGCGTTATAGGTAACCAGGTTAAAATCGCCAATATTAAATCCCAGTATAGCCGAATAACTGGCCATTACATCATCAACATTATAATCCTGATTTTCATTACCCTTCTTTTCAGGTAGCATACTCTTATAATTTTCTGCCTGGACTATATATGCATTTGCTTCCCGCTCAATCAATTTGATGTCTTCATAATATGATTTATTATCTGAAACAGAAAGCTGGTATCCAAGCCCCACAATGATGCTAAACAGTTCCTGATCAAAATCAAACTTTAAACATTCACAAGCCATCAAAACCACTTTATTTAGGGTAAGCAAACTGTCGATTTCTTTGGATAGTTTTAATATCTTTTTAGATTCAGTAGTCTGGTTTTTTGATAAATGTTCCTCATATAATTGTTCCCAAATCCCTGCAAGCACTTCAATATTCGCCTCTGTATCACTTAATAAAGAAATATCTCCTGTCTCTGAAATCTTTACAAATAATTTATAGGGGATGGTGTCAAGGGTTTTGTACGTCATGGTATAAACTTTATAAAAGAAACCTCCTTACAAGCCACAACACATTGTAAGAAGGTCCTTGATTAGTGATAACACTAAGAAATGTTGAATGTATGTTGTGGCATACATCTAATTTTTAAATTTCTAATATATCCCTGCAATTGTCAATGAAGAATGGCAATAACCTCTTTTCGATTACCTCCTTCAAATTTTCGTCACTCAATCCAAAAAGCTCGTCAGATAACCAGTTTTCACTACTCAATATTATAGATGTTTTCGGGTCCGTTGAACCAAAACTTAAAACACCAGCCACTTCTTGCATATAAAATCCTTTGAAAAAATCTCCGGTTTCATATCCCATAAATGGTTCTCCTTTTTTCTTATTCCCTCTTGATATTACTTCAGTAGCATAAGAATAAAAACCAATGGGATTTCCAAATATATCTTTGCTTTGGTTTAGTATCTGATCTTTATTTTTATCCAGCAATTCCTTCTGGATACTCCTTATAAACTTGAAAAGATCATTTTTCAGGCTGCTGGCCTTTAGTTTCTTTGCTTTCTGTAACTGATCGTTTAGTGTCGCCATTCCCTTTAATTGCAATTCGGTGAGCTTCTTTAAGCACTTCATCCAGTTCAGCGCTTGGGATATCTTTAAAGTCCTGCATTTGCTCAAATTCGACTTTAAATTCTGCAAAGGACTTGTTATAGCCCTCTGCAAAAGTTATCCCTTTCCATGTATTACGATTCATTAGATGGTAATTGTTAAAGGTTCCGGAGATTCATACATGATTGTAGTTTGCGCCACAACTCCGTTTAAAGAAATAGTGAAGCCGGCAGCAAAGCCAGTTCCTGTAACTGTATAAATACCATCAGGATCTGCCGCTACAAAAGAAACAGTCTGAACCTGGCCTACAGCATTTTTAACTACAATATTTGCAGCAACCAAAGAAGTCACTAAAGCACCACCTCCTGAACAACCAGCTAATGCTTTGAACCTGATTGTTGTTGCAGTTGCAGAAACTTGCTCTAAATTCAAATCAAATATTCCTTGCAGTTGCGTTTCCGTGTCCCATGTCGGTTTGATGCCAACCGCACCATCTTCTAATTCTTCATAATCGCGGTACGTAAGTGTTACTTTTGTAAAAGGGACCTTTCCGCTTACCTGAATGGTCCTGATATCTACAGCAATGCTTACATCTTGCCCCTTTATACTACCATCTGAAGTATTTACACCCAGAATAACACCTGTATCTGTTAGTTCAAAAACTTGTGTATATTCTGAATTGGCATATGTTTTTAATGCTCTATGAGAGCAGAAACCCAGAAAACATTCGAAGGTTGTTTTTTTGATTGCTTTAGCCGTTTCATAAGAGAAATTCCCACTCTCAAATTTTTTCGCTTCAATATTTGCAGGCGCAACTTCATACGCATTGTACAGCGGAACAATATCTTTGTTTTGAATGGCAGTTTTCCAAACAGATACATCTTTCATTGCTTGTAAATTGGCAAACCTAAAATTCTTTTTGGCCACAAATATTTTTTCTAATATGCCTTCAAAACACTGTTCGTTTTCTCCAGTATTTCTTGGTTTTGATTTTCCGCTATTGCAGATTTCTAAATGGATTCCCATGATTTTTTATTTTATAATTAACAACTAATTTGATATGTGATTTCCCCTGTAATGGAAAAGGTATGATAGGGGTGCATATCATTCAATTTTATACCTTCTGTATAATATTCCCCTAAACATTGTTTGATACCTTTCTCCAATTTTTCAAATGAAAAGCCGGGTTTTTTTCTAATTAATTCTATTGCTTTCATTTCGGCTTCCATATCTGCCCTGTGCATAATGTTGGGGTAAGCTTTTTTTAAGTTTACCATAAACACTATTTTGAGCTTATTTGAAAACAATATCCCTTCTTTGGTAGTATGGACATCGTCTTCTACAAAAAAGATATTGGCATTTTTAGTATCGTCCGTAAAAACATCCTTATACTCATTATTGCCAATGTATGCTTCAAGCATTAATCCTTTTTGTTCAGATGGGTTTTTATGTACTCGACCATAAACATCAATATCGCCCCAATTCAACCTATCAAACAAAAAGTTTTGAATATTTTGAATGGGAAAGTCAATGCCTTTAGGATTTAAAATTGTATAGTTCATAATTTACCAAATGCTATCGCCGATAACCACAATAGGGTCGGGGAAAATTATTCTTTGAGCTTTTAAAATGGCTCTTTCTTTTTTGTAGATAATACCTTTGGCTATAAAATGGCCATTATCATTACGTGCTCCTTCAAGCTCCACTTTCAATGTTTGAAAGCTGAAAGCATTGCTCCTTTCAGAGGCGTTGCTCCGGGTAGATGAAATAAACAATTCTAAACATTTTATGGCTATCGAATAACCAATCGCATCGTCAAAAAGTCTAGCCTTTTGTATAATAGTTTCTGAATAGTCTATCTCTTCCTGATAAAGAAAATGCTGATCTAAAATGGAAGTTAAAACCTCTACTACAGATTGCCTTTTCATATCGGCCAAAAACTCATTGAATAATACTTCATTGGCATTTACTTCTGAAATATTATTATACAGGTTCTCGACAGATGCCAGCTGGTGGAATGAACTTACGGTCCGTCCTGAATTTGCTAAAAGGTTTTCTGAACTGATAGCAGGAACAAGCCCGGATTGCAACGGCCTTCCCCAGCCGATTCTGTTTAAAAGAAAAGATATGCTTTCCTGAGTATACATAATTATGCTACAACAATGTTACCTTCAAACACCAGAACATCTTCATCAGACAATTCATTTACGAATTTCAATAATGTAGCATCAGTGTTATTAACTCTCGCAATTGTTTTTCCGGCCGCCACGTTTATAGCTGCAATAACTGATGCTTTCGTATAATTCACTCCTTTATAAGCAAAGTTTGCATCTCCCTCATTTTGATTATCCGTTGCAGCTTCTTCAGAATTAAGTATGTAAATGGAATCTACATTATTGATAACCGGCAGCACTAAAGCCTGGGAAGAAGTGAATTCTGCAAAAGGTTCCGGTGAGTGCCACTTTTTAAGTAAAATAAAATCATCCACTTTCTCATACATCACTGCTTTATTCGGGCGGGTTTCTTCTGCAAGAATGCCATAAACCAATTTTCCAACTTTCAAGTTTTGCAAGAAAACAACTTTGTTTGCACCCCAGGGCGTGTGGGTTGTTCTTTTTCCGTCTCTCTCAGTAACAACGGTCCTGTCTATTATCTGAATAGTCAGTTTGTACCTTTTTTGCATCATGGCATTTACCTGGTCCAAATCTGGCACCGGAATAGTATTCCCTGCGAAATTTTGACTAAAAGCATACTGTTCTCTTGTCTGCTGGTTAGATGCAAGATTATCGAAAGTAGCTTCATCCATTAAAAGAAATGCAGGAGAATCTCCTTTTGCCTTTGCTATCTTCACGATCCTCCTGATATCGTCTATTGGTTTTGATGCAGGGTTCGACCAAGGCAAAGCTGCCCCAAATGAGTTGTCGGCCTTGTACTGGAAATCAACCCTAATCCCTGTTCCAACATTCGTGTCGTCATCAATTAAGGTAACACCTGTTGATAAAGCCTGTAGGAACATAAACTCAAGCTTTTCGTAAATACCCATAGTTGCTTTGACCGTATCGGCAAAGATTTTCCCTACCAGGGTTTTAGTTTCTACATTCCTTGCCTGTAAGACGTCAATATCGGACATTGTCTTTTCATTCAATGAAAATTTCATTCCCATCTTTGGAATATCTCCGGAAGCCGTTCCAAATGAATCTCTTTTTTTCAATGGCAATGCGGAATCCATAGAAACAACATCTGCTGAAACAATTGAACCATCAACGTTTAATGTCTGCCACTTCAGATCTGTCGATAGTTCTGATGTTAACATTTCCTTATGTAAATAAGTTAAAGGCGTTTTTTTGCCATTAACTCTTTCTACAAGGTCTTTTGCAATTGCCGTAAAGTAGGCGGCAAACTTGACAAATAATGATCTTTCCATGATTTATTAGTCTTTTGTAAATCTGATTAATACTAATGCTGTTTTCGCCTCTGCTGGCGTTGTCAATCCGGTGCCGTTTTTAAAAGCTGCATCATTTACAGTTCCGCGAACCATTATTGCCGCGCTTGGCTTGGCTTTCAAAATGCTGGCAACCAGAACACCTTTGTAAGTGTGTCCGGCTGGTAATGCAGCATAATCATTGCCTGTTACAGGCATCGGCTTTAAGTCGCCTGACACGGTTTGTTCAATGATTAAGTGGCCCGCATTAATGACCTCTGGAGTAAATCCAGTTACGTCCAAAGCGCTGCCCCCTGGAATAGTCTCAAGGTTTTGTACAATCACAACAGAATCATTGCTTGTATCTACCGAGGTTCCTGTGTTGTCTAATTTTACAGTTGTACCTGCCATAATTTCTTTAAATTTTAGATTAAACCATCAACAATGTTTGCCACATCTTTTTCATCTGGCTTGCCATCTTTGCTTGTGAAACTTGGTACAACACTAGAATATTTAGTAGTGTTTGCAATTTCCTGACGTATATCAGTGAATTCTGTCTCAAGGTTTTTTACCTGATCCTCAATAGGAGTTTCAGAATGAACATCAATCCGGTTAAGCCAGTTTGCTTTAATTTCTGGCTTCAATGCCTTTAAAACTTCCGAAGATTCAAAAACAGACTGTGCAGTTTGTTTTTTAGTTTCAAGTATTTTACCTGTTTTGATCGCTTCCATATCGGCCACTAACTTTTGATTTGCATCAATAATAGCTTTAGCCCATGCTGGAGTATCATCTGGAACAGGTGTATTAACTGGTGCTGGTTCTGCATCGCTTGCCGGCGTTGGGGCTGTACTTGCTTTTGCCTCTAAAGTCCTGATCCTATCGTCCTCTCGGGCGATATCTTCAAAAGAATTAAAGTCATTTGCTAAATTTAAAACAACGTCCACCGCTGCATCGTCTGCATCGTCAGCTGGCATCGGAGCAAGTTTAGCCGCTATTGCGTCTATCCTTTTGGTAGATAAGTTCGCCTTAGGGAATAATACCTTAAGTCGTGCCTTAATGATTTCTGGTTTAACTGCCATGATAAAAAATTAAATTGTTGATTATAAAGACAAATGTATAACATATTATGTTATTTATAATCATTCTAAATAATATTTTGTGTATAAAAAAACCACTCGTTTAAAAGTGGTTTAAATGGTATTTAAATGATAATTAATTTCAGTTATTTTTTAATTCCTGAGTATCTGGTTTAACAATACCAATTGGTTTATCTGCATTTATCAGGGCGATTTCCTCTTCTGTATTTTCAGTCATATCCAAATACTTGACGCCAGTCCTTGTACTCATTAGCCCTGCATTTTTGGCTAGGGAAGCAATATCAACTGCTTCTTTTAAATCATCAGGTAAGATAGAATTGAATTGTATCCTTACAATCGTATCTTTTTTACTTGATGCTAATTTTGTATTTGTTGTCGTTGTAACTCCGGATATGAATATCTTAATGATACGTTGCAGCATAGTGCGGTTATCTCCTTCATTCATTCTGGCCTTTATAATACTATCTATAAATAAAAGCTTTATTGCGACTCCAGATAGATTTCCTATATTGCCTTTCAAATTATCAAATGAAAGATTAGGTGTGGATGTCAAAGAGTATATTAAATTATCTATGGTATCCATTTCCAGTTTTACACTCTCGGGAGCATTGTTATTAGTCAAAAAATCCGCATCCCCATGAATAGTTTTACCGGTTTCATTGTCCAATTCTTTCATAGGAAACTTTAATGTTTTGCCATCATCGTTCCTGTCAGGCATAGACTCTACTTTACCATACAATTTCAATAATGGATAGCCGGAATAGTCATTGCTTGCACCCAATTTGGAAAGGCCGGTCTCATACCGGTCAATCAAACTTTCCACACTGTGCCATTCTGGAAAGTCCTGGCTGATATAAACTATAGGGATTTTATCAAAACCGTGTGGAATCGCTTCATCTATAACAAATGATCCTGATTGGTCAGAGCATTTATAGCATATCTTATCAGTCCAAATCCAAGTACTCTTAATTGTTTTATCTTCTGAATTTTTATAGCTGAAAGACCATGTAAAAGCAATCATGTCACCTAAAGCATCAAAGTAAGGCGCCATTGTTCCTTCTTCGTTCGAAAGTATTTTTGCCTTTATATCGAGAACTTCTTTATTTTCCACATCTATAGTCTTTTTCATGTAGAATTGAAAGGCACATTCAGTTTGGCTTTTTTGAATAACTTTAGCTTTTTGAATTTTATCATCCATTCGGTTTTCTTCCCATAAGCGCATTATTTCTACTGATAAATCATTTACTTTATCAGGAATCAAAGTCACTGGAGCTCCTACTTCAAAAGCTGTAGCTGTAGTAACAATTTTTTCTTGATAGGGTACAATGGACCTAATTACCTTTACGGTTTTAGACTTTTCACCTTTACCAACCTGTTTGTCCTTTTGGATGATTCCTACCTGTGACTGCCTGATCGTACGGTCGAGATTTTTATATTCCTTTATGTATTTTGCTATGAGTTCACTATCCTTTTTTTGGGATGTCAAAACTTTGATGGCTTTATCTAGTGGCCCCGATAATAAATTTTCTAATTCTTCCATAATTTCTAATAATCAATTCCTAATTCTTCTAATGTTTCTTCAGTTGAGTGCATTTGCGCTTTTGAATTATGAGCAATATGACCATACCTGGCAGAGTCCCAGATGTGATTCCATTTATCTATTGGCTGGTTTATTTGAATTCCGGCAATCTCTTTCATTTTATAATTTTGTTGTTCTTTCAGAGCCTGGCTATATAGATGGTTTTTAACGATGTGTATTTTCTTTTTTTTCATTGAATTAAGCCAATACATTACTGATTTTGTTTTGCTGATTTTATAAGCATAGACATAACCTAATTTTTTTAAGCCTTTAACCATTTCGACAGTTCCCTTGTTTTCTCCAGTATATTTATCAGCCGAATCACAAGGAATTATGTCTTTTGCCTTATCAATTCCTAAGCTTTCTAATAAGCCTGCAAGTGCTTCCGGAGTTTCAATCGGTTCATAAGACAAAGGCTCTATCCAAATATTATATTCATCTTCAGCATACTTAACAAGTGTATTTGGATCTGTTGTGAATCCAAAGTCATTAGGATAAATTTCAGCCTTGTCTTCAGGGAATTTATCAATCCATGTGACTGTTGGAAATATTAATCCCTTCATTGCTCCACGAAGTCCCAGACCATAAATTTTCCAATAATCTTCATCTGCTGTTCCATTACTTATATTAGTAGGATGCGGCAGTGGTTGATTTGTTTTGCTAATTGGTTCTACTTTTCCAGTTTCTCTATTATAGCATTGAATAATATTATCTTTTACAATATATGATCCAGGCTTCCATGGTTCAGTAATTACTATCTCATGCCTCTCTTGTGGAGAAATATATTTATTATCATGAAATGTTGTTCTTAAAAATGCAACGTCTGGACGAGTTAAAACATTATCAAAAAACCAATGATCGGTAAATGATGGGTTATAATCGGCCCACCAGAATTTTCTACAACGAATTTTAACCTGATCAAAAACGCTTTTCTTGATGAACATTATTTCATTGAAGAAAGCATAATCACAACCTCCACCATGCTTTCCATCCCCAATAAAGTAAATTTTAGATTTGCCAATTTTAAAACTTTTAATTTCTTCAGCATTATGAAATTTATTTGGCAAACCATAATCGTCTAACCTACGCTTAAAATCATCATATAGAGTAGTTTTGAATTCATTGTATGTTTCGCGATAAATGTTAATAGTACAACCATTTATCTCATAATAAAGACAAAGCCAAATGATTATATCAACACCGCTCCAGGTTTTACCAGAACGAGTAGATCCTTCAAGCCCAGCTCCACGATAGCCAGACACCAATTGCATTTCACCATCAACAAACTCATACCTTTGACTAGTAATTGCATCAAAAAGAAGTGCATAATTTGGATTAGTATCCTTATCAACCTGCTTTAATCGTTTGCATGAAATATCAATATCTCTTTCTTTCAAAAGAGTTTCCAGTTCTAATATTTCAGCATCTGTAAGCACTATTTATCATAAATACATTTGCCAACATTTTCAACGAAAACATCAGCATCTTTTAGAATAATTGTTTTACCATCATTCTCTAATGTTTCTGCGAAATCCTGCAATGCAAGCCCGATATATTCCGGGTTAGTAGCTATTACATTGTCGATAAATATCATTCCGTTGATTAGTGTGATCATATATTTAATTTTAAAAACAACCCACA
>DASVUQ010000314.1:0-3855 GCA_036386975.1 Flavobacterium sp. | reverse complement strand
TAATCGTTAGAGAAAATGCTAGAGATATTGAAAAAAAATTAATAAGTAGTACGCAAGCGATTCATGCATTTAAAAAAATGTCAACAAAAATAGCTAGGGCTCCTACGGGGGGAGGTATAATAGGTGGTACTCGAACTACTTTACAAGAAACTTTTATGTATAAGGGAGAAGTTTTTAGGATAGATGTTGAGAGTTTAAGAGGTCATAATTTAAGACAATAAAACAATGAATAGGCAAATTGAAATACTTTTTAAAAAATCAAAGCTAAATAATATTGGGTTTTCAAATTCAGCTTTAACCGATTTAGGGCTTTTAGTTGAAAGACATACTCAAAATAGGTATGAAGATGATAGTTATTTATATTTATTTTCAAGTAAAGAAATATTTGAAATTAAACCTGAAGATAAAGAAATTGAAGTTATAATTAATTTTTTCTTTTATTATATTATAAATATTAATCACGATTCAGTAACTGTTGCTTGGTGTATAGGGAAATGCTACGGATTTGATATTATTTTAGGACTAGTAAGGTTGTTAAATATTTTTAATGAAGATGATCAAGTCTCTCTACAGTTATTATATTCTATAAATTCTCTTTATGATTTTAGAAATGTAAAAGACTACGTAATACCCATATTAAATGAAATTATATTGAATAATAAACTAGACAAAACAATAGAATATATAAACGAATTATATTATACGTTTAATATAAAATAACCCAGATAGAGCGGATATGTAAGCCGATGGCTCGAATATGTCAATGTAACGATAGACGGAAATGCTTTCTGTACCAGATAGCGCGGATGTCAACGTAACGATAGTGCGTAAATTCCTTCTGTACCCACAAGGGAACAACAAAAGCAACAGGTAAAATGGTTGCTTTTGTTGTTTTTACAGAGCGGCTACATTTTTAGCAAAGAAGTCTTTAAACTTCTTTTTGGTGAGCATGGTATCTACTATTTTAAAAACAGTTGTTTTGTCGTCTTCATCAAGTTGATTAATGAGATGTAGTTTTTCAAAATCCGGCTTGTCCATTATTGTGACATCTTCAGGAACGATATTCTCCCCCGCTGGTCCGAGCATTAGGCAATACTGGGCTGGCGCGATGCCTCCCCCACGCTGGCGCAAGCGTCCCGCTTGTGATTACAAAAAACAAAGCATAAAAAACCAAGCAAATTTGCTTGGTTTTTTATTAAGGGAGTTGCTGTTGCAAATTGAATTCATAATAAAATCTGCGTACCGGAAGGAATATTGCAACAGCCACCAACATAGCAGGCACGAACCAGGATTTTAACGGGAACATTAAGGCAGCCCGCTGGGCCAATAAAGGCATCCCGGGAGATTATACGGCCGGTATGGCTAACCAGAAAGGCTATCTGTATAACTACGACCGTAATAACTGGTTAAGTGGCGCCACGTTTGGTACGGCAAGTGCTGCTACGATTACGCCTACCAATTCTTTTACCGAAGGGGGGCTTACGTATGACCCGAACGGGAACATCAGGAAATTGCAACGCAGCAACCAGGCCGGTACAACAGTAGATCAGTTAAACTACAATTATAGCTATACCGGAAAAAACCGGCTTAACAGCCTTACGGAAAATGCAGCGGTAACCACAAACGCTGGCGATATAGAAAACCAGGCACCAGATAACTATATATACGATGCCATTGGCCAATTGCTAACCAATGTCCAGGAAGATATACATTATGTGTATAATACACAGGGTCTGGTAACAGAAGTACAGGTAGGGCCTAATCAAATATCAGTAAAGTTTTATTATAACGAAAGAGGGCAGCGTATTAAAAAAGAGACGTATTTTATCATAGATGATACACCCTCTTTGTTAAGTACTGATTACTATATACCCGATCTTTCCGGTAATGTAATGGCTATTTATAATCGTAGAAATGCTGGTGGAATAAGCACTCCGATTATTCAAAAAGAATTGCCTATCTTTGGGTTGTCGCGGTTAGGGGTATATAATAAGGAAGACAACAGTAGCAGTTACCAGATTACGGACCATCTTGGCAATGTACGGGCGGTAATTAAGAAAATTAATGGTAGCCCGGTGATACAGTCGTATGCTGATTATTATCCTTTTGGGGAACAATTACCGGAACGCAATAGTACTAGTGGTTACCGTTACGGCTTTCAGGGACAGGAAAAAGACCCGGAAACGGGAATGGAAGCTTTTCAGTTACGACTGTGGGACGGAAGAATCGGAAGATGGCTCTCCCCTGACCCTTACGGGCAATATAGTTCGCCGTATTTAGGGATGGGGAATAATCCGATAGGACTTGTAGACCCTGATGGGGGACAAACAATTGATCCGCCTGTTAATAAAAAACCTATTGAATTGGATGCAGTAATAATCACAGGCAGCTCGAAGAGTAGCTGGGGAAGTTATTTCAATGATTTTTCTAAACAGATGGCTGTTTTTGGTGCAAATTACTTTGGTACAATAGCAACAAACAATATAACGTTTGGTCTTAAACAATTACCTCACGCTTTTACTGGAACTAATTTTGAAGCAGCAGAAAGATTTGGAAGATTAGGAGGAGACATCACAACGATGGTTCAAGGACTAGGAGAAGATGTACTTGCTGCGGGAGGAGAAGTTTTATCTCTTGGTATTGCAACGGTACCAGCTGGAGCTGTTGCAATTCATGGCTCTGCACTAGCACTCGGGTCAGGATATGCTACCGCAGTAGAAATAAAAGGACTTGCAGATTATTTTGCTAAAGCAGGTCATAGTAGTTCAGGTGGTGGAAGCGGTGGTGGTTTTAAAAAACTTAAATCTAATAATGATGCAAACAATTATGCTCAATCAAAAGGATATAAAGATGCACATGATTTGAAAGCAAGTCATGTAGGAAAAGGAAATGAATCTAAATTTGATATAGAGATAAACAGAGTATCAGGAGAAGGTAGGATTATATCAAAAGATGGAAAAATAATTGTACCAATACATTAAAAATGAAGAAATCTAAAATTATATTACGTTTAGGCATATATTCTGAAAATGATATATCTATGAAATATTTTAATGAAATAAAAAAAATACTGCCACCACCAGATTTAATGTATTTAAAAAATAGTACGCGCATTTTGGAAAACGGTAAAATAATGCCATTCAAGAATAAGGAAACTTTATTCCAATTTAAATTATCTTCAGAATCATTTTATCTAGAAGAAGCACATAAATTATTCACTGATTTCTGGCTCCCATATTTTGATTCTTTAAAATCTATAAATAAAGACTATGGTTTTTATTTATCATTAGATTATGAAATTACAGTTTATGATTTTCATTATCCATCCATTTGTTTTCCGGTTGATTATATTTCTTTTTTGAATAGTATAGGTGTTCAATTAACTTTGAGTATTTATAATGATTAAACCCCGATGGCGCGCATATGTCTGCACAACGATATCGCGGAAATGCTTTCCGTGCCCGCAAAGAAGTAAAAACAGGTTATAAAAGAACAGGCGTAATTGCCTGTTTTTTTATGTTTAATGAATTATATCTAAACTTTTAAAAGAGGAATAGAGGAAATACATAGCATAACAGGAAAAAAAAGAAAATACGGTTAAGCTAAGATACAACCCGATGGCGCGGATATGTCAAGGCAACTATAGCGCAGTTTTGTAAACCTTCTTACAAAATCATTCAAAAAGAATTACCTATCTTTGGGTTGTCGCGGTTAGGGTATATAATAAAGCAGACAACAGTAGCAGTTACCAGATTACGGACCATTTAGGGAATGTACGGGCGGTAATTAAGAAAATTAATGGTAGCCCGGTGATACAATCCTATGCCGATTATTACCCTTTTGGGGAACAATTAC
>DASVUQ010000313.1:0-1818 GCA_036386975.1 Flavobacterium sp. | reverse complement strand
AGAAACAGATGAACCGGCTTTAGTCGTTGAACCTCTAAACGGATATCGTTTAAAAGAAAAGATGCCGACCAATCCGGGAGAATTTAAAACCCCTATTGGCGTGGTAGAAACCATAAGACAGGGAAAAGATATTACTTTAGTATCATACGGTTCCACATTGCGTTTGGTAGAACAGGCCGCAAAAGAACTCTCTGGAATTGGTATAGAAGCAGCAATTATTGATGTACAATCATTGCTGCCATTTGATATTCATCATGATATTGTAAAAAGCGTTGCTAAAACCAATCGTCTCCTGGTAATAGATGAAGACATTCCGGGGGGTGCCAGTGCATACATTCTGCAACAAATTATCGATGTACAAAACGGGTATCAATATCTTGATAGCAAGCCGGAAACCTTGGCGTCAAAACCACATCGCCCGGCGTATGGTACAGACGGGGATTATTTCTCCAAGCCTTCTATCGAAGATATTTATGAGAAAGTATATGCCATAATGAGTGAGGCCGATCCAATACAATATCCGGCTTTGTATTAAACAACAAATACAAAGCCATTTCCTTTTCTTAATTAAAAGTTATAAAGCCAGCGTAAATTTTTATGTTGGTTTTTTTATTTTAAATTTAGGCATCAATTTAAAATAAAATGCAGGATCTGGTTGCTGTACTAAAAAGTATACAAGGTGTAAAAGTAATCGACGGAAATATTTCTGTTAAAGAATATATGGCAATTGATTTATCTGTTTCAAATGAAGACTTATATCGTCACACTTTAGAAACTGCAGATGATTTTGAAGCATATATAGACAATTATCTGGCAGGCCATAATGCAAAAGTAGCATTTGGCGGTTACAATGAAGAACGGAATTTGTATAAACGCAGTACCCTATTTAATGAAACAGCGGTGACAGAAAGAAATATCCATATTGGTTTAGACCTTTGGGTAAAAGCAGGAACCCCGGTACTTTCTGCTCTTGATGGCGTAATTCATAGCTTTAGTTTTAATGAAGAATTAGGCAATTACGGCCCAACCATCATTTTAAAACATCAGGAACAAGGCATTACTTTCTATACGCTTTACGGGCATTTGTCTGCTGAAAGTATTGATAATCTTACTATCGGGGCATCTGTTACTAAAGGGCAACAAATGGCTACTTTAGGGGATGCATACGTTAATGGCGATTATGCCCCTCACCTGCACTTCCAGATCATAAAAGATATTCAGGAAAATTTTGGTGATTATCCGGGAGTTTGCAGCAAAAACGATTTGAATTTTTATTTAGAAAATTGCCCTGACCCTAACCTATTATTAAAATTAAATGACAAGTATGAAAAAAATGATTTGTATAGCAGCGATCATAATAGTAACAGGCTGTAAAACCGCAGTAACAACAGTCCCTTCAGTAGTTAATGTTAATCCTATAGTTAAATTAACACCTACAGAAGTAGATGCGGCTGAAAAAAGCAGAGTGTATGAATTGGGAAAAAGAGTGTTGAACAGCTGTAAGACTTCTAAGTTCAAGCGTTATACTACCAGTGAAGCAACACCGGAAGTAATTGGTAATATTACCCCTGAAAAAATATCCAGGACATGCCAGAAGTTCCGGTTAAAATATGGCGATTTTAAAGATATTGAACTCGTTGAAGTTATTCAGGATAATAATGCCAAAACAAAAATCTATCGTTATAAAGCCAAATACCAACGTGATTTTGTTACGAAAGAGCTACGCGTAACATTGAATGATGAAAATAAAATTTCGGGTATCAAGTCAACAGACTGGACAGATTAATAGTAATTTATTTTTTCTTCCTTATGCAAAAA
>DASVUQ010000312.1:0-33344 GCA_036386975.1 Flavobacterium sp. | reverse complement strand
AACCAGACGTACAATGGGTTCATAATTTCCCTGAAGTATTCCGTTTACAGGAGGAGTATATTGATAAATTTTCCCAACCGTGTTGTTGTTCGAAAGGATATAATTACCAGAATTTCTGCCTACTAGGCTGAATCGTACATTGAACAAAACATCATTTGAATTATTAGAAAATTCAAAAATTTCACTTCCATTAACGATAGCTTTTTTATAAAGGATTTTATTTTCAGAAAAGGCATCTTCAAATGCTGAAGGAGCATTCATTAGGTCTGTGTTGTCTCCGGCATTGGCTAAAATTTGTGCCTGCTCTTTAGAAAGTGATTGTTGTAAAGGTTGATTTTTCATATCATTTTCCGAATACAAATAGCCACTAACACTCCATTTTTCCTGTTCATGATTGACACCGGCATAAGTGACAAAACGAGTGTAATTTCTATCGGAATATTGATACTCTATTGTAATCCGCATTTCTGAAGTAATAGGAAAAAATGATGTAAAAATAATTTCCCCGGCATTATAGTCAATAGTATAATCATTATTTTCTCCCCGCTGTAATAAAATCCCGTTGACATACACCCGTTCAGAACCAGAAATAACCAGTACATACAATTCACCGCCCGGACCAATAAGCTTATAAGGCCCCTGATTGCCTTCCTGTCCAACAAATGTACTCTTGGCATATAGTCCCCGGACTAAGGCTGCCGAAGCAAAGACAGCTGTTTTTTTCTCAGGTGTACCAAAATCAAATTTGGCAGCTAGTCCCTGTACTTTTTTATTAAAATTTAAAAATTTAGATTGCCGGTTTTCCAGAAAAAGGTCACCGGCCCTGATATTCCATTTAGTAGTAAAAAGTTCAATAAAAATTTGGTCGAACTCATCGAGTTTTTGAGAATAACCTCCTTCCTGCAAAGGAATGTTACTATCCTGAATGGAGGCACGAAGGCTAATTTTATCTGATAATTTGCCTGTAATTTGTAAATCCAGCGCAGAGTTGACCACAGCATTCTGGTTATTGCCTACTGTAATACCACGGGTGATACTTCCGGAAGTAGTAAGGCCGTCAAAAGGAATGAATTTTTTTACTGCATCATTCTTTACTTTATACAAATCTCCCAGAGTAGCATTGTTGCTCACGACGCGTCGCTGGTCGTATAAAGTATATTCATTAGTTAAAAAATCAGGAAATTTAAGATATTCCACCGTTAGGGTATCATTTAAAAACAAACGTTTTTGTTTAAAAATTAATATACTTTTCTGGTAATTAACTATATAAAAAGAAGTGTCTACTGTGACATTATTTTTATCAAGGAGTTTAAAAAATGCAGGGTTAAGGCTTACACTGTCTATAAGTATCGTATCCCGGGTAATAATTATTTTTTTGGTTTGATATAATATTTTTATTTCCTGGGCCTGAAGTCCGGAAAGCCAACCCATTATAATCCAGAAAAGCAATTTTTTAAACATAAGTTATATAACGGCGAGACATCAAAAGTAGTGTATTCCTGCCGAATGTTTTCAGATTAAGAAAAGCAAGTAGCCTGGTGCGGCACTTCCTAAAAACAACAAAAGCTGAATTTACTTTAGAAAACTAAAAGTAATGATCAGGCTGGAAGGTAATGATAACATTCTCCAGTTGTAATTATTATTTTAATCATCATAATAACTACAATGATTATGGCTAGTGAAGCCATATTTACAGCATCTAAAAATAAAAAGAATAATATAGAATTCAAGTGCTAGAGAATTCTTTTTGACCAATTATTAAGAGAACGTGACGTGTGGAATAATGCTATTACAATAATAATGCTTTGATTGTAAACGTAATGTATTCCATAAGGGAAACGTCTTATAATGGATCATTACATTTTTATATTTGTTTTGAATGAATCGGGCATGCGTATGATTTCATTTATACCGGCTTCTAAGCATAACTCGAACTCGTAAGAAAGCCCTTTTCTTTGTCTTTCATATCATAGCACAATGTCTTCAATGTCAAGCAGTGCTTCTTTTGAAAAACGTAGCGGCATCATTTTCTAATAACCTTTAGATGATTTTTTGATTTCATCCCAGGTATATAAATCTGATTTTCCTTCTTCTAAATTTTGTATCCTCAGGTCCAGTTCTTTTTTTATTTCATCAGAAACGGCAATTCATTTTTAGTAACACTATCCCAAAGTTCTTCTGCTAAAATAATTTTTTCGGCATCGGAATATTTTGACAAATCTTTAATTTCATTTTTATTTTAAAAATACTAAATTTAGATGAAACAGGATCTATTTCATGAAATTATTCCTTCGTTACAATCTGCATCGTTTCCCTGCTCACTTGTTTTAGTAGCACTTGTTTGTTTTTTTCTACAGTTTGTGCTGCTTTTTCATCAAAATGACGAATAGTATACAGCGATACATTTTCATTATAAACGACCTGAAATTTTTTAGACAGCACATTCTTTAATACATTAAAATTCCCAAATTTATCTTCAATACAAACGGAGAAACTAATCGCAGAGTTCTGGATTAAGCTTACTTTCATTTTATAGTCATGAAATAAACTAAAAATTTCACTGATATTTTCTTCCATTATAAATGAAAAATCAATGGAAGACAGCGAAACAAGCAACTGGTTTTTCTTGATAATAAAGCAAGGCAGGTGTGGTTCTAAATCGGCACCTCGCGAAACACTGGTCCCGGGTAGTTCAGGATGAATAAATGATTTTACAAATAGCGGAATTTCTTTTCTCTGTAAAGGTTGTAATGTTTTTGGGTGGATTACCGTAGCTCCGTAAAAAGCCAGTTCGATCGCTTCCCTGTAAGAAATCTGGTTTAGCAGGCTCGCATTTTCGAAATAACGAGGATCGGCATTCATAACTCCGGGAACATCTTTCCAGATTGTTACACTTTCGGCATTAAGGCAATAGGCAAAAATAGCTGCCGTATAATCCGAGCCTTCACGGCCAAGGGTTGTTGTAAAATTATTTTGATCAGAACCTAAAAAGCCCTGAGTGATATTAAGTGCTTTTTGTTTTACATTTCTGGAAATATTCTTTTGTGTCAGTGCCCAGTCGACCGTTGCATCACGATAATTGGTATCTGTTTTTATAAAATTGCGTACATCGATCCAATAGGTTTCAATGCCCGTATGAGTTATAAAATGCGAGAGAATAGTAGTAGAAATGATTTCCCCGTAACTTACTACCTGATCATAAACAAAATTATAGTTGGGGGATTTGTTATGGGACAGAAAATTTTCTAAATCCAGGAAATGTTGTTTTACAACTGTAAAAACCGCATGTTTTTCATCATCAAATAAATCCATCAAAATTTGGTTGTGGTATTTTTTTATTTCTTGTACAGAAGCCTGAAGTTCACTTGTTTTTTCAAAATAATTCTTTACAACTACTTCCAGTGCATTGGTTGTTTTTCCCATTGCGGAAACCACCAGTAACACATCCTGATACCCTACTTTCTGTAAAACATCATATACATTTTTAATACCAAGGGCATCTTTTACAGAAGCACCGCCAAATTTAAATACCCTCATTATTTTGAATTTCTATTTTATTTTGAAATACCACCATCAGTTGCTCAAAAGGGAAAGCTTATAAACTTTCTAAAAAAGTATTTATTCCTTCTTCATTCATGTGCACGACGCGCCAGTCCTTAACAATCTTAGCACCTGATCTTTTGTAAAAGGCTATAGCAGGTGTATTCCATTCTAAAACATTCCATTCAATCCTTCTAACGTTTTGCTTTTTTCCTTCTTTTATAACTTCGCTATATAGTCTAAAGCCTGCACCAGTGCCACGTTTACTTTCGGTTACAATTAAGTCCTCGAGGTGGATTGTTTTTCCCTTCCAGGTTGAAAAACGATAGTAAAACAAGGCCATTCCAATAATTTCACCGTTAGCTTCAGCCACAAATGTAGTGAACAATGGGTTTTTTCCAAAGCCATCCTGCACTAAATTGTCTATAGAAATAACAACTGCGTCAGGCTCATTCTCAAAAATAGCCAGCTCTTTTATTAAATTTAAAACAGCTGGCATATCATTTTTAGTTCCTTTTCGGATGATCATATAAACTATTTCTTCTTCTTCGTTTTTTTAGTCGTTTTTGCTGCCGTATTTACAATTGGTTTCTGAACATAGGCCTTATACAATCCATCTTTTTCAGCCCTTTTCTTCGCCTTTGCTGCTCTGTCTTTTGAATCAGGGTGTGAGCTCATCATTCTGTTTAAAAAATTAGATTCTTGGCCTTGGCTTAGTTTTACTAGAACATTAAAAGCAGATTCCGCAGCATTTACATCATACCCATTTCTTTTCATAAACTCATAGGAGAAAGAGTCGGCTTCCGTTTCCTGCTTCCGGCTGTGCTTATTGTCGATCACTGCATTTACAATTTTGCCTAATTGGTTTTCAGAAAGTTCAGCCATTTTTCCCGATTGAGAAGCAACAGCATCCATCACAAATTCTTTTTTATAAACCGCTTTTATGGCATCCCTGGTGTCATGGTTGGCGACATGGCCAATTTCATGTCCAATAACGGCTAAAAGCTCATTATCATCCATAATGTCCATCAAACCCTGAAAAACACGAACACTTCCGTCAGCAGCTGCAAACGCATTGATGTCTTTTACTTTATAAACCTTATAGTTTAAAGTTAACCCGTTTTCATTCTTATGTTTTCCGAAAATACGGTTTAACCTTATCGCATAAGGATCCTTTGGCCCGGCAACGGGATTGTCCTTATCCATTTGGCCCACTGCTTCTTTTGACAGAGCGGCAGCTTCTGCATCGCTAAATGTAAATCCTTTTACCCCTTTTTGCACAGCACCAAGTGTTTTATCACTTAAAATTTGTGAATGTGCAGTAGTTACTCCAAAAAATGTAACCAATAACCCTAATAGTACTTTTCTTGTATTCATTTGTAATTATTTTTAGTTTAAAAACAAATATAAACAACTTTACTTTATTTTCTTACTATTAATTACAAATGGATATCATTTTATTTTTAATTAATGGATTATAAAACGATATTTGCATGCAACTACAACGTTATACTAATGGAAGAAAGAAATAAAACACTAGGTGAGTTCATCATTGAGAACCAAAACGCTTTTCAATATTCTTCGGGCGAATTGTCCCGTATTATCAACTCTATTCGTTTAGCGGCAAAGGTGGTCAATTATAAAGTTAATAAAGCCGGGCTTGTAGATATTGTTGGCGCTGCAGGGGAACAGAATGTTCAGGGAGAGGATCAGCAAAAATTAGATGTCTATGCCAACGAAGTTTTTATCCGGACACTCATTAACCGGGAAATCGTTTGTGGTATTGCTTCCGAAGAAAACGACGATTTTATTACAGTAGAAGGAAGTGACAACAGTCATAATAATAAATATGTGGTATTAATGGACCCGCTCGATGGTTCTTCTAATATTGATGTTAATGTTTCTGTAGGGACTATTTTTTCTGTTTACAGGAGAATAACTCCTGTAGGCACACCCGTAACGTTACAAGATTTTCTCCAGCCCGGCACACAGCAGGTGGCGGCAGGATATGTTATTTACGGTACTTCAACAATGTTGGTATATACAACAGGTTATGGCGTAAATGGTTTTACGTTAAACCCTGCGATAGGTACTTTTTATCTTTCGCATCCCAATATGCAGTTCAAAAAAGACGGTAGTATTTACTCGATTAACGAAGGGAATTATGTTCATTTCCCACAGGGAGTGAAAGATTATATTAAATATTGCCAGACAGAGGAAGAAGACAGGCCATATACTTCACGTTATATCGGCAGCCTGGTTTCCGATATTCATCGCAATATGATTAAAGGAGGCATTTACATTTATCCTACCAGTTCCAAATCGCCCAATGGGAAACTACGTTTACTTTATGAATGCAATCCTATGGCTTTTATTGTAGAACAGGCAGGAGGTAAGGCATCAGACGGATTTGGAAGGATTATGGAAATTCAGCCTACCGAGTTGCACCAACGTGTTCCTTTTTTCTGCGGGTGCAGTAATATGGTAGAAAAAGCGGAGGAATTTATGAAAAAGGCGAGGTAATATAGCAGAACAAAAAAAGCAAAGAACTCAATCTTTGCTTTTTTTGTTATAGTAAAAGAATAAATTATTTATTCATGTGTTGCATTTCAAACATAAAAGTATCTAAGTCTACCTGAAGAACGAGCAAAGATAAGGCTTTGTCTACAATATACTTTACATTTCCGGGCGTGAAGCCTAAAGCAAGTGCAAACCGGGTAAGGATTTCTTTTTGTTTTGGCCCTAACATGTGGTCTGCATATACCATTCGTGATAAATCATACAATCGTTCTAACCGGTGTGTATGTAAATAAGGGGGGTTGATGGGATATTTAAAAGGGTCTTTTAAAATTTCAGCATATTCTTCAGGAGATATTTCTAATTGATGGGCGAGTTTGTCTAAAAACAACTTTTCTTCTTCAGTAAGGTGTCCGTTTTCCATTGCAACTCTCACAATAGAAGCAAAGTGGCCCTTGTTTCTTGAATTAAACCCAGTATCGAATAAATCTGAAAATGACATAAATTTTAAATTTTAATTTTTGCAAATATAATTGTATTTGGATTTTAAACTAACATAATTTTTGAAATGTTTTATGATTCCTGTTGAAAACAATTTTCAAAATTAATCGTAAGTTTGGCCTCAATAGTAACCCAATAATAATGTCCGAATTTTTAGCATATTTTGAAATTGGCCTCAGGCACGTTTTAGACATACAGGCTTATGATCATGTATTGTTTCTCATTGCATTAACAGTACCCTATGCTTTTAAGGACTGGAAACGGGTATTGTTATTAATTTCTGTTTTTACATTAGGACATACGGTAGCATTGTTCCTTTCTGTTTTTGGTTTTGTAGCTATCAGGGTCAGTTTAGTAGAATTCCTGATTCCGGTAACGATATTGATTACGGCTGTTTTCCATTTGTTTACCGCGGGAAAAACGTCAAAGAATGAAGGTGTGAGTATTATATCTTTTATAACTTTATTTTTTGGTATCATTCACGGGCTTGGTTTTTCTAATTATTTTAATACCCTTTTGGGAGGGACTACAACTTCAAAAATTTTGCCTTTATTAGAGTTTGCACTAGGAATAGAAACTGCTCAGATTATAGTAGTAGTAGTGGCACTGATTATTTCCTATTTCATCCAGACCTTTTTCAGGTTTTCAAAAAGAGACTGGACATTGGTTATGGCGGCTTTTGTGATTGGCGTTGTAGTGCCGATGCTTATAGAAAGCAAAATCTGGTAATTCTTATACATAACAACTAACATCTAAGCCCGGATAATAACGCATGTTGCAGTGGATATAGTAAAATTAAATAAATATGATAAAGCCTATCTTCGTATTGCGAAGGAATGGAGCCTTTTGTCTTATTGCAAACGAAAACAGGTAGGTGCCATCATTGTAAAAGACAGGATGATTATTTCCGACGGATATAACGGAACACCATCCGGATTTGAAAATTGTTGTGAAGATGAGCAGGGGCTTACACGCTGGGATGTTTTACATGCGGAGGCGAATGCGATCCTCAAAGTGGCACGTTCAACACAATCCTGTGAAGGGGCAACACTTTATATTACCCTTTCCCCTTGTAAGGAGTGTAGCAAATTAATCCATCAATCCGGTATAAAACGGGTAGTGTATCACAATGGGTACAGAGATAATTCAGGTATAGCATTTCTTAAAAAAGCAGGTGTAGAAGTAGATCATATCGAAGATCTTGAAGAATAAAATGAAAAACAGGAATTATTTACCATTATTGATTTTTGCAACTCTTGCAATAGGGGTTCTTTTGGGGACGCTTCTTAATTTTCCTGTCCCAGAGAATAATAATCATAAAAATAAACTCAACAAGCTTATCGACCTTATCAACAGCGAATATGTAGATAAAGTGAATACGGATTCGATTGTAGATCTTACAGTTACTAATATCTTAGATAAGCTCGACCCTCATTCTGTTTATATTGCCAAAGAAGAAATGCAGGATGTTTCCCAAAGCATGACAGGGAACTTTGTGGGCATTGGAGTAAGTTTTTATGTCCAGAATGATACGGTTGTTGTAATCAAACCAATAGAAAACGGGCCTTCTGAAAAAGCAGGGATTTTATCAGGGGACAGGATTTTATTTGCTGATAAAACAAAGCTCTTTGGCAAAAAGATAAGCAGCGATAGTATGTTTTCCCGGCTTAGGGGTGAAGTTGGCTCTAAAGTTGAGCTTACTGTTTTTAGAAAAAGCAATAATAAAAAACTAAAAATCAATGTCATACGGGATGTCGTAGCCATAAAAAGCGTCGATGTTGCCCAAATGCTAGATAAGAGTACAGGGTATATTAAAATCAACCGTTTTGCCGCCACTACTTACAGTGAATTTAAAAAAGGCCTGTTAAATTTAAAAAAGCAAGGTGCAAAAACAATGGTTATTGATGTGCGGGATAATGGGGGTGGTTATATGGAAAAAGCAATAGAAATTGCAGATGAATTTTTAAAGAAAGGCCAGCTTATTGTTTTTACTAAAAACCAGAAAAATAAAATAGAAAAAACATTTGCGACAGCCAACGGTAGTTTTGAAACAGGCAATGTGTATGTTCTGATCAATGAAAATTCAGCCTCTGCAAGTGAAATCCTAGCGGGTGCGATCCAGGATAATGACCGTGGTACTATTGTCGGGCGGCGTTCTTTTGGAAAAGGCCTTGTACAAAAGGAAGTAAGTTTTGAAGATGGGTCGGCCGTACGGTTAACCATTGCACGATATTATACACCAACAGGAAGATCTATCCAGAAATCGTATAAAAAAGGAAACCTGGAATATTTTAAAGATTATGGCCACCGTTATGAAAATGGGGAACTATACAAAAAAGACAGTATAAAAATAATAGATTCCGTAAAGTTTGTTACGCCAAAGGGCAGGATTGTATATGGCGGCGGCGGAATTATTCCGGATGTTTTCGTACCATTGGGTTCAAAAAAAGGAGATGAGGCCATTGCATATTTATTACAATCCAACTTATTGCAGAATTTCGTCTTTTCTGTTATAGATAAAAACCGAAATGATTTTCAGCAGCTCGATTATGAAAGTGTTGTAAAAAAAGTAAGCAAAAGCCCTTATTTGGCTGAGTTTAAGAAGTTCCTTCTGAAAAACGGCTTACAATTAAAACTAGATCAAAATAAAGAGGTTATAAAAACATATATAATTGCTGAATTTTCCAGGCAATTATTTGGAGAAAATGACTATTATGAAATCATTTTAAAAGCGGATCCTATGATTAGGGTCATACTTGAAGGAGAAGCGAAATAAATTATTTAACGCTGTCATGTACATGTGTTGGTATGCCATCATTCCACAACGTAAGCAAATCTGTTGCTACACTCGCACCGCTTCCTGCAGCAATGGGCAGTTGGCTGCTCCATCCGGCAAGCGTCCCGGCTACATAAATACCCTCGGCTACTTTATGATCCTGATTCGCAAGCTGTATTCTATTTTTCGCCGGAATTGATTTTTGATGTGGTATAACATAGTGCATTAACCCTTCTATCGAAAAGGTATTTGCTGCACCAATAGCGATAACGATGGCTTTAGTAGCGTACGTATTTCGGTTCGTGATGACTTTGAAAGACGGCGCCTGCCCTTCGACCCGCAATACTTTTTCATTGGGTATTTGCACAATATGCGGATAACTTTCCCGAAGTTGTACAATGCTTTGAGCTAATAAATCATTACCTAATGTACCGGCAGGGATGCCATAAGCATTATTATAAACAGCTCCCTGAAGCGAAGATGTTTTCTGATGGGTAATAATAGCAATAGATTTATCAGATGCAAAAGGCTTATTCCTGGCAGACCCCAGTACTAAAGCGCATGACATCCCGGCAACGCCCCCACCGATAATCAGTACATCGAACAAAAGAAAAATTATTGATTTTTAGTTTTTTCTTCAATCATTTTAGACATCCTAAAAATAAGAAGAACAAAAACAGCACAAAAAGAAGCCACAATACCAATTAAGCCCACCAGGCTATTGCCCTGAAATAAATTGTTGAAATCCAATAAAGTAATATTAAAAACAATCAGCCCTAAAGCAAAGAAAAGTAATATGTATATAAAAATTTTCATGTATGATGTAATTTGAAATAAAAGTAAAGAAAACTTTATTAGACAAAAAGGCCTTTAACATTAGCGGCAAATAATTTAACAGCGACTGCTAAAAGTATTACGCCAAAAGTTTTTCTAACCACGCCCAAACCATTTTTCCCTAATAATTTTTCTATCGTTGCAGATGATTTCAGGACTATATAAACCAGTATTACATTCAGTAAGATACCAATCAGGATATTAGACGTATGGTATTGTGTCCTTAAAGACAGTAACGTAGTCATTGTCCCCGCTCCTGCTATTAATGGAAAAGCAATAGGAACAATAGATGCCGAACTGGACTCTTCGTCCCGGTAAATGCGAATTCCCAAAATCATTTCTAAAGCCAGGAAAAATAAAACAAAAGAACCTGCAACCGCAAAGGAATGGACATCAATACCTATAAGTTTTAGGAATTCCTCACCTATAAAGAGGAACACAACCATAATAACGGCGGCAACAATAGTGGCTTTTTCAGATTCAATGCGTCCATGTTTTGCCCTCAGGTCAACAATAATAGGAATGGTACCAACGACATCGATAACTGCAAAAAGAACCATTCCAACTGTAATAATTTCTCTAATGTCTAAATTCATACTAGTTACTTTACAGTACAAAAATATTCTTTTCAGTACAAAACCGCAAACGGTTCCTGTTATATATTACTTATATTTTGGCCATACCAATGCAATATGATATTTATAAAATCTCATTTTTTAACATGCATTTTTAAGAAATCCAGAGTACCTTTGCGACATGTTTCAATTAGGAAAAACCATTGTCTCTGAAGACATTTTAGAAAAAGATTTTGTTTGCAACCTCTCTGCATGCAAAGGCGCATGTTGTGTCGATGGCGATGCCGGGGCACCTTTGACCTTAGAAGAAACAAAAATCCTGGAAACATTATATCCTAAAATAAAACCCTTTCTACGCAAAGAAGGGATTGCCGCCATAGAAGCCCAGGGAACGTGGGTCACAGGAACTGATGGTGACCTTGAAACGCCGCTTATCGATAATAAAGATTGTGCTTACGTAATATTTGATGGTAAAACCGCTTTGTGCGGTATTGAGCAGGCATACAATCAGGGTGAAGTAACATGGAAAAAACCGGTCTCCTGTCATTTATACCCTATACGCGTAAAAGATTTTACAGAATTTGCTGCGGTAAACTATGACCGTTGGGAAATTTGCGATCCCGCCTGTTCATTAGGTGCAGAATTAGAAGTCCCTGTTTACAAATTTGTAAAAGAAGCGTTAATTAGAAAATTTGGGGATGACTGGTATACAGAACTCGAAAAAGTAGCCGAAGAACTAAAAAAGTAACTTCTAAAAATACTTCCTTTTTTTAAATAATTATTTTGATTTAAACCCTATGTTTTATAGGGGCTTCCACTATTTTGACTGTTTTTAAATTATTGTTTTTCAGTAAGTTATATTCCTGCAATAATTTTTTTAATAAAAACACGGTTGTTAAAAACTATCCGTAATTGTGAATAAGTTTGGCTTCACTTTACCATAATAATTCGCAATCTTTGTAACTCAGATTAGGACAAAATAAACTTCCTATAATAATATAAAAGTCAAGATAGTATGTCAGTAATGGAGCCAATTTTACAGGAAAATAAAAATAGATTCGTGATATTCCCAATTAAACATCATGATATTTGGGAATGGTATAAAAAAATGGAGGCCAGTTTCTGGACCGCAGAAGAAATTGATTTATCCCAGGATTTAAATGACTGGAATAATAAACTGAGCAGCGATGAAAAATACTTTATCAAACACATCCTTGCTTTTTTTGCCGCTTCTGACGGAATTGTAAATGAAAACCTGGCCGAAAATTTTGTAAATGAAGTACAATATGCTGAAGCCAAATTCTTTTATGGCTTTCAGATTATGATGGAAAACATTCATAGCGAAACCTACTCGCTATTAATTGATACTTATGTAAAAGACGAAGCGGAGAAAGAGGAACTGTTTAATGCTCTTGAAGTTTTTCCTGCCATCCGGAAAAAAGCGGATTGGGCTTTAAAATGGATTGAGTCTGATTCTTTTGCAGAGCGCCTTATTGCGTTTGCAGCCGTAGAAGGTATTTTCTTTTCGGGTGCGTTCTGTTCTATTTACTGGCTAAAAAAACGTGGATTAATGCCGGGATTAACATTTTCTAACGAATTGATTTCCCGTGATGAAGGGGTACATTGTGATTTTGCCGTGCACCTGCACAATCATCATTTAGTGAATAAAGTATCTAAGGAAAGAATCAGGGAGATTATTGTTGAAGCACTCACTATTGAAAGGGAATTTATTACAGAATCCCTTCCGGTAAGCCTTATCGGCATGAACGCCGCATTAATGACGCAATACCTGGAGTTTGTTACAGACAGGTTACTCGTAGAGCTGGGTTGCGACAGGGAGTACAATACGCCGAACCCTTTTGATTTTATGGATATGATTTCGTTACAGGGAAAAACCAATTTCTTTGAGAAAAAAGTAGCCGAATATCAAAAGGCAGGTGTGATGAACACGGATAGCGAAGCACAAAAGATCACTTTTGATGCCGATTTTTAAATTGTAATAATAGCCTACCATCACGGATTTTTCCGGATGATGAATTATGGGATTTATCTCAGAATACTATCATAGCCCCGATAGTAGAGGAAATCCTTTTTTATCCCGTTCCCCAATCGGGATAAAAAAGATTGTAACGAATAGCGGGAAGAGCTCCTGATATTCAAAAAAAAATAAGATTTTTTTGAAATCTTCTTGCGACTTAAAGAATTATTAATCATAAATACAGCACACTATGTTTGTAGTAAAAAGGAATGGCTATAAAGAGCCGGTAATGTTTGATAAGATAACAGACAGGATTAAAAAATTGTGTTACGGGCTAAATGATCTGGTCGATCCTGTAAAAGTGGCCATGCGTGTCATTGAAGGGCTTTATGACGGTGTGACCACATCAGAACTGGATAACCTGGCGGCCGAAACGGCGGCTTCAATGACGATCTCGCATCCTGATTATGCACAGTTGGCGGCAAGGATTGCTATTTCGAACCTGCACAAGAATACCACCAAATCGTTTTCGGAAACGATGAACGAAATGTTTCATTATGTAAACCCGAGAACGAACCAGGAAGCACCATTACTTTCGGAAGAAGTGCATCAGGTTATTATGGAAAATGCAGAATTCCTTGATTCACATATTATCTACAACCGCGATTTTAATTATGATTATTTTGGTTTTAAAACACTGGAACGTTCGTATTTACTGAAAATCAATGGTAAAATTGTGGAGCGTCCACAGCATATGCTGATGCGTGTTTCAGTTGGGATTCACTTAAACGATTTGAAATCGGTTATTGAAACTTACGATTTAATGTCGAAAAAGTTCTTTACACATGCTACACCAACATTGTTCAACGCCGGCACACCTAAACCACAAATGTCTTCATGCTTCCTTTTGGCAATGCAGGATGACAGTATCGATGGGATTTACGATACGCTAAAACAAACGGCAAAAATATCACAGTCTGCAGGCGGTATTGGTTTATCGATACATAATGTACGCGCTACAGGATCTTACATCCGCGGTACTAACGGAACGTCTAACGGTATTGTCCCTATGCTACGTGTTTTTAACGATACGGCACGATATGTCGACCAGGGCGGCGGAAAACGTAAAGGTAGTTTTGCGATTTATATCGAGACCTGGCATGCCGATATCTTTGAATTTCTTGACCTGAAAAAGAATACCGGAAAAGAAGAAATGCGTGCACGTGATTTGTTCTTTGCTATGTGGACTTCGGACTTGTTTATGAAACGTGTACAGGAAGATAGCCACTGGACTTTAATGTGCCCTAACGAATGCCCGGGCCTATATGATGTTTACGGAGAGGAATTCGAAAATAGGTATGTGGGTTATGAAAAGGCAGGAAAGGGAAGAAAAACAATAAAAGCACGTGAATTATGGGAAAAAATACTGGAATCACAGATTGAAACCGGAACTCCTTATATGCTCTATAAAGATGCTGTAAACAGAAAATCCAATCAAAAGAACCTGGGAACCATCCGTTCGTCGAACTTATGTACGGAGATTATGGAATATACGTCTAAAGATGAGATTGCTGTTTGTAACCTGGCTTCGATCTCGCTACCGATGTTTGTTGAAGATGGAAAATTTAACCATCAGTTATTGTTTGATGTAACCAAACGGGTAGCCAGAAACTTAAATAAGGTCATTGACAGGAATTATTATCCTGTAAAAGAAGCAGAAAATTCTAACCTGCGCCACAGGCCGGTAGGATTAGGCGTTCAGGGACTGGCAGATGCTTTTATCCTGTTGCGTTTGCCTTTTACAAGCGACGAGGCAAAACAATTAAACCAGGAAATTTTTGAAACATTATATTTTGCGGCTGTAACGGCTTCGATGGAAATGGCAAAAGAAGAAGGGCCCTACTCTAGTTTTGAAGGGTCGCCTATTTCTAAAGGCGAATTCCAGCATAATATGTGGGGCATGAAGGATGAAGAACTTTCCGGCCGGTGGGACTGGGCAGGATTAAGAAAAGAAGTGATGGCCAACGGAGTCCGTAACTCTTTGTTGGTAGCACCAATGCCTACGGCTTCTACTTCGCAAATTTTAGGGAACAATGAAGCATTTGAACCGTATACTTCTAACATTTATACCAGAAGGGTATTATCGGGGGAATTTATCGTAGTCAATAAACATTTATTGGAAGACCTGGTAAAAAGAGGGTTGTGGAACGAAGAATTGAAACAGCAGTTAATGCGCCATAACGGTTCTGTACAAAACCTGGATATTCCTCAGGACTTAAAAGAATTGTACAAAACGGTTTGGGAAATGTCGATGAAAGATATTATTGATATGTCACGCCACAGAGGGTACTTTATTGATCAATCGCAGTCGCTAAACTTATTTATGCAGGATGCCAGTTATGCAAAATTAACATCGATGCATTTTTATGCATGGCAAAGCGGATTAAAAACCGGTATGTATTATCTGAGGACAAAAGCGGCAGTAGATGCTATCAAGTTTACACTCAACAATGATAAAAAAGCAGCACCCATAGAAGTAAAAGAAAAAAAAGTACTTGTTGAAGCAAGTGCCGAGGCAATGTCTGCACAGGAATATAAAGCCATGATCGAACTGGCCAAGAATGCCGGCCCTGATGATTGTGAAATGTGCGGGTCGTAAAAATAAGGTACAATATATTATGCAAAGGCTTCGTAAACGAAGCCTTTGCATTTATAATTATTTGCCAGGGTAAGGGTAAAAGAAAACAAAAAGCATAAAAAAAGGGACATCTGTGACGTCCCCAATTTGTAAAAAAATTAAAAGCTTATGAGTCTATCCGTATTTTTTACTCTTCAAAGATATAAAAAAATCTTTTTCGAATTTAATTTTTTTTATTAGCTACAAAAAAATCTTTTAGCCCTACATTTTACTTTTTTTTACTCCGTAGCCCTGTATGCAGTTTTCAAATAGGGTTAGGTTTGATAAAATTTAATTTGTATTGGAGTATAAAGGAATACAAAAACCTCTTATATCAGAAATAAAGAAGACGAGATCATATTGTTATAGCTAAATTAAAATAAGACCCATTATTTTAATTTAGCTATAGCAATAAAAAAGGCTTCCTCTTCAGGAAGCCTTTTAACAGTTTTTAAGAAGTTACTGGTAATCTGCATCGCTTACCCCTTCGTTGGTTTTAACATCAGAAGTTTTAAGTTCAATATCTATCCCAACATTCATTGCTGTTTTATGAGGGACCTTTACTCCTTTTACCTCTTTATAATCAGAGTAAATAACAGTTTGTGTCATTGGTTTTCCCTGTACCTCCTGTGTTTGTGTTTCACCAATTTTTAAACCGGTTTTTGTATCATAATACAATGTTTTCTTTCCGTCCTTAATAACGTAGGCTTCTTTATTATCTATTGTTTCGATTCCCGTTACTGTAATTCCCGGTTTACTGGCCAGTAGTAATTCCGGAAATGGATTAGAATAGAACTTTTCATTTTGAATTTCTTCTGCAGTCAGTTCTTTCTTTTGTCCTTGTGCAGACTGGTACCCTTTTGTTCCGTCAAAAACAGATTTGCTAAAAGTCTGCCCCATACCTGTCACTTCTGTGAGTGATTTGCCTGTAGCACTTGATTTACTAATCATGGTAATGGGGATACCCTGAACGGTCCCGTTAGCTGTTGTAAAAATTGTTTTTACATTTTTAACGGCATTTTCTCCACCAATGGCTTTAATATAATTGTCAAATACTGTTTTTGCAGTTACTCCTGCTGTGACTGTTTTGCCCGATGCCGGCTTTGTAACCGGGTTTCCATATTTATCAAAATGAAAAATAGGGATTTTTAGCTTCTCAAGCGCTGGCAGTACTTCGCTTCCTTTGCCTGTAACGATGATCCGCATGTTGTCTGCCTGGAAATATTTATTAGCGGCCTTCTGAATATCTTCAGCAGTTACGGCATTGATGCTTTTAATATAGTTTTCATAGAAGTCAGCAGGAAGCCCTTGTGTTTTTGTAAGTAAGGCAAACCGCGCTACTACTTCGGGTTTTTGAATTTCTCTTACGAAATTTCCAATATAGGCTGCTTTTACTGTTTTAAGCATTGGGTCAGCTACTTTCTCTGTCTTTATTTTTTTTAATTCTTTAAGGGATTCTATTACTGCACTATCCGTTACAGCATTCCTGACCTGGGTAGATGCTTTAAATTTTCCTATATATTTATTACCACGTAGGTTAGAGCGCGCACCATAAGTCCATCCGTGTGCTTCTCTAAGGTTCATATTCAGGTAGCTGTTAAAGTCACCTCCTAATACCTGATTGGCCAAAAGTGCCGCGAAATAATCTTTATCCGTCATCTTGAGGTTGGCCACATTTACCAGAGAAATTTCAGACTGTACGGCATTGGGCATATCCACAAAATTGATTTGGGTGTACTGAGCATCTTTTGGGTCCGGATAAATTATACCAGGCGCTACTGCTTTTTTCCAGGAGCCAAAATATTTTTCTATGGATTTTTTTATATCATTAAATTTTACATCCCCTACAACTACAAGGTAAGCGTTTGAAGGGACAAAATAAGTAGTATAATTTTTAATAGCATCAGTTAGGGTTACCTGATTGATGCTTTCTTCCGAAATGTATTCTCCAAACGGATGGTTTTTTCCAAAAACCAATACATTTTCTACTCTCCCGGCAACTGCAGCAACACTTTTTTCATTGGATTTTAACCCTTCAATAAGTTTTGCTTTTTCCTTGTCAAATTCTTCCTGGGTAAAAACAGAGTTCAGGGCACCATCAGCCATTAATTCTAAAATCCTGTTTGAATATTTAGAAAGGCCACTGGCAAAAGCCCCATCAGCACTAAAGTCAATATTAGCGCCTAAAAAGTCTACTTCTTCGTTAAATATATCTTTTGACATTTTCTTCGTCCCGCTACCAATCAATGCGCCTGTAATGTCAGCAACCCCTTTTTTTGCGCCTTCCGCATAAGGGCTGTTGTCTAACGTCAGGTTGAATGTGACTCTTGGGAGTTTGCTATTTTCTACTACCATTACCTTTAGCCCGTTATTCAATTCAAAAGTTTGCGGTTTTCCAACATTGATTGCCGGAGCCGGTCCCGGTTTTGGCTGAGGCCTTTCTTGTGCATGCATAATTATCGTAAGTAAAAAACTAGATAAAATTAATACTGATTTTTTCATGGTATATTAGTTTTGAGCTTTGTCTTTAGATGGAACATAATCCAACACAAGCCTTTGATTCGGATTTAAATATTTTTTTGCTGCTTCTCTGATTTCTTCACGGGTAATAGAGCGGTAAGTATCTATTTCTGTATTAATCAGATTTACATCGCCATATAAGAGGTGATAAGTGGCCAGGTTCGCAGCAATACCTTCTACAGTTGCATTTTCGTTTACATACTGATTCTCGAATTTATTTTGTAATTTTTGAAAATCTTTTTCAGAGATCAATTCATTTTGCAGTTTGGTAATTTCTTCGTCAAATTCTTTGGTAAGGCCTTCCAGCGTATTGCCGGCCATTGGCAACCCATATATAAAATAAACGCCATAATCTTCCTGGCTGAAATTAAAGGCGCCAATTTGTAAAGCCATTTTCTTCTGGTCGACGATTTTTTTGTATAACCTGGAGCTTTTTCCGTCACTGAGGATAGAAGAAATTATATTCAACACTTTTGCATCACGGGTTTTCATAGAAGGTGTACGGTAAGCTGTAACTACTGCAGGAAGTTGTATGTTCGGGTCTTCATACGTTGCTTTTATTGTTTGCGTAATCGGATCTTCTGTAAAAGTTTCTCTCTTAATATCGGCTCCTCTTGGGATCGATCCAAAATATTTATTTACCCATTTAATAGTCTTATCATATTCAATATCTCCTGCAACTACCAAAACCGCATTATTAGGCACATAGAATTTCTTATTGAAAGCCTGGAATTCTTCTAATGTTGCGGCATCTAAATGTTCCATCGATCCGATAGTCGCCCAGCGGTAAGGGTGTTTTTTGAACATGTTTTTTTTAACCGTTGCAAGAAAATTCCCGTAAGGCTGATTATCTACACGAAGCCTTTTTTCTTCTTTTACTACTTCGTTCTGAGTATCAACGCCAATTTTGTTGATTATAGGGTGCATTAGCCTTTCGGACTCCATCCACAGCCCTAGTTCCAGGTTGTTTGAGGGGAAAATTTCATAATAGTAGGTCCTGTCGTCGCTAGTATTGGCATTATTTGTCCCTCCGTTTCCGGATACTATTTTAAACCATTCGCCACGCGGGATATTTTTCGTACCCTCAAATAAAAGGTGTTCAAAAAAATGGGCAAAACCTGTTCTTTCCGGGTTTTCGTCTTTTGCGCCCACATGGTACATTACAGAGGTAATTACTACAGGGGCTGATTTGTCCTGATGTAGTATTACATGAAGGCCATTATCCAGCGTGAATTCTTCGAAAGCTACTTTTTGAGCTGAAGCAACTCCTCCCAACATAAATGCAGCACTTAAAGCCATTATTGAATTTTTCATACGTTAATAATTAGTTATTGATCTATAAGACAAGTATAATCTTAATTTGTTACATCAAATTTAACTTATTTTATACGTTATTTGCAAGAAGAATTAAAAATTAGGATTTAAGATTTAATAAGATGAGTTAATAACAAAAAAACATTTTTTATAAGTTGTTGTGGGAATGATTAATAATCGTATATTTGCAACCTTAAAATTCTTAAAACAATTTGTTATGTATGCAATCGTAGAGATAGCAGGGCAACAGTTCAAAGTAAGCAAAGACTTAAAGGTTTATGTTCATCGTCTGACAAATGAAGAAGGTTCGAAAGTCTCTTTCGGAAAAGTCCTTTTACTGGATGACAATGGAACAATCACTTTAGGCGCCCCGGCTATAGAAGGAGCTTCAGTAGAAGCCCAGGTGGTACAACACCTAAAAGGAGATAAGGTTATCGTTTTCAAAAAGAAAAGAAGAAAAGGGTACAAAAAGAGAAACGGCCACAGGCAATACCTTACTCAAATTGTAATTGAAGGTATTACATCTGCAACAACCAGGAAAGAAGCTTCTAAAAATGAAGCCGCTCCGACGATACAAGCAGAATCGGTAGCACCGGCAGAAGTTACTGTAACAACAGAAGAAGCAGAAGCGCCAAAGAAAAGAGTAGCTAAAGCTAAAAAAGAAGATACACAAGAATAATAACAATATAAACGAATAGGTCATGGCTCACAAAAAAGGTGTTGGTAGTTCCAAGAATGGCAGGGAATCAGAATCAAAACGTTTAGGCGTTAAGATCTTCGGAGGACAGGCTGCTATTGCAGGGAACATCATCGTAAGACAAAGAGGTTCAAAACACAACCCGGGAGAGAATGTTTACATTAGTAAAGATCATACACTACATGCAAAAGTAGACGGAGTGGTAAAGTTCCAAAAGAAAAAAGATAATAAGTCATATGTTTCTATACTTCCTTTCGAAGCATAAAACAATAATTTAGCAATATCGTAAAAGAGGCTGTTTCACAAAAGAGGAGACAGCTTTTTTTGTTTTGTTGGGGTTCCTGCTATATGTTACAGTTCATTTTTACTTTTCTAAGGCTTGTTTGGTTGTAAGGCAGCAACTCTTTTTTATTTTTTGGGCGTGCCCTTCGGACCAGGCTAAACGGTAACATAAAATCCGGGTTAGCGAATATGGGGTTGATGGTTTCCTGCGATAAAAGCTAAGTTGCGCAAAAGCAGATGACGCGTGCTAGACAAGTACATTTTTGAGATTATCGACCGGTAAGAGAACAAACAGAAATTTAGCTGGCCGTTTATAATTCTTGCTGGCCGCACGATACTTTAGGAATGGAATCTTCTGTAGAATATGCCAAACTTAATTCTTTTGTAAATTTAAATTCGCAAAAGAATTAAAGCATCAGTTTCGTTATGAAGTTTATAAAATGAAACGGTTCTAATATCCTGAAAATTAGACAATAATCTATATGTAGTGAGTTTGGTATTTTTTTTGTACTTAGTGCAAAACTTGATAATCTTTTGTTTCTACTGTTTACTATCATTTAAAACGTGTCTACCCAAGCATCTGCTTGTTTAACCGAAATGGGACGAAGAAGAATTTCTCTTTTATCATTTAATAAAAACATGGCTGGCGTACCAAAGATATAATAATCGGTCACAATCTTGCTATCCCACTTTTTTAAATCACTATAAGACGGAAAAGGAAAATTCGCTGTAAAATCCGTAAAGCTTTTTCGGTCTTCTTCTAAACTAATAAAAATAACTTCTACACCTTTTGTTTTCCACTTATCATAAAATGCAGCTATTTCAGGAATTTCTTCATTGCACTTGGGGCACCAACTGGCACCAAAAGCCACTAATATATAAGGACTTTTAATAGCAGATAATTTATTGATAGCTTGCTGAGGTTTAGAGAAAAAAGCTTTATCAAAAACCATATCTGGAGCGGTATTTCCCTTTTTCATGGCTCGGTAGGTTTCTAACTGTTTTGCTAAATCACTATCAAGGGTGCAACTGCTTTCATTTAGCACTTTTATGGCTAAATATTCAGAAGCTTGAAACAAACTGTGTTTTTCAAGCAGGTTAAATAAAAAATTAGTTACTTCATTTAGTATTTTATTGTCTTTTACCAAATTTTTTAGCATGGCATCAACAGAAATTTGCATTTCTGCATAAACCGAATCTAATGGCTTTCCGCTGTTTTCTATCAGCCAAAAATGGCTCTCAATAGCATCTTTAAGCAAACCGCTCTTATACAATCGCGGGTCTGCATAATCCAAATTGCGAAAAGCGGCCAAAGTTGCCAGAATCTCTCCTTTTCGATGTTGAGCCACGTTGGAAACGGAACTTACTAATTTTCTGGCAGGCAAAAACCAGCTTACATAACTGCTTTTTGGCAGGCTGGCTAAAAAGGCTGCATCTTCTTTATTGATGCGCTGTTTTTCATTCTGAATGGCTTGCGCTGGTGCTTTTTGTACAGAAAATAAAACATCTGATTTGTATATTTTTTCTAAAAATGCCCATGCGCTCAAGGCTTGCTCTCGTTTAGGATGCTCTTTTGCATAACTTTCAAACCATTTGTTTTCTTGACCTTTTATTATTTTAATGGTTTCAGTATTACTCAAGGCTTCTCCTTGCAGTGCAATGTCTTCGCCACTTAAAATAACAATCAACGGCTTGTTATCTGCGGAGGTCAAATACCCAACCCCAATATCGCTATTAGTATATGGAAGCGTAAAATTACCCTTATCATCAGTGGTAGTTTTGGCAATGGAGTAGGCAGCAAGTCCATTGAAACCTTCTAGTTTTATTTCTTGTCCGGCAAGTTGCGTAAGATTGCCTGTAATGGTCTGGGCAGCTAACATTCCATATGAAAAGAACATGAATACTACTGCTATTATTTTTTGTTTCATGTTTTTAATTTTATTCTTAAAAGGTTCCTGTCCTATTATTTTCTATTTTAAAACACTGAACAGAGCACCCCTTTGGGTCTGTTTTTAGTGTTCAGTCTAGCACTAACAATAAAGTTGAAGTTGCCAAACTTGCACTTTTAAAAGTAATCCATTATTAATTGCCGTTCTTAGTTACAACTTCATAAAACAGACAAGGTTTAAATAAAACTCTGCTACTTGCCAGGCCGCAATGGCAGAGCAAATCATCTAAAAGATTTAAAATCATTAAAGCACTAATTTTTTATACAACGCACAGCGAACCCGTTGAAGCGGGGAAAGGAGCTTATATATATGCCAGTGCTATAACTGTAAGCGCCTTGAGCATTAATACCGTTTACTGTACTCGTCCAGTATTGGGCATTGCCGAAATCAATGATGTCTCCAGTACTACCCCGATTGCCAGATGCCGGCAACTTTAGCACCGAATTAAAAGCTCCTGTGGTATTTTGTGGCGAGAATTGCGCTATTTCCGCACTTAATTCGGCAGCGGTCGGCAAACGATACCCGCTGGGGCAAGGATTATTAATTCCATTTACACCCTGCCATAAATTGTTGTTTTGTGGATTACGCCAGTCAGAATTTGGAGCATCACTTGCTTGGATGAATATATTACCCGGCGAGTCGGTGGGGAATCCTGTGTAAGAAGGAACCTGTGTACTATTTCTGCATTGGCCCCCATCGGTTCCTCGCCCCCATTGATACAGATCACCATAAGACGCTAAATCAGACATGCTGGTTGCAGCCTGAAAAGCGCCAAGGTTTCTATCCATCCAGATTCTGCCCGTTGGCGATGTTACATTTACAACTGCAGTAGGGCCTGGTAAGCATAGAATTCCTAACCAGGCACTTCTAGGTATTAATTGATTATCTGCATAACCAGCCAATGGCCCTGGTTCCAAATAATACTTCGTCACTGCTTCTAGTTTGGTCATACATTTTAAAGACGTTACGTGCGATTGCCCAGGTTTTAGGAAAAAACCTAAGCCCGCCGCTTGCGTAAAAGAGACCATTTCATTAGGTGCCTGCCCAAATGCAAAAACAGAAAATAATAGTAATAAATATTTCATTATTTTTTCGCCTTTAACAGTTCAATTTCTTTTTCTAATGTTCTAATCTTTTCTACTAAAACTTCGATGTAGTTTACAGATAATTTGCCATCCTGGTCTGTATTAACTTGTTCGGGGTTTTTGGCTTGTACCTCTTGTGCAATATATCCGACATGCACTTTTTTATCTCTGCCGTCTTTCCAAGTATAATACGCTACATCACCGTCTCTTTTTATTACATTTTTCAATCGTGCATCTGACGATTGGAAAAAACCCGGGGCGCTTACATTGCCAAGGATAGCTACATTTCCATTTGAGCCATTAATCTCCATTAGCTGCTGTGAGGCTGTAGCCGACGTTCCCGCAAAGAATCTATGAAAGCCTCCTGTTGGCACCTGGTAACGCAATGTGCCACCATTAATGCCAAAACCATAAAACTGATGATCATTGTCAGCGTTTTCAAATAAAATAATTTTCCTGTTTACTACGGTATTTGATAAATGTATTTGTGCATTTGGCGCAGTCATGCCAAAACCTGTATTGCCATTGGGATGTAAAAACTGGTTTAACATAGCACCATTAGCTGTTCGAAGAACGGTACCGCCAGCTCCTCCATCTAAATAGGTGGCATTATTGTTCCATCGTCCATAAAGCACCGGTTCATATGCACCGGATGTATTTCTAGCCGCGATAGCATTTGTATTATCCAAACCAATATTTCCAACTACAGAAAGTTTTTGAGTTGGATCTGCCGTACCAATCCCTACATAGCCATCATTTTTTAAAACCAGTTGATTTGCAACTCCATGAGCTCCGAATTCAAATAAACCAGCAGCAGTTCGTGATCGTATAAAACCACCAGTATTTGAAACTCCATTTCCAAATGTTACATATCTATTATCAGTTGCTGATCCAAAGATGGCAATTTCCTGAGCACCGACACTCCCTTGTACGTGGAATTTAGAAGCAGGGGTATCTGTACCAATCCCTACATTACCGCCGTCCTTTGCAATCGAGACATCTCTCCAGGCAAGACCATCCTGTACCCCCTGTAATACTAAAACCGGCTCCCCAGGCTGGGTTGATATAGGGGGTTTCCTGACCCAACCTAACTGTGCATTAAGATTGGCCACATTGTTGGCAAATAATGCTATACCACCAGAAGGCCTCATAAACACAGTGTAAGGCGGTAAATCAGAAGCTATGGTTAATTTAGCTCCAGGTAACGCAGTACCAATCCCTACATTGCCGCTTTCCATGATCTTGATCCCTTTTGCACCACCTGTCGCATCCCAAGGGGCAATGACCAGACCAGAATTGGCAATAGTTCCTGGGATGCCGTCGTTATTGAATATTATTGCTTTATCCCCTTCGCTTACGATTGGGTTATAATTCTGATTCCCTAAACCGGAATAAAACCTTAAATTGCCTTGTGGCGTTCCTTCTGGTATTACCCTCGAAAACGACGCAATAGGATTAGAGGCCGTAACATCGGTAAGGACGGTGTCGAATTTGGCACCTGGTGCCATTGTCCCAATGCCTACCCTTCCTTTTACAGGCTGTAAGGACAAAGTATAATTGACATCAAATACATGATTTCTTATTTGTGGATTTGTTTTCTGCCCATCAAGATAGGTTTGTATCGAGAACTGGTTATCTACTTCCTGCTTTATTAAAAGCCCATCCTGTAAAGGATTAGATGATAAAGTAGGGGATGAAATATCAAGCCTGGCACCTGGGTTAGTTGTCCCGATCCCTATATTTCCGGTACTGGTTACCCGCATTTTCTCTGTATCATTAGTCCTGATTACCATATCCCTGGCATCCCTCGTGCCCAGAAAATAAGAGGCCGGGTCTGTATCGATATTTCCCCTTAATCCCCATGCAGCATTAGGGCTGCTGCTGTCTCCCGTTCCCAGCCTGATCCAGCCACTGGCAGTCTCGTTTAAATAGTAGTATCCGGGGGTAACCGGGTTAGTACTGCCAGCTGGTGATGTAGCGGTATTATATATTAACTCAGAGGGTGTGGGAGTCATAAAGGTTTCCGGAATAATATTAGTAGCTGTCAGGGCTACCCTTGGGATTAAAATCCCCTCATTGGCTGAAGTAATATCTAAAGCTGCAGCCGGCGAGGTAGTCCCAATACCTACCTGTGCCCAGGAATGCATTCCAGTTATCATTAACAAAAGACAAAAATGTAAAAATTTTAAAGTACAATAATTTTTCATAATAATAAGTAAAAATTTAACATAGGTTTAGTCTTAATACAAATATATTATATAAAAAACCAGAACAACAGCAAACTATTGTTAATTTTTTGTTAAGAATTAAGTATATTCTTGTATAACCAATAATTTTTAATATTACTCGTAATAATTAAAACATATTTACTATAATAGTTTTATTTTTAATACATTTTAGAATGTGCGATGTGACCTGATGTAAGGATTAAATACAACTCATGATTTTAATGTAAGAATAATATTTAATTAATGCAGTATATATTACTTTATAAGTTTATGGTAGCTATGTAATATTTATAGCTATTTCAGGCAATAATAACCAATTAATCATTGGCTTATCTTTAACAAATCTTACATATTTTTTATTTTTAAATTTTTTTATTTAAATAGCATTCAATAAGCCAAAATTGATATAAATTTGTTTTTAACAAACTATTAGCATGCTAGGTAAATAAATAGTTCAGCTTTTACTTTTAAATTAATAAACTAATTTCAAATTAATTACTATATCTGTTATGAAAAGAATGATCACTTTTTGCCTTGCCTTTTCCGGTTCTTTACTATTGGTCAACTGCAAATCTGAAGAAAAGGAAAATAATTTCAATACTATCACTAAAAATTATTTTGATGATAAAAATGCTTTATACCCTTTAGAAGCAACACAAAGCGGGCAAAATGAATACAATGATCAGCTACAGTTTGAAATGACGGACAATTTTAGAAAATCCCAACAGGCTTTTTTCAATAAATATGAGTCGGCGTTACAGGGAATAGATATAAAAGAACTCTCCGGTGAGGAAAAGAACAGTTATGAAATCATTAAATGGGAAATCGAGATAGGAAACCAACTATTACAACAACCTACGCATCTTATGCCGGTACATCAGTTTTGGGGTACCCATCTCACCATGGGACAATTTGCAGGCGGTACCAGTGCACAGCCTTTTAAAACCGAAAAAGATTACACTAATTTCTTAAAAAGACTGGACAAATATACCGTCTGGATTGATTCAGCTATTGTATACATGAGAAAGGGAATAGCAAAAGGGGTGGTGCTACCAAGAGCTTTAACAACCAAAGTAATTCCGCAGTTTACATCAACCGCTACAGCAAAACTAGAAGACAATTTATTCTATTCTGCTGTAAAAGCCATGCCGGCTTCCTTCTCTGATGCTACAAAAAAAGATATCACAGCAAAATATACTACGCTAATTAATCAAAAGTTGGTTCCGCAATACAAAAAAATGGCCGATTTCCTGACGCAGGAATACCTGCCTGCTTCAAGAGGCACAAGCGGTATCGGCAGCCTGCCTTTTGGTAAAGAACTGTATGCAATCTATGTGAAACAATGGACAACAACCGATTTGTCACCGGAAGCCATTCATGAGCTGGGGTTAAAAGAAGTAGCGCGACTAAAGGCAGAAATGGAAAAGGTAAAAACACAGGTAGGTTTTAAGGGTACCTTACTGGCTTTTTTTGAAGAAGTACGTAATAAAAAAGAATTGAAACCTTTTCAACAACCAGAACAGGTAATAGCCAATTTTCAAAGTATCTATGAAAGAATAAAACCTAATGTAGATCATTTATTTTCACTACAGCCAAAAACAAAATTCGAAATTAGAAGAACAGAAGCATTTCGGGAACAAACAGCAAGTGCGGAATATAGCCCGGGTACCGCTGACGGATCACGTCCGGGCATTTTTTATGTCCCGATACCCGATGTAGCCAATTATAATGTATATGGCGATGAAGATTTATTTTTACACGAAGCCATTCCGGGGCATCATTTCCAGATTTCACTACAGCAGGAAAATCAGTCGTTGCCGGATTTTAGGAAATTTAGCTGGTTTGGTGCGTATGGCGAAGGCTGGGCGTTGTATACTGAAAGTTTAGGAAAAGAACTAGGGTTGTATCAGGATCCGTATCAATATTTTGGCATGCTGGGCAATGAAATGCACCGGGCCATACGTTTAGTAGTCGATACTGGTCTCCATAGTAAAGGATGGACCAGGGAACAAGCTATTGCGTATTCTCTAGCCAATGAAGCAGAAAGCGAAGCTAGTATTGTCCCGGAAATAGAACGGTATATGGCCATTCCGGGTCAGGCTTTATCCTATAAGATCGGACAATTAAAAATCCTGGAACTTCGTAAAAAAGCCGAAGCCAAGATGGGCAAGAGTTTTGATATCAAGAAATTTCATGAAAAAGTATTAGAATCCGGTGTAATGCCACTGGCTTTACTGGAAAAGAAAATTAATACTTGGATAGAAGAGAAATAAATAATAAAAAAAACCACTCAATGAGTGGTTTTTTTTCGGTGCGGATAATAGGACTCGAACCTACACGCCTTGCGGCACCAGATCCTAAGTCTGGCATGTCTACCAATTTCACCATATCCGCGTAATTAATTCACTTTACTTTTATTTAAAAAAGCGGAGTTCATTGAACTAGTGTTTGTGGGTGCAAATATAAGCATAACTTCTAACTTTCAAAATAAAATATCAAAAAAATACATATCGGTTTTTTTGTACTTTTGGAAATAAAAATAATTTTCAACAATGAACACGATACAATCTTACGTTCAGGAACACAAAGAACGTTTCATCAGTGAACTGATCGATTTACTAAAAATACCTTCCGTAAGCGCAGACACTGCTTACTCTCAGGATGTTATTGACACTGCCCACGCCGTAAAAAAAAGCCTCGAAGAAGCAGGATGCGATGTTACCGAAATCTGTGATACGCCCGGATATCCCATCGTTTATGGCGAGAAAATAATTGATCCTGATTTACCAACAGTCCTCGTATACGGACATTATGATGTACAACCACCGGACCCTATGGAGCTTTGGACTTCGCCACCTTTTGAGCCGGTAATCAAAAAAACAGAAATCCATCCCGAAGGCGCTATTTTTGCCCGTGGGGCCTGTGACGATAAAGGGCAGATGTACATGCATATCAAAGCATTTGAATACATGATACAATCCAACACGTTGCCCTGTAACGTAAAATTCATGATCGAAGGCGAAGAAGAAGTCGGCTCCAAGAGCCTGAGCTGGTTTGTAGGACGCAATCAGGAAAAACTTAAAAATGATGTCATCCTGATTTCAGACACCGGCATGATTTCGAACCAGCAACCATCGATTACTACAGGTTTACGCGGGCTTAGTTATGTCGAAGTCGAAGTAACTGGCGCCAACCGCGATCTGCATTCCGGCCTGTATGGAGGCGCAGTAGCCAACCCCATTAATGTGCTGGCAAAAATGATTGCGTCCCTGCATGACGAAAACAACCATATTACCATTCCGGGATTTTATGATAAAGTACAGGAATTGTCTACAGCAGAGCGGGAAGAAATGGCCAAAGCACCCTTTAATTTAGAGCATTATAAAAAAGCGTTAGACCTAAATGATGTATATGGTGAAAAAGGCTATGTAACCAACGAAAGAAACTCCATCCGTCCGACGCTCGACGTCAACGGCATCTGGGGCGGATACACTGGCGAAGGCGCTAAAACTGTAATTCCGGGCAAAGCTTTTGCCAAAATATCCATGCGTTTAGTGCCTAATCAGGACTGGGAAGAAATTACCGAATTATTTACCAGGCATTTTGAAAGTATCGCCCCGAGCGGTGTTACCGTAATAGTAAAACCACATCATGGTGGACAAGGTTACGTCACGCCTATTGACAGTATAGGGTACAAAGCAGCCAATAAAGCATATACAGAAACCTTTGGGATTCCTGCTATTCCGGTACGTTCCGGCGGTAGTATCCCTATTGTTTCCCTGTTTGAGAAAGAACTAAAAAGCAAAACGATCCTCATGGGATTTGGCCTCGACAGCGATGCCATCCATTCTCCTAACGAACATTTCGGAATCTTCAATTATTTAAAAGGCATCGAAACTATTCCGTTATTCTACAAGTATTTTGTAGAGTTCTCAAAATAAATTAAAAAATACCCGACAGCCACCAGCAGTCCTTCTCTTAATCTCAATCGTTATTTTACAAATATTTTTGTAGAATTCAGTAAACAATCAAATCAATGAATCCGTTCTTCAGAGCGGATTTTTTTTGGGCGTTCCTCCCGATAAAAAACAGTAGAACAAGCAACACATTTTGGTCGGGAGGTGGGCTTTACGCTGCAATCTTTTCCTTTTAAAAAAAAAAAGAAAAAGGATTTTTGCTACAATCCCTAACGCAGGAAAAATAACACCAGCATTTATAACAACCAAAGCTTTTTGGCGTTAAATTTGTACAACCCACTTACAATTAGGACATTCAAAAATCATCAATCTTAAATCAAAATTCATAAATCTTAAATCAAAAATCATCAATCAAAAATCACAAATCATGCTAAAACGATTCTTCCTAAGCTGCTCCGGAGTAGATACCCAGTTGCTCGGCACCTGTTCTGAAGGCGAACAGACCAAATATACAGGCATTGGCGCCACCGTATTTTTTACTGCTGTAATGGCTTTTATTGCCAGCAGTTATGCGCTTTTTACCGTTTTTGACCATCCATACATGGCCATGGCTTTTGGTGCAGTATGGGCATTCCTGATTTTTAACCTGGACCGCTTCATTGTTTCCACCATCCGCAAAAGGGATAGTTTTACCTCAGAATTGTTACAGGCCACACCAAGGATTATCCTTGCTGTTATTATTGCAGTTGTCATCTCCAAGCCTCTCGAAATAAAAATTTTCGAAAAAGAAATTAATACCGTTATACTAAAGGAAAAGAATGCCATGGCATTAAGCAACAAAAAAGAAGTTGCCAATATTTTTAAATCAGACCTGGATAAGAACAGGGCAGAAAATGATAGCCTGAAATCTGAAATCAATAAAAAAGAAAAAGAAGTCAACGCATTGTACGATACTTACATCAAAGAAGCTGAAGGTACAGCCGGTACTAAAAAATTAGGCAAGGGCCCCGTCTTTAGAGAAAAAATTGTAAAGCACGACCTGGCCAAAACAGAACTCGATACTTTACGGAAAAACAACCTGGCTAAAATCGCTGTAAACGATAAAAAAATTCAGGCATTACAAGCAGACCTTGATAAAAAAGTAAGCGAAACGCAACCCATTATTGATGGCTTTGACGGATTAATGGCGCGCATCAATGCATTGGGAAAACTACCTTTAATCCCTTCCTTGTTTATTATGCTACTATTTTTAGCCATAGAGACTTCGCCTATAATTGCAAAATTACTGTCTCCAAAAGGAGAATATGATTTTAAACTGGAAGATATAGAAACAGCAATCAAAGCCACTTTAGCCCAGGACAAATACCAACGGGACTTAATGATAACAACAAGTGCATCTATGCATGATAAAGTATATCAAGATATTGCACAGGATAAAAGCCTGCTCGATCTGCAAAAAAAGAATGCTATGGATTTATTGGCTTTGCAATCAGGGGCTTTTGTAGAAAAACAGAAAAGAACTTTATAAATTTTGTTCCTAGAAATAAAAGCCACTAATTCATCAATTAGCGACTTTTATTTTTATTGAAATAACATTACATTTTGCTTAAAATATCTTTTTTTAAGGCATCATATTCGCCTTGCATGATCAAACCATTATCAAGTAATTTCTTGTAATTCTGTAATTTTTCAAAAAGCTCATTCTGGGATAATTCGGTTAATGGTTTTTCGTTGTTAACCGGCTGTTCCTTATACTCATAAAAAGTATGATGTTGTTGTGGAGCAGGTATTATTTCTGCAAAATTAGTAATTTCTTCTGTTTCATATTCTTCTACTTCAGGTGCCGCTTCTGCTATTATTGGTGTAGGTTCAACAATTTTAGGTTCTTCGGCGATCGTCGGTGGCACACCACTTTTTAAGATATCCAGCTGCTCCTTAGCATACGTTGCAATTTTCCTGGCCTGGATTTTCGGAATATAATCTATAGAAATGGTAAGGTCGCTTTTTGTAGAAAATGAAAATTCAGATCCCAGAATATTTTCCTTTACAAAAGTAGCGGCCACATCATCCCAGTCATAATCAATAAAATCCATAGAAAGCCCCAGATTCTTTGGCTTACAAAGGATTATCCTTTTATTTGTTAAGACAATACTATCCGGGAAAACAGTAATTGCGGGTTTCTTCTGGACACCAATATACCCCACTTCCTCATTTTTCATCAATAAATCATTCAGCTTCGAAGTGATTTTTTCAACCGCTTTTGGATCCTGTTCTTCGTTAAGGAATTTTTTTATCTGGTCTTTCATTGATGTTGTATTTATAATAGTTTATAATTACTTAAAAGCAAAAGTAATAACTAATTGCCAGTTGATAAAATTAGGTAAAAATAATTAATCGTAGAAAATAAATATTTTAAGATTAGCAGTAGTAAGAAAGCAGTGTATCCTAATCAATTAATACCTCTTTTATATTGCTCTATTGTTAAATTTTTATTAATTTCGTCCCAATAAAGCCCCCTACTTATAATGACGCCTCTAAAAATTTTTATTATTGAAGACGATTTGTTCTTTGGTGAAACTTTAAAGTATCACCTGGAATTAAATCCTGAATTTAAAACCTATTTATTTCCAAAAGGCAAAGATTGCCTGGAAAATCTATATCGTAAACCCGACGTTATCTGTCTGGATTTCGGGCTTCCGGATATTAGTGGAGACAGACTGCTGAAGAAAATCCAGGAAATAGATAATACCATTCCAATTATTGTAATTAGTGCCCAGGAAGATATTGAAGTAGCAGTAGGCCTTTTAAAATCGGGGGTAAAAGACTACATTGTCAAGAACAGCCATACCAAGCATTTACTTTGGAATTTTGTTATAAAAATCAAAGAAAATTTAGAATTACTTGACAAAGTAGAAGAACTAAAAGAAAAACTAGAGCAAAAATTTAGTTTTGAAAAAACAATAATAGGGCAGAGTGAAGCAATTAAAAATGTTTTTAATAAAATAAATAAAGCAATAAACAGCAATATCAACGTTTCAATTACCGGAGAAACAGGAACAGGGAAAGAAGTTGTTGCCAAAGCAATACATTACAACTCCGAAAGAAAAGATAAACCTTTCGTAGCTGTTAACATGGCAGCCATACCTACAGAATTGATCGAAAGTGAATTTTTTGGGCATGAACAAGGTGCCTTTACAGGTGCTAATGCCAAACGCATCGGCAAATTTGAACAAGCAAACGGAGGTACTATTTTTTTAGATGAGATTGCAGACCTTGATCTGAACCTTCAAAGCAAACTGCTTCGGGTTTTACAGGAAAGGGAAGTAGTGCGCCTTGGAGGTTCTGCTAAAATCAAGTTCAATGCCCGGTTAATTACTGCTACACATAAAGACTTGGCACAGGAAGTAAAAAAAGGAAATTTCAGAGAAGATCTGTTTTATAGGATTATAGGGCTGCCCATTAGCCTTCCCCCTTTAAGAGAAAGAGGAAATGACACCTTACTGCTGGCGAAGCACTTTGTTGATCTATTTGTGAAAGATAATAGCATGAAACCCATTTTATTGTCAAAAGAAGTAAAAGACAAATTAATAAAATACCCTTTTCCCGGAAATATCAGGGAGTTGAAATCAGTTATCGACCTGTCCTGTGTGATGTGCAACGGAAATGAAATTTTACCAGATGACATTACTCTTAACCCCATCAACGATACCCCTTTTTTTCTATCAGAAGAAAAAACCTTACGTCAATATACATCCGAAATAATTATGTACCATTTACGTAAAAATAATAATGATGTTATAAAAACCGCTAGAAAGCTGGGAATAGGAAAATCCACTATATATAATCTGATTCAATCTTCGGAAAATTAATTTTATAATATAAGCTATCCATCATACGGCAGCATTGCTAAACGGAATAAAGCAACATTAATAAAAGTCATTAGATGTCAATTTT
>DASVUQ010000311.1:0-5116 GCA_036386975.1 Flavobacterium sp. | reverse complement strand
GATTGTTGGATTTTTAGATTGTTAGGCAATAGATTTTTGGAATACCTCACAGTCTGACTGTCTAATAATCTATACTACTCCTCTTTCTTTACTACCTTTCGGGCCACTTCGATTTTAAACTTCTTGCCTTTCATCTTTTCGTCTTTAATGTTGTGAAGCAAGTCTTTGACTTTATTAAATTTTACCGCAGCAAACGAAATAAAATCTTTGACTTCGATCAAACCCAAATCCCCTTTTTCTAATTTTCCTTTTTGGGAAAAGAAACCTACAATATCAAATTTATTGAGTTTGTTTTTCTTTCCGCCACTAATATAAATTGTCTGAAACTGCGGAGGTTTTGGTAAAGTAACAGCATTGTCTACATTCAAAACCGGCATACTATAATCGATATAATCGAGTTTTTTTTCACTTTCATGTACAATAATATAAGCAGTTCCTGAAGCTTGCATCCGTGCTGTCCTTCCGTTCCTATGGGTAAACTCATCTTCTTTTAACGGCAAATGATAATGGATCACATGCTTCATTTCCGGGATATCAAGCCCTCGTGCAGCCAGGTCTGTAGTCACTAAATAACTGATGCTTCCGTTACGGAATTGTATCAAAGCCCTTTCCCGTTCCTCCTGGTCCATCCCACCGTGATAGTACGTGGCGTAAATCCCTTTTTCATTTAATATATCGCTAATACGTTCCGCTGCGTCACGATGGTTACAAAAAATAATAGCCGACTGCGATTGAAGTGAACAAATCAAACGGAACAAACTGTCCATTTTGTCTTTTTCTTTTGAAACAACCATCTTTATTGACAAGTTGGATTTTTCGTCTTCAGCCGGAATAAAATCTAAAACAGTAGGATGGATTACCCTGGTATATTTTGGAATTTCAATACCAGAAGTGGCCGAAACTAAAACGCGTTTATTTAGTTTAGATAGTTTCCCAATAATAAAAGACATCTGTTCATGAAAACCCAGTTGTAGTGATTTGTCGAATTCATCAAGGATCAAAGTCTGTATTTTATCCACACGAAAAGTCTGCCGGTCGATATGATCTGCAATACGGCCCGGTGTCCCTATCAAAATGGCTGGCGGGTTGCTTAAATTTTTAATTTCAGTATCTATAGAATGGCCCCCGTAACATACATTGACTTTATAATCGGTACCCATTTTTTTCCATACCTGCTCGATCTGTAAGCCGAGTTCTCGCGACGGGACTAATATTAAACACTGTACCGACAAAATCTCTGGCTGTAACATTTCAAACACCGGTAATAAAAAAGCCAGTGTTTTCCCGGAACCGGTTGGCGATAACAACAGGATATTGTTATCATTAAGTATCGCCTCCTGGGCGGCTTCCTGCATTTCATTCAGGCTTTCGATACCTAAATTCAGGAGTATATTGTTGGAATGGTGTTTCTGATTCATCCGGCAAAGGTAAAATGAATTTCAGTTATAAATTATGAATTATAATTTTTTATAAAGGCAAGCTTCAAATAATTATATTTGAAATCACCATTTTGAAACCTGACAAATGAAATTTTTATCTTTTTTATTTTTACTTTGTTCTTTTTCCGTACTAGCCCAAAAGAATAATAAATACAATACTTTTTTTGAAAAAGGAAACGGTAACCAGTCAGCCGATTATCAGGAAACAATACGGTATTTTAAGCTACTGGCCAATGATTTTCCCACTGTCCGAATACAGGAAATGGGGTTAACAGATTCCGGGGAGCCATTACATATCGTTATTTTTGATGCTGATAAAAATTTCGACTGGCAACACATCCATAAAAATAAAGCGGTTTTCCTGATCAATAACGGTATTCATGCCGGGGAACCAGACGGTATCGATGCCACCATGATGCTGTACAGGGATTTAGTTTTGGGAAAAATTACTATCCCTAAAAATACGGTTTTAGTGAACATTCCTGTATACAATATTGGTGGCGCACTCAACCGGAACAGTACAACAAGGGCGAATCAGGACGGGCCGGAAGAATACGGTTTCCGCGGTAACGCCAGAAACTATGACCTGAACCGCGATTTTATTAAATCAGATACAAGGAATACCAAAAGTTTTGCCCAAATATTCCATACCATATATCCTGACGTTTTTGTGGACAACCATGTGAGCAACGGGGCAGATTACCAGTACGTGCTTACGTATATTATGACACAACATAATAAATTAGGCACAGTTTTGGGCAACTTCCTGAATACGGAAATGGTTCCTGCAATTGTAAAAGACTTACAGCAAAAGAAAGTAGAAATCACACCTTACGTTAATGTTTTTAGCGCCACTCCTGACAAAGGCTTTGTACAATTCCTGGAAAGCCCAAGATATGCTACCGGATATACTTCGCTGTTTAATACCATAGGGTTTGTAACAGAAACGCATATGCTTAAAAAATACAGCCAGCGTGTAAAAGCGACTTATGATTATATGGTTTCGGTAATTGATTTTACGGATAAAAATTATAAAAGAATAAAACAACTGCGCCTGGAAAACGAGCAACAATACCAACCTAAAAGCAACTACACATTACATTGGGAAATTGATAGTTCAAAAGTAACCACCATTCCGTTTTTAGGTTTTGAAGGTAGTTATCGGAAAAGTGATGTGACAAACGGCGAACGGTTATTTTACGACCGCAAAAAACCCTTCTCGAAAAACATTCCCTATTACAAAGAATACAAACCGGTTAAAGAAGTGGTAATTCCAAAAGCATATATTATTCCCAAAGGTTTTTGGCCGGTACTAGATTTATTAAAAGATAATGGCATTTCCTTTTCGACAATTAAAAATGATACTATTATTGAAGTAGAGCGTTATAGAATTTCGGATTATAAAACCGCAACCAGTCCTTACGAAGGGCATTATTTGCATCGAGATACCAAAGTAACAGCCAAAACAGAAAAGGTAAAGTTTAAGAAAGGGGATTATATCGTTCCCACACAACAAAAAGGCGTTAAGTACCTGTTGGAAACTTTAGAACCGGAAGCTGTAGATTCGTTTTTTAACTGGAATTTTTTCGATACCATGTTACAGCAAAAAGAGGGCTATTCGGAGTATGTTTTTGAAGACCTGGCAACACAAATCCTAAAAGAATATCCAAAATTAAAACAGGAACTGGCCCAAAAAATGAAAGAAGATGCTGCTTTTGCCAAAAGCCCGGAAGCACAACTGGACTGGGTATATAAACATTCGGTGTATTATGAAAAGACGCATTTGCAATATCCGGTGTATCGGTTGTTGTGAATTTAAGCGTAAGGTTTTAAAAAGTTTAAAGTTTAAGGTTTGAAGTTTGTATTGGATATATTTTACCGCAAAGGTCGCAAGGCCTATTTTAAGTGTTAAGCGCAAGGACCGCCATGTTTACATTTTCAACTTTAAACCTTAAACTTCAAACCTTAAACTTTTTTAACTTCAAACCTTAAACTTTTTAAACCTTAATTTTTCCTTCTTCTTCAAACAATAACTTAATATTTTCGTAGGAGTTCTTTAGGGCTTCCTGAACTTGTTCGGGATTGAGCCAGGCTACTTTTTCAATCCCTTCTTCTAACTGGCCTTGCGGAATGCCTTCAAAGCTAGTACGCATTTCGAACCAATGGGTTATTTTAAGCTTGTAACAGCCATTACGTTTAAAGATATGATATGTTTTCTGGAGTTTGTCTATGATCACCAGCTTATTTACACCGGTTTCTTCTTCTACTTCTCTTAGAGCGGTGTACTCGATTTTTTCTCCTTTTTCGATTCCTCCTTTAGGTAAATCCCACTTCCCATTTCGAAAAATGAACAATACTTCGTTCTTTTTATTATATACTAATCCACCACCGGCTTTCTGGACAGGCAACTTTGATTTAAGGGTTTTTAAAATTTCTTTTTCATCCGGATGATACAGATATGCTTTTTGAATTTTATTTTGAAATATTTTTATAATAATCTGTTTAATATCAACACTTTCTAATAAAAACAATTGAAAATCTGTCTCTTTAAAGATTTCGTTAGTTAAAAAAAGTGGTTTGTCGTTCACAAAAACTTTATACATTTGTACTATGATTTTTAATAAAGATACAGCTAGCAAGACAGCCGAATTGCTTTTACAAATAAATGCAATTAAATTGAATCCCGAAAATCCTTTTACGTGGGCTTCAGGATGGAAATCGCCTATTTACTGTGATAACAGGGTAACACTCTCATTCCCACCCATAAGAAATTATTTAAAAGAAGAGTTTGCCAAGGGTATTGAAAAACAATTTGGTAAACCTGATGTTATTGCCGGCGTTGCGACCGGTGCCATAGGAATTGGCCTCTTGGTGGCGGAAGCACTCGCATTACCGTTTGTATATGTTAGGGCTGAACCTAAAAAACATGGGCGTCTTAACCAGATTGAAGGTTTTTTGGACAAAGGGCAAAATGTTGTTGTTATCGAAGATTTGATCAGTACCGGAAACAGCAGCCTTCTTGCCGTAGCCGCTTTGCGCGAGGCTGGTGCCAATGTAAAAGGAATGGCGGCTATTTTTAGCTATTGCTTTAAAGAAGCGAAAGAAAATTTTGAAAAAGCGAATGTTACCTTATATACATTAAGTAATTATGAGCATTTGCTTCCTCTGGCTGTTACCAAAAAATATATTACCGAAGAAGAACAGTTGGCGTTGACCGAGTGGAGAATAAACCCGTCGACATGGGAGGTAAAATAATGTCGGACACAATTATCATTAATCTTGTAGTAAAAAAAATATGAATTTAGAAAGTCCCAAAAAAACAGTAGAAAAATCAGCTCAATATTTATATGATTCTTTATCGGATGTAAAGAATTATGAGCAGTTAATGCCGGACAACATTGCAAAATTTGAAGTAACCGGTCCGGATTCTTTTATTTTTGGATTAAAAGGAATGCCAGAAATTAAATTGATAGTAAAAGAAAAAGTACCGGCTTCGAAGGTAGTCCTTGGTGCTGCATCTGACAAAATGCCTTTTACGCTAACCATTACTATTGATGCTGTTGCTGAAAACACTTCGACAGTACAATTATTTTTTGAAGGTCAGTTTAATGCCATGATGGCGATGATGGCGAAAGGCCCAATTAGCAAATTTATAGAGAATTTAGTAGGCAATATGT
>DASVUQ010000310.1:0-4878 GCA_036386975.1 Flavobacterium sp. | reverse complement strand
GAAAAGGCCTTACAAGCCCTTCTTATCTTTACGGGACAATACACATGATCTGCGAAAAAGATTTTGTCATGAAAGACAAGACCGCTAAAGCCCTTGAAAAAACGGCTACATTGGCATTAGAAATTAATTTTTCAGATCCTAATGAAATGGCTATTATGCAACAATCTGCCATGGGCAGAGCCAAACTGAGTGCAACATTGACCGCCCAACAACAAAAAGATTTGAACGAAATCCTAAAAAAATCAAATCTTACCTTAGAGCAATTCGATAGTTATAAACTTACTACAGTTATGTCAATCTTAACCATGCAATCTTTTGGTTGCAGCAATTATAAAATGTATGAAATGGAATTTGTTGCAAAAGCCAAAGAGAAAAACATCCCGGTTATTGGTTTAGAAACTGTTCAATCTCAAATAGATGTGCTTGATAATGCCTATACGAATGAGGAGATGATTGGCTTTCTGAAGACGATTTCTGTTGAGGAGACACAAAAATTTGTGGCAGATTATGTTAAGGAAGATATTAATGCGCTATACAATGCAGCTACTGCGCTAATGAATAAAAAAATCAAAGCCGTAATGCTGGATAACAGGAACAGGAACTGGATCGAAAAAATGCCCGGCCTGATGAATAAAGGAAGTGTATTTTTTGCCGTAGGTGCAGCTCATTTACCAGGGGACACAGGTATAATCTATTTATTAAGAAAGTCAGGTTATACGGTAAAACCCATTGTGCAATAGCTTACAACCAGAAAAATCTTTAGGAAATAGTTTTTACTACCGACACAACATTCAAAATAATTATCTATTCACTTTAACAATAAAGCCCATTTTATAATGGGTTTTATTATTTTTGTAAAAATATGTATATGAAATTTTTTATTACAGGAATATCTACAGATGTAGGAAAAACAATAGCTTCATCTATCATTACCGAAGCACTAGAAGCCGATTACTGGAAACCGGTACAGGCTGGGGACCTTTATCACTCTGACAGCCATAAAGTTGCGGCATACATTTCAAATAAAAAAACAGTTATCCACCCTAACAGTTATGCACTCCAAACACCGGCAAGCCCGCATTATGCAGCAAAGATAGACGGAGTAACCATAGATTTGAAAAACATAAAAGAACCACAAACAAGCAATCATCTCGTTATTGAAGGCGCCGGCGGATTATATGTACCTCTAAATGAAGAATCGTATGTAATAGACCTTATTCAGGAAGACTATAAAGTTATTATTGTTTCAAGGCATTATTTAGGAAGCATCAATCATACCCTTTTAACGATACAGGCGTTGCAAAATAGAGATATTGCGATTGCAGGAATTATTTTTAGCGGTGACGAAAATAAGGGTACAGAGTCTGTTATATTAAAAAATACCGGCGTACATTATTTGGGAAGGATAGAACAGGAGCCTTATTTTGATAAAAACGTAGTGGCAGCATATGCCGATATTTTTCGTAACATACTTTTAGATCTTAACATTTAAAGAACATATATTTTCTTTTAAAGGTTTTCCTTCTTCTTATCTACAGCTTCTTATACCTTTGCAACATGAATTTAACTGAAAGAGACCAAAAACATCTTTGGCATCCGTATACACAACATAAAACTTCCCGGCTTCCTATTGCAATCAAACGCGGAAAAGATGCCCTGTTATGGGACGAAAACGGGAAAGAATATATCGACGCCATTGCTTCCTGGTGGGTCAACCCCTTTGGGCATGCCAATACTTTTATTGCCGATGCAGTATATAAACAACTGACCACGCTGGAACATGTGCTCTTTGGTGGTTTTACACATGAACCTGCCATAGTATTAAGCGAAAAACTGATTAAAATTTTACCAGATAATCAGAAGAAATTATTTTTTTCAGATAATGGTTCGACAGCAGTAGAAGTCGCTATAAAAGTAGCGTTACAATATTTTTATAATAAAGGTGAAAAAAAAACGACCATCATTTCTTTTGAAGATGCTTTTCACGGAGACACATTTGCTGCAATGGCTGCGAGCGGTATTTCATTGTATACCCAGGCTTTCAAAGGGATGTTTATTGATGTCGTACGTATTCCCGTTCCGGTAAAAGGGCGTGAACAGGAAAGTTATGATGCTTTACGCAATACAATTAAAAATTATAAAGTAGCCGGATTTATTTTTGAACCGTTAGTACAGGGGGCAGCCGGTATGGTGATGTATACTCCGGAAAGCCTCGATCAGCTAATGCAAATTTGTAAAGAAAACAAGGTGCTTACCATAGCCGATGAAGTAATGACGGGTTTTGGAAAAACAGGTAAAAATTTTGCTTGTGATTACTTACAACAACAACCCGATATGATGTGTTTGTCAAAAGCCCTGACAGGAGGAACAATCCCAATGGCTATAACCACATTTACACAGGAATTATTCGATGCATTTTATAGCGAAGATATTAATAAAGCATTATTTCACGGACATACATTTACAGCCAATCCTACAGGGTGCGCAGCAGCCTTAGCGAGCCTCGAACTATTGCATACCGATGTGATGCAGAACCATATAATAAGGATACAAAAAAACCATCTTGCATTTCGGCAACACATAGAAAAACATATTAAAGTAGCCACTACAAGAGTAATGGGCGTTATATTTGCCCTCGAAATAAAAACTCAGGAACAAGAAGCCTATTATGGTACCATGCGTAATAAGCTTTATAATTTTTTTATTGACAATGGAATTATCCTGCGCCCTATTGGGAATATCGTCTATATATTGCCCCCTTATATTATTACAGACGAACAATTACAACGGGTTTATACTGTAGTCGAAGAAGCATTAGAGATAATATAACTGAACTTCAAGAACCAACACAGATGCAACAAAAAGTAGCAGTAACGGCATGCTCTTCTATTTCTCCTCTGGGAAGTAACCCTGAAAAAATATGGGAAAATTACCAGTTAAACCAACACTTTTTTACTGAAAAGGAATGGAAAGATACCAAAGCCCTTGTTGCCGAAATAGATCCTGTATCAAAAGAAAGAATTGAAGTCCTACGGAATTCGGATACAAAATACAAATCACTTGATAACACTGTATTGTTTGCCATTGAGGCATCCCGACGAGCCATACAAAAAGCAGGATGGACAAAAACAGATGTTTTTGGGATAAATATCGGGTCTTCACGCGGTGCTACCGCTTTATTTGAAAGGCATTTTCAGGATTATTTAACCACCGGCAAAGTCCACACATTAGCTTCGCCTACAACAACACTAGGCAATATTTCTTCCTGGGTAGCGCATGACCTTCAGAGCCAGGGACCGGAAATTTCTCATTCTATTACCTGCTCAACAGCATTACATGCTCTTCTAAATGGTGTGGCATGGCTACGTGCAGGAATGGCCCAAAAATTCTTAACCGGTGGTAGCGAAGCACCTCTTACAGGGTTTACCATTGCACAAATGCAGGCATTAAAGATTTATGCCAAAGGGCAACAGGAGTTTCCTAACAGGGCAATGGATTTTGAAAAAAAGAAAAATACCCTGATCCTTGGTGAAGGTGCGGCTGTCTGTTGTTTAGAAGTAGGCGAACCTCAAAATGCACTTGCTTATATTGAAGGGATTGGTTATGCAACAGAAATCCTGGAGCATAATATTTCTATTTCAGCCGAAGCGGATTGTTTTCAGAAATCGATGAAAATGGCTTTACAAGGTACCCCTTTGAATGAAGTGGATGTTATTGTCATGCATGCACCGGGAACTATAAAAGGGGATCTTACAGAAATGCGTGCTATCGAAAAAATTTTTGGTAATACAATACCACTTTTAACGACTAATAAATGGAAAGTTGGCCATACATTTGGCGCATCTGGAATGTTAAGTATCGAAATGGCACTTTTAATGATGCAACATAACCAATTCCTACCTGTTCCTTTTGCAATGCAACAAAAAGCCAGGCGCACTATAGAAAAAATACTTATCAATGCGGTAGGTTTTGGCGGTAATGCCGTTAGTATTTTACTTAGGAAAGCATAAAAAAACCTGCCATTAGTGACAGGTTCTTTCCAACTAACAAAAATCCATAACCTAATCTATTATTACTTTCCTGGTCACTTCTGCACCGTTACTTATGGCTACTTTTACAATTACAATCTGATTTTTAATACCTAAGTCACCAGTAGAAAAAGTAGTATTGTTTACTTTTTTATTTTGAAAAATTACTTTTCCTAATAAATCATACATCGAAACGCTATTAATAGCTTCCGTTTTTGAAGCAATCTCGATTCCATTGTTCTTTTTAAAAATTATAATATCATTATTTTTAACTATAGCAGGGCTTCCGGTACTTAATTTTATATCAATATATTTCAATTCAAAACGGTTGTTAAATGTTCCTTTTGCTGTATTAAATGTATATTTTGCAATTTTTAAATCGGTTACAATATTATTGAGTTTGTCCAAAAGGAAGACATTTTTATTGGAGAAAAACCCATCTACATTCTCTATTTTTATTGAAAATGTACCAGCTGTAGCAACACTAAAACCAAGTGGAATAATTTCATTTTCATCAAAATTCAGATCTTTCCCCTGGATTGCCAGTTTAACATCCCCAAGAACAGAATATAATGATACTACATTCCCACCTGAAAAGGTCTTTCCGTCATATCCGTAATCCACACCGTTTGTGGCACCTGTTATATAACCTAATAACGTTTCATCATAAGCACCGGCTTCATTGCTAATACTTAGCCACAATCTGTTCTTTTTGATAACTGTTATATCATTACCTTTACCTGCGATAGAACTTCTAAAAAATTGGTTGTTTTTACTTACTGTTTTAACCCGCATGTTATTATTAAAAACCAGGCTTTTTGTCCCTACAGGACCGGCTGATTCTACAAAA
>DASVUQ010000309.1:0-9954 GCA_036386975.1 Flavobacterium sp. | reverse complement strand
ATTATAGGTTTTACAGATTTGCTTGCCCAAACCCAGCTTGATGCCACACAATACGATTATGTCAATAGTGTACAGGTTGCCGGAGAAAATTTATTAGTTATTGTTAATGATATATTAGATATTTCTAAAATGGAATCAGGTAATCTTGTAATAGATTCCTATTCTTTTAATTTAAAAACTACCTTAAAGCATGTTTATAATCTACTTAAGGTAAAAGTAAAACCTGAAATAGATTTTCACCTGTACCTTGATGCGGATATGCCCGAAATGGTAATAGGCGACCGCGCAAGGCTAAATCAAATACTGGTAAATCTTGTGGGTAATGCAATTAAATTTACCGAAGAGGGCGAAGTAATAATTGCTGTAAAATACCTCTCGGAAAATGATACACACCATAAGCTGAAATTCTCTGTTAAAGATACCGGCATAGGCATACCTCAGGAAAAATTGGAAACTATATTTGAACGCTTTACGCAGGCTGAAGATAGTACAACACGCAAGTTTGGCGGCACTGGGCTAGGCTTAAACATTGTAAAACAACTTGTAGAACTGCAAAATGGCGAGATAAGCGTAAAAAGTAAATTGGGTTCAGGATCAGAATTTTATTTTGTCATGGAGATGAAAAAGGCAGATAAAGAGGTTAAAAATATCCCATACACGGCACCAGTTACCATTGGCCCTTTAAAAATACTGCTGTGCGAGGATAATGATTTAAATCAAAAGCTGGCAAAGAATGTTATTCAGAAATTCGGTTTTACAATAGATATTGCCAATAATGGTGAAGAAGGTATCGAGCTCTTAAAAAACAATGATTATGATATTGTGCTGATGGACCTGCAAATGCCTGTTAAAGATGGTTATCAGACCACCGAACACATCAGGAAACAACTTCATTCTTCTATACCTATCATAGCCATGACGGCACATTCACTGGTAGGTGAGCAGGAAAAGTGTTTCCAGACCGGAATGAACGCCTATGTTACAAAACCTTTTAGACAGGCAGAACTTCTGGAAGCCATAAATTCTGTACTTAATACAGGCAAACAAGGACCTGTAAAACAAAGGAAACTGGATTTTAGTTACCTTAATGAAATGTCCGACGGTGATGAAAATTTTATAAATGAGATAGTCGATATGTTTATAAGTAAAACCCCAACAGAAATACATCTGCTAATGAAAGCTTTTAGAGATAATGATTATGATACTGCAGGCAAAGTAGCCCATAATATGAAGTCAAGCCTGCTGATGTTTAAACTTTATGACCTTACAGTTCACCTGGACATAATTGAACAAGAAGCCAAAGACAATCTGTTTACGTCAGAAACTGAAAATAAACTTTATATACTAGAGTGTGAAATAGCGGAAATAGTTCACAGCCTGGCGAATACTATAAAGTAAATGATTTAAAACAATATCAAAAAAATACATAAGACAAGAAATCCCTGAATATTTTTAAATGAACATTATTTTAGCTGAAGATAACGATTTACTTAGAAAATCATTATCGTTTTTCCTCGAATCAAAAGGTTTTACCGTCGACCAGTTTGGAGATGGTAAAGACGCACTTGAGGCTATCGCTTTGAAAAACTATAACCTTCTTCTTACAGATATTAATATGCCTGGTGTTAGTGGTATCGAACTGACACAATATGTAAGGAACAACATAAAATCAGACATACCTATAATTATATTTACCTCATATGGTGTAGAACAAACGGAATTGGATTCTTTTGATATAGGCGCTAACGAATTTATAGCTAAACCTATTAGCCCTGCTGTGTTATTAGTAAGGATTAAAAAGTTATTAATATAAATAATTAGTGAAAAAAAAATTTACAATCATACTTTTGCTTTTTACTGTTTTTTCAGTAACCGCACAAAAAAATATAGCTTTCTTATTAAATGAAGCTAAGGGTTATGCGGCACAGGAAAATTATAAAAAAGCACTTGAGATCCTAAAAGAAGCAGAAGCAGAATTTCCATCCAATGAAGAACTTACCATATATAAAGGACGTGTGTACAGCTGGAAAAAAGATTATGCAACGGCTGCTACCATTTTGCAGCCTTTAGCAGATAAAGAACAGCCTAATGCCGAAGCTTTAATAGCCATTATCAATACTTTTTACTGGTGGAATAAATATGATAAATGCCTAAAATATTGTAATAAATATTTAATAGTTAATCCAAATAATGAAGAAGTGCTTCTTATAAAGGCCAATTGCCTTGAAAAATTAGGAAAAGATACTGACGCACTTACTCTACTTAATAAAGACTTAGCAAACAGCAACAATACGGGCATAAGTACCTTACAGGATTTATTAAGCAAAAAGACTAAAAATACCATAGCTGCATCTTACCTCAATATAGCAACCTATGATCCCGGCATAAGCCCATTGCATTATGGCTACCTCGAATATACCAGAAAATTTAGTACGTCATCTGTTATAGGAAGGGCAAATATAGGCCATGTCAACAATAACACACAGATGCTTTTTGAAGCCGATTACTACCGGACTTTTTCCCGGCGCAATTATTTATATTTAAATGCCGGTGTATCTACAGGACGAACCATATTTCCTGTAACAAGGGCAGGTATCGAATATTATTTTACCCCTGCAAATAAATTAGAATATTCGTTGGGATCACGCTATATGCATTTTACAAATGATGATATCACTTTGCTTACTGGCAGCCTTGGTTATAATTTTAATATTTGTGCCCTCTCCTACCGCCCTTTCTATGATACAGCAAATGAATTGTTTTCACACGTTTTAAGCCTGCAAAAAATGAATGAAAAGCGGGAATCTTTAATACGCTTTGAACTACAGTACGGGAACATACCTTATTTATACCTGTACAACGGGTTAACAGGACAGCTAAAAGCTTACAGGGCCGGAATACAATACCAACAGCGATTTGGTAAATCATTTTTTATAAGGCCCGTATTTTTATATGAATATGAAGAATACCTGCCGGCTGAATACAGGAACAGGTTTAATGTTCAGCTCATTGCGACAAAAAAATTATAAGATGAAAGAGTTATGGAATTTTTATTTAAGTAATACTTGGGTAGAGCCATTCCTTGTTTCATCTATACTATTATTTATGATAACTTCTCTGCTACTTTATATCCTTATTATTAGGAGCAGAGCATATAAATTAAAAGGTGAAAGGCTGTCGGCAGTATATGGTATTATTATCGAAAAAATTTTATTTACAGTTATTTTTGAGGAGGCAGTCTTTGCAGAAATAAAAAAGAACACAGACTACAAACTGCTAAGTAACAATAAAGTTTTCAGGAACCAGATGATTTCCTCCGTATTAAACCTTCACCAAAATTACGAAGGCGCGTACGCGAAAAAACTGGAAAAGTTTTATTATGAAAGCGGTCTTATAAAGAAGTCTTTTAAAGATTTAAAAAGCAAAAAGTGGGAGGTTGCTTGCTCAGGGGTCAAAGAACTTGCTCAAATGAATGTAATAAAAGCATTTGAAAGCATTATAAAAATTTCCAAAACAAAAAATAAGACCTTGAAAGTAGTAGCATTGAATGCATGCATCAAATTAAACGGTGCAAAAGGATTGCTCCACCTGATCGATCATAAAGACCCGATTGATGAATGGACCCAGGTAAATATCATGGCTGCAATTAAGCTTTTTGAGGTTGAAGACACTAATGGTATCGAGTTGTTACTTGAATCTAAAAATGCTACTGTTGTTACCCTTGGGCTTAAAATTATTAAAACCCTTAAAATTTCAGCAAAGGCAAACTATGTGGCGCAACTTGCCGCTAATGAAACTAATAATCTTATCAGATTAGAAGCACAAAACGTATTGAATTCACTTATTGTATAATCATGATATTTGTAGCTATTGACACAGCACTTTTCACTGAAGTATACCAGATACTTATACTGGCATACGCAGTGCTTATTATGTCTTCATACCTCATCTTAGCCCGCCTTTCTACAAAAGAACTCAAAGATTATCTCAAAAAAAACAGTTTTGTCGATTATGAAGTGTTGCTCTCTAGTGAATATGCCCCTAGGCTTTCTCTTATAGCTCCTGCTTATAATGAAAGTTTTACTATCCAGGAAAACGTCAAATCGCTTTTGTCATTAAATTATAGTAATTATCAGGTCATTGTTGTAAATGACGGCAGCAAGGATAATTCGATGGAAATACTGATTACTACCTATGATCTTGTATTGTCGGGTATAAAATATAATTCAAAGATACCGACCAAAAATATAAAAGGTATTTATGTTTCCCGAAATGCAGCTTACAAAAAGCTTATAGTCGTTGATAAGGAAAATGGCGGTAAGGCAGATGCGCTGAACGTAGGGATTAACATTGCACAAAACCCTTATGTAGTATGTATTGATGTGGATTGCATCCTGGACAAAGATTCACTCTTAAAACTGGCAAAACCATTTCTCGAATCCTATGGGAAGCGTGTTATTGCTACAGGGGGCGTGGTGAGGATAGCCAACCAATGTATTATTAAAAATGGCCGTCTTATAGAGGTTAACATTCCTGACAAAATGCTTCCGAGGATACAGGTCCTGGAATATTTAAGGGCTTTTTTATTAGGCAGGATGGCTTGGGGAAGGCTCGACGGGCTTTTGCTTATAAGTGGTGCTTTTGGCGCATTCGATAAGGAAATAGCATTACTTGCAGGTGGTTATAGTACAGAAACAGTTGGTGAGGATATGGAACTCGTGGTGCGTATGAGGCGCTATATGCTGGAAAATAAGATTCCATATACCATAAGTTATATTCCTGATCCTCTATGCTGGACTGAGGCTCCTGAAGAATTTAAAATATTCAAAAAACAACGTAGCCGCTGGATGAGGGGCACAATAGAAACCCTTAGTATTCATAAAAAAATGTTCCTGAACCCTAAATACAAAATATTGGGGATGCTGAGTGTGCCTTACTGGGCGCTTTTTGAGTTCCTGGCACCGGCCATAGAATTCATAGGGTTGGTAATTACAGTTGTATTCATCATTTTAGGGCTGCTAAACTGGCATTTCTTCCTGCTGTTGATGCTGTTTGTTTACTTCTTCGCTATATTGTTCTCTGTGATCGGATTATATAGTGAGGAACGAACATATCATAAATATCCTAAACAAAGTGATTTTTTTAAGTTGCTTATAGCCGCGTTTGTAGAACCTGTATACTTTCATCCTCTTGCGGTTTATGCAGCCCTGGTAGGTTACAAGGAGAAGCTAAGAGGAAGTCACGGCTGGGGCGAAATGACACGCAAGGGATTTACAAAAAAATAATACTGTTTTCATTCATTTCTGATGGACTTTACAATCAACATAAAGATTAGCTTTTTATCGTTTAAGCTTAATGTGTGTTCTTCTTTTCCATAAGTTCATTATATGAATAGAATAAATTAATAATCCTTTGTATGAGGAATTATATCTTGTATAAAAACCTAAATAAAAATATTTGTTTCTAAATAGAAAGCAACTAGTTTAAGAACTTCCCAGTCCGTACGTATTATCAACGATATAGAAGGGCGGCAGACAAATACTATGAAGCCAATCCTATAGAAAACGACATTAAGTTAAATTTTAATCCTGAGCAATTCAGCCTGGATCAACCTTTATATCAAATTATGAAGTGGGTATGAAGTATGAGGAAGTTTTTATTTATAAAGGATCTGCACAGGACTTTATTTCGCCGGATGCATTATGCCTTATGCCCAATCGACAGAAAACAACAAAAACCCTAATCGCTTTATAAAGCACCCATCAACAAAAGAGCCTTTAAATATAGAAGAATTTTTTTATTACGTTAACCTTTATATAAATGAACATTTATGCCAAATCGATGTCATTTAGTAACAATAACTATAATTTATATAAACAAGGTGGCTTTTAGTATAACCTCCACTACTCGCCCGTTACACCCGGTTGTGAACTTGAAGAAGGGCATTTGGCTGGTACCGTTATATATAATTAGAGTATAATAAACTATCCTTTAGTACTACAAAAACAAAACCGCTCATTAAAGCGGTTAAGAAATACCCTTTTATTTTATCTTCACCTTAGCTTCTAAGATTTTAATCCGGTTTTCTAATTTGGTTTTATCTGTATTTGAATTATAACTTTGAACTAATACAATACATACTGAAAAAACAGCAATTAAATGCGGCCAGAATTTTGCTTTTACAAGCCATTTGTTAGCCTTTGTACTTACAATTCCGGCTTGTTGTTTTTCTAATAGTAAAGATTTTACTTTTTCTGATTCTTTATATTTTATATAACCTCCTTTGTCTATAACCTGTTTTCCTAATTCAGTAAGGGTATAAACATGAACATTTTCAAGAGGTTGCATAATAAATTTAAGTTCGGTTTTCAAATAACGAACAGCCATTCTAAAATCTCTATAATACATGTAAGAATTCGCAATATCACCATCTTTTGTCCTCGCAATCTTGCTAAGAACTTTATCTAATAGTTTATTATTCATTGGTTTGGGTTTAGTAGGTTTGGGAATATAAATATATTAAAAATAATAATAGTAAACACAAAAAATGCTTTATTCTGGGCTTTTTTTATTTCTTTGATATTAGGTAAATGTTATGGCATAACCATTTAAAAACATTCAGCCTTCTTAAATTAATCATTAGTTTATTTGAATTTAATCATGGGATAATACTATAGGTTGACTTTTGCAGTAGCATTAATAGAACTTTAAATATGTCAAACAACTACTTAGAATTAAAAAGATTTCTTTTTCTCGCAGTACTTTTCTTTTCAATTATCATGATTTTGAAATGTATACAGCCCTGACACCATCTATAAACCCGATTTTAATGCAGACCATGAAGCAAACGGCATCAAAGTGAGAAGCCGCGCAAAAGGCCCGGAACCGGAAGGGGTTACGATTGCTACGATTGCGGGGAAAACCTTTGCCTTTATCAGTTTAGAAAGAGTCGGCGGCGTAATGGTTTATGATATTACAAACCCAAATGATGTGAAATTTGTAGATTATAAAAATAGCAGAAGCGTTTCAGCTTATGCCGGAGACCATGGCCCGGAAGGAATTACTTATATCAAAGCGGCTGACAGTCCTGATAATAAAGATTATATTATTGTGGCCAACGAAGTTAGCGGTACCCTGACACTATTTGAAATAAATGCAACAAACCTTTCTACGCCGGAATATGCGCCAGGACCAAAAACTTTTGTATTGTTTCCAAATCCTGCGGTTAACGGAATCGTTTATTTTAACCGTGTGGATATCGAAGTTTTTGACTATTCAGGAAAAAAAATACATGCTGCAAAACAAGCATTAACTATTGATACTTCTTCCTTTGCTACAGGAATCTATCTTGTCAGGACATCCGAAGGAATCACTAAAAAACTTGTTGTAAAATAGTTGTTAGTCCTATTGATGAAATCCCGCTATAATGGCGGGATTTTTTTGTTTATTAAATTTAAATCGCAATTTCCACTTGAAACCTTAGAGACTAGTAATGATCGTCATTGTTAACTTTATGAAGTGATTTAAACTTTTTCTCATTGCCTACAAAATGGTTTTTTCGCCCTGGATTTACCTTTTTATATTAAAGGAATTAAATATAGCTAAATCATAATAATTGTCATAGTTTATGATTTTGAAAGAGTTGATAAGGATCCCATCTGAATTTCTTTCTGATACTCTTGGCCTGTGCCCATTTCTTTTCAATAGGATTTAGATCAGGTGAATAAGAGGGTAAGGTCCTTGGCTGACTATCGCCTCCATACTATCAGCCCGTTTATGGAAAGCAGAGGTTTCCTGAAAAGTGAGACCTTCTTTTTCCTTGATCTCAAATACACGGATGCGAAAATCTAACGAATAACTCATGGGGTAAAAATAAAATATTTATATTTAGTTAACTATACAAATTAATAATTTATAATTTACAGTTGAGCATATTGAAATTGCTGTTTGAGCCATTGCAAGTGGCCCAAACAACAAACATAAGATAATAATCTCATTACTTCAATTAGTAAGGGGAGTTGATATTTCGTCCACCGTAAGGAGAAGCAATAGTAAATGTTCCATCAGCATATTTGGCCCTACCTTGCACGAAAAAATAATACCCATTCAAGTTTCTAGTTCCTTTATATACAAATTTATTATAGTTGCCATATGTTCCTTGAGAATAGTGATAACCATAAGATATTGTACCAACTGAGTTACATGGCCTTGGTTTCCACCATCCTTCCGGACCTCTAATGAACATTTCTATTGATAATCCACTATTTGAAATATTTCGTACTATTTGTCCTCCTGTGTGATGTGATGAAGAAGGGTATCTCCATATTTCAAACCCAGAAGATAATTTAAAATAAACACCAGCTCTAAAAAATCTAACATATGGATTTAAACGCCACACTGTGCCATCAGGAAATGTTTTTATGATTTGTCCATCATAAGTATTGTCATAACTAGGATAAACTCCTCCATCAATACCACCGCAACCTCTGGACTTAGTGTTAGGGTGAAGTACGTCATCGTCAATTGAATATTCTTTTACAGGTGTCCCTTCGGTTAGTTCTGCAACTAATGTTTTATAATGCATTCTATAAAGTGGAGCGGGTAAAGAAAATACTTTTTCCTTTTCTAAATTTATTTTGTACAAATTATTTGCGATTTGCACAACTCCATCTTCGTTTAATATCTGTCCAAGTTCTTCATCCATTACTTGGATTTTATTTTCCCCGCTTTTTTGTTGGATAGTACCTTGGTATTTAGATAAATAGTTTTTAAACTTCAAGTTTTGAATGTGTTTAATTGATTCACCTTTTTGATTTTGAGGAGTCTCAGCATCAATTAATGTTTCATAATCTTTAAGTGTTTCAAAAATTAAAATTTTACCGTCCGTTTTAATTCTAGACGACTGACTGTCCGTACTAGTGTTTGGTTCTTCTTTATTACAAGAAAGAACCGTTACTCCTACTAATGCAAGGAATAAACCTTCATAAAATAATTTTTTCATTTTTTATAATTTTAATTAGCCCTACTTTGTTTTTTTAAGGAGTGTTCGGGTCAAATTTTTCTCCTTTTTTCTTCTTGTCACATTGGGTGTTCAGCCCTTTCATTGTCTCTTAAACTGTTCTACAAATTTGCTCACGTTTTGGGGCTTTGCGTTTCGGGTTCACGAGCGAGACGCTCGCGCCAGCAGAGGGATTGTTTGCTCAACGCTTCCGTCGTTTAGTAATACTAATGTATTTATCTCTGTTAATGGCAATGTGGGTGTAGGTACTGTAAATCCTGCACATAAACTGGATGTTATAGGTGCAATCAGGGCAAGGGAAGTAAGGGTAAACCTGAACGGTGCCGATTTTGTTTTTGAAGACGGGTATAAATTGATGCCCTTAAACGAACTCGAAAAATTTGTCAAACAAAACAAACACCTTCCAGAAATAGCCCCCGCCAAAGAAATGCAGGAAAAGGGTAGCGACCTGGGGGGCCTTACGGTACAATTGCTGCAAAAAATAGAAGAACTTACACTTCATGCCATTGAGCAAAATAAAGAAATAAACTTTCTAAAAGAGAAGATGAGAAAACTAGAACAAAAATAAAAAATGAAGATTTAGACATGTTCTAAAGTTAAAACCAATTTTAAATTCAAAATCAATTAGTATGAAAAAACTATTCATTATCGCAATTTTAAGTTGCCATTTTTTAAATGCACAAGATGTTAGAAACAATCCTTTGTCCATAATTGCTTCACCTACGGATGGTAACTCACATCTTTCTTTTGGAGAATCATTAAGTACAGCCGGACAAGCTTCTGCAAGATTAACTTTTGCAGGTACGGGCATCCAACATTCTACATTAGTATGGGTTCCCGGTACGACACTTGATAATGGAAAATTAAATCTTTCATTTGGAGGTTCTTCTGATGGAAGGTATAACCCTACAAAGGTGACATTCCTATCTAGCGGC
>DASVUQ010000308.1:0-9178 GCA_036386975.1 Flavobacterium sp. | reverse complement strand
AGTTTAATAATTTCTAATTTTGTAATTAAAGTGAAAAACAATGAGAGAACATTTGCGTCTAAATAGTTCCCAGAAACATATTCCCGCTAAGATATATCCTCATTGTTTTTTATCTTTTAGAGTCTGAACAGAATGTAAGGAGTTAAGCAATGCTTACTATCCAGAATATCCAATCAGGAGAAAAGACGAAGGAAGATTCATCACTTTATAAACTAATTTAAAAAAAGTAAAGAAGAAAAAAGTAGTAAAACAAGTTGCAGGTATTGATGTGGCACAGAAAGAAATAGTAATCACTTTAGGGGGTATGTTTGATGATTTTACCATCGAATTATTTAGTTACAAAGTTTTTAAAAACAATGATTCTGGGATTAAATCATTAGTGGATTGGGTAAATAAATTGATAGATTGTAAACTCCCTGTTCGATATGTGATGGAAGCTACAGGGGTTTATCATCAAAAATTTGCTTACTATTTGGTGGATAACGGCTATGAAATAAGTATTGTACTGCCAAATAAAATAAGTAATTACATACGGACATTAGTATTAAAAACCGTTACAGATAAAAGTTGTTCTCAAGGGATCGCACAATTTGGATTAGAACGAAAATTAGATAAATGGTCCAAACCTAAAAGTATTTACAGAGAGTTACAACAACTTACGCGTGAAAGAGATCAAATAGTGCAGGAAAGGAGTATAATTAAAAACCAACTGCATGCTGAAAATGTTCAAGCCAATCCTAATCAAAAAAGCCTGGAGAGAATGCGCTCAAGAATACTGTTTTTAAATTCCCAGGAGAAAGAAATTAAACAAGATATAGCTGGTTTGGTTAAAACAAACCCGGATATTAAGAGTACAATAGAGAGGGTAAAATCAATACCGGGAGTTGGAGAACTCACCGCTGTCATTGTATTGGCCGAGACAAATGGGTTTAAACTAATACGAAGTAAAAAGCAGCTGACAAGTTATGCGGGACTTGATGTAAAAGAAAAACAATCTGGAACTTCTGTAAAAGGCAAGCCAGGAATATCAAAAAAGGGAAATCGAAATCTTAGAAAAGCGGTACACTTACCAGCATTAACAGCAGTAAAATGGGATGATAACTTTCGTACTATTTACGCAAGATTAGTCGCCAAACATGGAATAAAAATGAAAGCTTTAGTGGCAATTCAAAGAAAAATACTTGAACTGATTTATATTTTATTCAAAAATAAAACAGTCTACGACAAAGAATATATAACAAAAAATAGCGTGCAAACACAAATGGTTTAAACACGCTATAGAGACTAGCTTAATGACTGTCTTGAAAAACAGAATTAATAAAAATTAATTTTAGTTGGAAATCAACACAGAATCTTACCGCCTTTGCGAGGAAATAAAACAAACAATGAACGAATTAGTATAAAATATGCTGCAGCAATAGTGATTGTATCATTTTTCTGCAAAACGTGCAGAGGTTTCCTCAAAAGTCAGGCCTTCTTTTCCCGGGTTTCAAAGACACACAAAATTTAAAGAATAACTCATAACCAGGATTGTGATATTTATTTTTAATTTAGCTATATCGGAACAGCAAGCTGCCTATAAAGAAAAATATACCGAAAGTTAAATTTTTAATTAAACACATTTAGATACCAGGAAAACCATGACCACTTACGATAACTTATCCATTTCACAAGCCACACAGATCCAGAACGAACTGCGGGAGAAAGCCGATATAAGTGAACGCGAAATTAATATAGCAACTATTGCCGGGGCAGATATTTCATTAAATTTGTACAGCCCCACCATTTATGCCGGGATTATTATATTGTCTTTTCCGCAACTTATCCCACTGTCTTATTCATTAATAAAAGCCGAAACTAACTTTCCTTACGTGCCAGGTTATTTAGCATTCAGGGAAGTGCCAGCCCTGGCAAAAGCATGGGAATCTTTCCTGATTAAGCCAGATGTAATGGTAGTAGACGGGCATGGCATTGCCCATCCCCGCAGAATGGGAATTGCTACTCATTTCGGAATAGTGACCGGACAACCCAGCATGGGCTGTGCCAAAAATATATTATGCGGAAAATATGAAGAACCGGCGCTTCAGCAACATGCATACAATTCTATAATTCATAAGCAGGAAAACATTGGCTATGCCTACAGGAGCAAGACTAAAACAGCTCCCGTATATATTTCTCCGGGACATTTAATAGGGATGCAAAACAGCCTGGAAATAATCAGGCAATGTACAGGAAAATACCGTATTCCTGAACCTACCCGATTGGCGCATGAACTGGTCAACAGGTTCCGGAAAGGTGAATTGACAGAAGGTTTCCACGTAATATAGTATGCACACAGTTTAAAATGAGAAAGTTTATCAAATAATAAAATCACAAATTGTTGATTTGATCTTTATCGATATTGATTAATATCACCATTAACCATTTGTGTTTTCAGAGACAAAATAAAAAAACCATCTTAAAAAAGATGGTTTTTTAATGAAGAGCCGATAGAGGGACTCGAACCCACGACCTGCTGATTACAAATCAGCTGCTCTAGCCAACTGAGCTACACCGGCATTAATACGAGTGCAAATATAATCGTGAATTTTAATTTTCACAAATAAATCTGCACTTTTTTCGAGATTATTATGACTGCAATGCGTTGATTTTAGCAATTAATTGAGCTGCAGTTTCTTCCAATTCTACATTAATTTGTTTGAAATGTGATTTCTTATTTTCTATATTTTTTGCGTTAACTTTTGTAATCAGATTATCAAAAGAAGCAATCGCTTCATCTATAAGAGCATTAGTTTCCGGGGTTGGTTGTCCTGTTGTAGAAATCTCGAACAGGTACACTGCCTCAATAATATCTCCTAAAACGTAGTTGATGTCTTTCTTTAAGTTTTTAACGTTTGCCATTTAATTGTATTTTATAATTGTAAAAAATTCGGTGCAAAAGTACATATAATCTTTTTAGTAACCGCTATGATATATAAATTTCTAAAATTGAAGCTTTTCCGTCGATAGCATATTGTTGTAATGAGGCGGGGATCAAAATAGTATCGCCTTTTGTGTAATGATAGGATACATTTTGATATTTCAATTCAAAACTACCTTCAACACACATATATACTGTAAAACTTTCCGGCGTTTTATGGATTTCCAGGCAACCGTCTAAAGGTAAAAAATGAGTGGTAAAGTAAGGGGACGATACAATTTCATTAGATACATTTTTATTTTTAGAATACACTTTAAAGCTGCTGGTTATATTATAATTAATAGCATCCACAGCCTGGTCCACATGCAATTCCCTCTTATGACCATTAGCATCCAACCGGTCAAAATCATAAAGCCGGTACGTAATATCAGAAGTCTGCTGGATTTCAGCGATCAATAAACCCGCTCCTAAAGCATGGACCGTTCCGGTTTCCAGAAAAAAAACGTCGCCTTCATTTACTTTTACATCATTCAAAATATTCGTTAATGTATTGTCCTCAAGATGCTCTAAATATTCTTTTGTGCTTGAGTTATGTTTAAAGCCTACAATAATTTTTGCATTTTCATCCGCCTGGACAACATACCACATTTCTGTTTTACCAAAGGAGTTATGACGTTCCTTAGCCAACTGATCATTAGGATGCACCTGAATAGACAAGTCTGCTGTAGCGTCGAGGTATTTAAACAATAAAGGAAAGTGGGCCCCGAATTTCTCGTGCACTTTAGTACCTAAAACTTCAGCGGGAGCATCATGGATGATTTCTAAAAGTGATTTTCCTTTTAAATTCCCGTTGGCTACAATACTAATATTTTCTTCAACAGTAGATATTTCCCAACTCTCACCAGTAGTATCAGAAACTATTGGTTTATGCAGCAATGCCTGTAATTTCCGACCGCCCCATATTCTTTCTTTAAAAATAGGTATAAACTGTAATGGATATAAAGATGTCGGCATGCAATAAATTTAATGCAAAATCTTTAAATTATTTGAAAGATTTGTTATTTAATTATACTAAATTTTTAACAGCTTCTAATGCCTTAGGAATGTGTTTTGTAGCCTGGACACTATCAAAAATCATTCTTATGATACCGTCACGATCAGCCACATAAGTTACTCTACCCGGTAAAATCCCGAATAACCCGGAAGGAACGCCAAAAGCAGTACGGATTTTTTTATCAGGATCAGAAAGCAATAGGAACGGCAGTTTGTATTTTTTTACAAATTTTTCATGAGAATTTACACTGTCACTGCTAATCCCAATTACCTCAGCCCCTAAATCCTTAAAATCTTCATACTGGTCCCTGAAACTACAGGCTTGCGCTGTGCATCCCGGTGTGTTGTCTTTTGGATAAAAATAAATTACGACCGGCTTTTTCCCAATAATGTCATGACTATCGAATGTATTACCATGGGTATCTGTTGCCATAAAATGTGGAATTGTACCACCTATCTGTAATGCCATATTATGCTCCTTTGTAGGTTACGAAATTTCGGGGCGTTTCATATAAAACTATTTCTAAATTAAAATGAGGTTCGATTCTTTTACGTATTTTATTCCATATAACAACTACTATATTTTCAGCAGTCGGGTTCAAATCTTTAAATTCAGGCACATCCAGGTTTAGGTTTTTATGATCGAACTGGTCTTCAACATCTTCTTTTATAATATCGGCTAATACTTTTATATCAAGTACATACCCTGTTTCTTTATCAATTTCGCCTGTTACGCTTACAATAAGTTCATAATTATGGCCATGAAAATTAGCATTATTACATTTGCCAAATACGGCATTATTTTGTTCCATAGACCAGTCCTTTCTATACAAACGGTGGGCTGCGTTAAAATGTGCCCTCCTGCTTATTGTTACTCTCATGTGCGTTTATATTTTAAATTTGTGGTCTTCGAGATAATGATAAAATTCGTCAAAAATAATTTTAAACCAAACAGTATATAACGAAGGATTGTCCTGCATGTCCTTTTTAACGTCTTCAATAGACATCCATTTCCAGCTTTCTACCTCATCACTGTTAATTTCGGGAGCTTCATTATAATACCCTATCATGACGTGGTCTAACTCATGTTCTGTTAAACCATTATTGAAGGGGGCTTTATAAATAAAATAAAATAATTCTTTTAGTTCTGTTACAAAACCCATTTCTTCGTATAAACGACGGGTTCCTGCTCCGGTATTCGTTTCTCCTTCCCGCTGGTGGCTACAACAGGTGTTAGTCCACAACATCGGGGAATGGTATTTTTGATGTGCCCTTTGCTGTAACATAATTTCATTTTTATTATTTAAAATAAAAACCGAAAAAGCACGGTGCAAAATAGCTTTTTCATGTGCTTCCAGTTTTGGCATTAACCCTATTGGCTCGTCGTGTTCATTGACCAATATTACTTTTTCTTCTTGCATAGCTTTAAATTACACCGTAAAAATACGAAAAAAGAAGCATTTATAATAGGAATTAGTGCATTGTGAAAAGTTTAACGCGTATTTAAAACCGTTGTCTCCACAGCCTATTTGGATATCAGAAATTAAACTTTTATATTTATTATAAATTAAGAACGAAAATTACAATGGAAGTTATTCCTTATACTACCGCATTAAAATCTCATATTAAAACCCTAAATACGGAATGGCTCGAAAAATATTTTGCCGTGGAGCCAAAAGACACTATTCAGCTTTCAGATCCTGAAAACGAAATCATCAATAAAGGAGGTTATATTTATTACGGGAAATTAGACGATACCATTATTGCCACTTTTTCATTACTTAAAGTTACACATACTGTATTTGAATTAGGTAAAATGGCTGTAAGTGAAGCCTACCAGGGAAAAGGTCTTGGTAAACAATTATTAGAATATGCTATTGCAACTGCAAAAGAAAAAGAGGCTGAAAAAATTATCCTCTACTCCAATACAAAATTAGAGGCAGCAATTGCTTTGTACAAAAAATTTGGTTTTACAGAAATACCTTTGGAACCCAATACGTATGCAAGATCAAATATTAAAATGGAATTGATTATATAACCTGGATATTACTTTAATACCGCTTCTGCTATTTTTAATGCGCATTTTTCTCCGTCTATAGCTGCTGAGACAATACCTCCGGCATATCCTGCCCCTTCTCCGCAAGGGTAAAGCCCCTTTATCTGTACATGTTCCAGGGTATCATGATCACGTGGGATACGTACGGGGGAGGATGTCCTGCTCTCTGGGGCATGAAGAATGGCATCATTGGTAAGGTAACCCCGCATTGTCCTGCCGAATTCCTGAAACCCTTCGCGCATAATTTGTGTCAAAAACCCGGGGAAAACCTTTCCTAATTCTACTGATGTTGTTCCGGGGACATACGATGTTTTAGGGATGTCTTTGGATACTTTACTTTGTGTAAAGTCAATCATACGCTGTGCCGGTACTTTTTGGGTTTCTCCGGCCAGATGCCAGGCTTTTTGTTCTATTTCTTTTTGAAATTCGAGCCCGGCAAGTGCCCCAGACTTTGTATACGATTTAAAATCTTCCAATTTTAATTCAACCACGATACCTGAGTTGGCTGTAGGCTGATCCCGTTTTGAGGGTGACCATCCGTTAGTTACTACTTCGCCCGGACTTGTAGCACAAGGGGCAATGACGCCGCCCGGGCACATACAAAATGAATAGATACCACGCCCGCTTATTTGTTTTACAATAGCATAAGGCGATGGCGGCAAGAAGTCACCCCGGTAATCGCAACTGTACTGGATCCTGTCGATCAGTTCCTGCGGATGTTCTGCCCTTACTCCTAAAGCAAAAGGTTTTGCTTCTATATAAACCTTTTTCCTGTCGAGTAACTCGAATATATCGCGCGCGGAATGCCCCGTAGCTAAAATGGCTTTATTGGCTAAAATCGTGTCCCCATTTTGTAATACCACTCCCTGGAAATCATTGCTTTTTATGATAAAATCAGTTACCCTGGCTTCAAACAACACTTTTCCCCCACATTCGATAATTTTATTACGCATGTCCTGTATAATCTGCGGCAATTTATTGGTACCGATATGAGGATGGGCATCTACCAAAATATCAGGTGTTGCTCCAAAAGCCACCAAAAGCTTTAAAATTCGATCCACATCCCCTCTTTTTTTAGAACGCGTATACAATTTTCCATCAGAATACGTGCCTGCTCCGCCTTCTCCAAAACAATAATTAGAATCTTCATTAACAATATGGTCCCGATTAATGGCTTTAAGATCGCGCCGGCGCCCCCGGACGTCTTTTCCACGTTCCAGGATAACAGGTTTTAAACCCGATTCTATAAGCTGTAATCCGGCAAAAAGCCCTGCGGGACCAGCGCCAATAACAATGATTTCCTGAGCGTTAGATACATTTTTATATTCCGGAAGCTCAAAATGATTTCCAGAAAATGCTTCTTCCTGTAAAAACACATTGACTTTAAGATTGACCTTAACGGCCTTTTGCCGGGCATCGATAGAACGCTTTACAGGAACAATATGTCCAATCTCTTTCACTGGAATTTTAAATACCTTTGCCACATGTTCTTTGAGCAAAACGTCATTTGAGGCTGTTTCCGGAGCTACTTGTAGTTGAATTTCGCGAGGCATTGACTGAATGATTCGTTGCTGGATTAGAACTGCAAAAGTACTAATTTAAAAGTTAAAACGAATTTTGTGTCGGCCTTTAAGCTGTAACTTTGCTCTAAACAACTTCTTGCATATTGTAGATTATGAGAAAAATTAAACTAATCTGGGATTTTCGTGGCCCGGCTTCCGAAAAAACAGCGCAACATCATGAAATTCATCTGAAAGAATACATCGAAATTGAAAAGCTTCCACTGAAGATTACAGGTTTCGAAGTTATTAATGAAATGCATGCCATTGCTTTTATGGTGGTAACTGATGACTTTATGATTGCTGTCCGCGACAGGCTAAAGCCGCACCGGGGAGAATTGTATGAGCTATAATATTAGTTTTTTATATCTTCAATTCCTTTTTTATAAGCTATTTTGTAATATAAAGAAGGGAAAAACCACCACAGCCTGAATAATATTTTTTCTTCTTTGGCTACAATGATAATTCTTTTCCGGGCTTTGATTCCTGATATTATTTTTCGGGAACACAGCGTAACATTCATCCCCACTTCATTATTTTCGTCGGTTTTATCAAAAGGCACACCGCTTCCTGAAAGTGCATTTTTTGAAATATTAGTATCAATCCTACCAGGATATACTAAAGAAATATGAATATTCGTTTTATATAACTCTGACTGTAATGTTTCGAAATAGCCTTTTAAAGCATGTTTTGAAGCAGCATAACTGGAACGCTGCGGAAAGCCCATAAGCCCGGCAACACTACTTATAATTACCATAGATCCTGAATTTCGGCCCACAAAATGAGGCATGAGGTAACTGGTAATATGTATAATAGAAAAATAATTAAGTTCCATTATTTTCCTGTTTACGTCTAATGAAGTATCCGTAGCTAACGCACGCTGGCTGACACCGGCACTATGGACTACGATATCAATAATTCCTTCTAGTTTTAAAGCATCTTTTACTAAACCTGATATTTGACTTGTATTCATTAAATCAAATGGAAGAATATGAAATTTAACCTTTCTATCCTTTAGTTGAGCGCCTAGTTGCTGTAAATTTTCCGTGTTTCTGGATGTCAGGATTAATATTGCCTTTTCTTCTGCTAGTTGTAAAGCCATCTCTTTTCCGATTCCGGAAGAAGCTCCGGTAATCCAGATCACTTTATCTTTGAATGCATTTTTACTCATTGATAGATGTATAATTTGTCATTATGGGAATAATCAAAAAAGGAAGCTTTCGCTCCCTTTTTTAATTTGCTACTTCGCTGATAAACTTTATCCGCATTAATCGAAGTTCGTCAATATCGTATTCGCCATCGAATTCTTTGAGGGCATCTTCTATTTTATCCGTTTCCGATTCCATGAAATAGTCATAGATTTCTTCCTGTTGTTCGTCATCGAGCATATCATCTACCCAATACCTAATATTTAATTTTGTCCCGGCGTAAACAATTTGTTCCATTTCTTTGATAAGGTCATCCATATTCATCCCTTTTGCCGAAGCAATATCATCGAGAGGTAATTTCCTGTCGATATTCTGAATAATATACAACTTATTTATTGAATTGGCTCCTGTAGATTTTACCACAAGGTCATCTGGACGGATG
>DASVUQ010000307.1:0-13171 GCA_036386975.1 Flavobacterium sp. | reverse complement strand
TTGTATTGGCTAAGAAACTATCTTTTGCCATAACTGCCTGTTGGGCAATTTTTGTTTGTTTGTCCAGTTCTATATTTTTCTTTCCCAGCTCCAGCTGTACGATAATATGCTTGGCAAGCAGTGAAAGTGTATTTTTTTGTTCTTCATTCAGTTCTTTGGCTACTGTGTCAAAAGCACATACAGTACCAATATTATAGCCGTCAGGAGTTGTTAAAGGGTACCCGGCATAAAAACGTACATTAAAACCGCCCTGTACATTAGCATCATCTTTAAAAAGCTCATTTTCCAATGTATTTGGAATTTCCATTAAGCCTGTACCCATTAGTGTATGCTGGCAAAAAGTGTCTTCACGCGCTATTTCGACAGCTTCAAAACCAATAGTGGATTTAAACCATAACTTTTTTTCGTCCATGAAACTTACATGAGCAAGCGGGACCTGGCAAATATAGGAAACAAGGCGTGTTACATCGTGGAATTGGTCTTCAGACAGGGTATCAAGAATACCATATCTTTTTAATGCTTCGACACGTTCCTTTTCATTTTCGGGAACAAGAGGTTTTCTGACGCTCATATTAGTAGGTCATATTAGGTAAAGTAGATTTTAGGCAATAACAAATATGGCCAATTATAAGTGATTAAACAAGAGATTATAAATTTTTTTATAGTACTATTATTTTTAGGCACCTTACCAATTAAATAATGATCTATAAGCACCTACTTTTATAAATATTTTTTAGGATAATACTTATAGGCCTTCACAAGTTGCACCTAAAACTTCTTAAATTCAAAATTGTCTTTGTTATACTGCTTTCATTTTAAAAACGTTTCACTCCTAGTTAAATAGTTAAAACATTAGTACATTCGCACTATATTTTTATGTAATTTTATCGTTTACAGCCCGAAATGGAAAAACAATATAAAGTAGTACTGGCGGATGATGATGCCGATGACCGTGATTTGTTTATCGAATTGTTGTCACAACCTAATGTTAATGTAAATACCGTTATAAATGGTACTGAATTGTTACATTATCTTGACAGACGAACAGATGATTTGCCTGATTGTATTTTTCTTGATCTGAACATGCCGGTTCTTGGGGGAAAAGAATGTTTGCAACGAATCCGCGCCACCGAAAAATTAAGAGATATTCCGGTAATCATTTATTCTACTTCCTCTAACAGAAAGGATGTTGAAGATACGTTCTCGATGGGCGCAAATCTTTATGTAGTTAAGGCAAATTCTTATATTACCATGAAAAATATTTTGGAAACTGCGATACAACTGGACTGGAAGCACTATAACCCGAATAAATCACTTATAGACTTTTTATTTAAATTATCTTAATTTATGGTGCAATGGGACGATTTTAAGATTAACCAGGCAAAATTTTCAATGAAGGTATTGCCTTCATACGCTGCTTTTCTGCTTGCAAATTGTTTGGATAAGTATGTTTTAACCATGATCGAATACTCCCGACAAGAGGACCTGCCCTTACTGCGCAAGTTAGATAAATTGACAGATGGAGAACTGCTGGAATTAGGGAAGGTCAGCCATGCCGAAGTACTTCAGGCATTGGCAACTGAAACGATCCATCTTCAAATTCAGCAAAATGTAAGTAAATGGGTTGCTAATAAATTAGAAGTAATCGATAAAGATGAAGTGGTTGCAGAAGATGTTACCTTATCGGCATTTATTAAACGTAAGTGCTTACAGTCATTTATAGCTACTTATACTGATGATTTCGAACTTCAGGGACTGCTGCGGGAAGAAATAGACCACTATACTACACAGGAAGAACTTATTTCGTATAATATTTATCTGAAACTTCAGCAGGACAAATTAAATAAAATTAATGACGCACTTCAATTTCAGGAAAGCCTTCTTCTTGAAGCCCAGGATTTGTCGGAACTTGGAAGCTTTATTATCGATTATCAGAATCCTGAGAACTCGGTCAGTACACCACAAATGCAAAAGATTACAGGCTTACAGCGTGCGCCGGAAGATGAGTTTTTTAGTTATGTACATCCCGAGGACCTTCCGTTAATCAGGAGCGCATGGGAACGGGCTGTCGCGACCGGAAGTAAATTTCAATATACCTTCCGTTACAAAAAAGATGGAACTGAAAAGAAACTGGAGTCGCGTGGTATTGTTACCAAAGAAAATGACAAAGTAAAATTTGTAAAAGGGACACTACGGGATATTACACAAAATGCGGAACTCATCAGGCGGCTCACAGAAAGCGAATCGTTGCATAAAGAAGCACAAAAATTGACCCACCTGGGCAACTGGTCGTGGGACATCGAGACTAACGTAATAGAATGGTCTGACGAGATGTACCGTATTCATGGGCTTGAGCCACAGTCTGAAACCATAACCTTTGAAAGGTATATTAGCCTCATTCATCCTGATAACAGGGAAGAAAGGATTAATGCGATTAACGAATCATTAGTAACGGGTATCGTAAAAGACTACACGTTAAAGATAATGACCCCATCAGGTGAAATTAAGATACTCAGGGGCTTTGGCGACATAAACAAAACTGCCGATGGAAAACCGATGAAACTAGTTGGAACGTGCCAGGACATTACTGAAGAATTTCATTTAAAAAATGATATGTTGGCACTTAATAAAGAACTTTCGGTAAAAAATGATGAACTTATGAGAAGCAATAAGGAACTCGAATCATTTAATTATATTGTAAGCCATGACCTTCAGGAACCGCTAAGAAAAATTCAGTTATATATAGAAAAGATCATTCATCAGACAGAGAGTTTGTCAGCAGGTGCGCGTACATCACTCGAAAAAGTCATTCGTTCGGCTGATCGCATGCGAATTCTTATTAAAGATCTTATGGAATTTTCGCAGATATCGCTGGAACAGCCTGCTTTAAAAAAAATGGCGCTGGATGCAATTTTTGAAGATGCGATGGAAACATTTGCCGAGGCGGTGGAACAGGGCCACGCTACATTTTTTATTGATACGCTGCCAGAGGCAAGAGTTATACCTTTTCAATTTCGGCAGCTCGTCACAAACCTCATAGCCAACGCTATTAAGTACCGAAAGCAAGACCAGGTTGCCATTATACGGGTGACCAGTGTGGTATTGCCGGCAGAAACGTTGGACTTTGCTGATGCCAAAGGCCATTATTTAAAAATAAGCATTAGTGATAATGGAATTGGGTTCGATACAGAACAACGCGAGAAAATTTTTGATCTTTTTAAAAGACTGCATTCTAATGAAGCATATTCCGGTACTGGAATTGGCCTTGCCATCTGCAAAAAGATCATGCAGAATCATAATGGATATATTACCGCTGATGGGATTCCTGATAATGGGTCAACATTTAATATCTATTTACCTTTTCATTAATTATCAAAAAATAAGGCTACGTAGCATGCCGCTTTTCCTCGGTGGATAATAGGCTGCCTGCAACTCATGAACCGGCCACGGCTTCTTTTAGATTAAACTACCGTGTACGGAAGGTGGCGCGACTAACTGGCGCAGCGGAGAAAAATTCCAAGGGTAGGAGAGGAAGCAATGAATTTATTGGGGCCTGCCTATTTTTTAAGTTATACCGGCACACCACTTTTCAGGTGTTCTTAAAAAAAGAAAATTTTTTTGGTAGCCCTGATTGCAGCGGCATCCTGCGCTTTTTTGCGCAGATAGAGCGGAAAGCGGGACAAAAGCGGTGGCAACAGTGAGTTTTGTGCTCCTGATAATTCATTGGATTAAAAAGATATACGTTTTCTGTGATCCTTATTACCTTTTTAAAATAAAATAAGACAGATTATTGGCTCCCAAAAAATTCAATAAAATAAAAGTTTAAACCACTTCATTAATAATTATTTCAAATTGTCCTCTTAGATTTATACTTTTATAGGCTCTTCCGATACTACAAAAAAATATTTGACATGATTTTAGACATTGAGAAAAACAATGAAGCCGTTACTATAAATGATAAACAAATTTCTGTTTTAAAAGACAATTTTCCATTTTGTTTTAAACGGGATGGCAGTTTTGATTTTGAACGATTTAGAGCATCCTTAAATGAAAAAATAGATTTGATCCATGAGGGGTATGAGCTGAAATTTTTAGGAAAAAGTTATGCGAAGCTATTGGCTTCCATAGATACAACGACTGTTATTACACCTAACAAAGAACATAATCTCTTACCGGAAAACTCAAACAGCCAGAACTTTTATATAAGTGGCGATAATTTAGATGGATTAAAGCATTTACTGAAATCGTATTCAAAGTCTGTGAAGTGCATTTACATTGATCCGCCATATAATACAGGTAAGGATAAATTTGTTTACAATGATAAATTTAGTTTTACTATAGAAGATTTACAACACAAATTAAGTGTTGATGAGGATCAGGCAAACCGTATTTTAGATTTAACGAAAAGAGGATCGGCATCTCATTCTGCCTGGTTGTTGTTCATGTATCCCCGTTTACGATTGGCCAGGGATTTGCTTACAAGGGATGGTGTGATTTTTATATCTATTGATGATAATCAACAGGCTAATTTAAAGCTGCTTTGTGATGAGGTATTTGCTGAAGAAAATTACTTAGGTGAAATAATCTGGGAAACTGCAACTGACAATAATGCCAGCCAGATAGCTATTGAACATGAATATATAATTTGCTACTGTAGAGATAAAAATGCGCAAAGCAACTGGAAAATTAAATCAGATAAGGCTTTTTTGATTAAAAAAAAATATGATGAATTAGTAAAAGAGGGATTAGCAACTTCTGTTATCCAAAAAAAACTAAAAGAATGGATACATTCACAAATAAAGTCTAATGGAATAGATTTATCCGGTGTTTCCCATTATTCTTATGTCGACGAGAAAGGGGTTTATTATCCGGGAAATTCTAACAATACCAAGCCAGGAGATTATTTATATGACATTATACATCCAGTCACACAAAAACCCTGCAAACTCCCAGGTAACGGTTGGAGGTGGCCGGAAACAACTTTTTGGAAAGCCAATGAAAATAATGATGTAGAGTGGGGAAAAGATGAAACGACAATTCCGAAAATTAAAAAACGCATTGAAACTGCTACCGAACTCTTGAAAAGTTATTTTTATGAAGATAACAGAGCCACAACATTAAGTTCAACGGAATTGTTTGGGTCGAAAGTTTTTGATAACCCAAAATCGTTGAATCTAATTCAAAAATTACTGAAATTTACCACTCAAAATGATGATTTAATTTTAGATTTTTTCTCAGGGTCGGCTACTACTGCCCATGCGGCATTAGAACTTAATTTTATTGATGGGGGTAGCCGGAGGGTAATTTCTATTCAATTACCGGAAAAACTGGATTTAAAAAATGCAGGGCAAAAAAACGCTTACCATTTTTTAAAATCAGTTGATAGGCCTACTACTCTGGATTATTTAGGAGTAGAACGGATTATTAGAGCGGCAAAAAAATTGAAAGCAACATCTAAATCTGATTCAGACCTTGGATTTAAACATTTTATTTTAAATGAACCTCCTCAGAACGTGTTGGATAAATGTGAATCCTTTAATAAATCTGCCTTACTTATAACCGATTCGTTATTAGATGGTTTTGGAATCGAAACGGTTTTAACTACCTGGTTAAATTACGACGGTTATGGATTAAACCCTCAATTTAAAGAAATTGATTTGGGTAATTATACCGCTTATTATTTTGATAAGCACCTCTATCTTTTAAATGTAAATTTTCAACAATCAAATGTGTTGTCCCTTTTTGAAATGTATGAAACGATACCTGATTTTGTACCTGAAAATATAGTTCTTTTCGGTTACAGCTTTAATGAATGGCCGGTTACTGAAATGTTAGAGAAGAATTTAAGATTATTAAATGAAGGGGAGAAGAATTTGAAAATCAATATAATTGTTAGATATTAAGTTTTACTATGGATTTAATATTAAAAAGTGGATTGCCACATCAGGAGAAAGGAGTAAATTCTGTTTGTACTGTTTTTGAAGAAGAAGATTTTTCAGATTCAAATGCCTATTATGCCAATCCATCTTTAAATATAGACAGGCCAGGTCTTTTAGAGCGCATTAAAAAAGTTCAAAATCAGAATAAAGTAGATCAGGAATTTCAGAAACTAAACTTTGTTTCCGACAATCTGAATTTAGATATCAAAATGGAAACGGGTACAGGGAAAACGTATGTTTATACATCAACAATTTATAAGCTTCATAAGCTTTTTAAAGTTAATAAATTTATAATCGTTGTACCTACTTTATCAATTAAGGCAGGAACAAGGCAGTTTATCGAAGATAGCTATGTAAAAAAGCATTTTAAAGACATTTGTGGCTACAATACGGAGATTGAATTACAAGTTCTTGAACCTTCTAAAAAAGTGAAAGGCAAGCAATATTTCCCTGCTGCTATACGTGAATTTGTTTTAGGATCAAAACAAGATAGAAATAAGATACAGGTGTTACTTGTAAACATGGCTTTGCTGACAAATAGCAGGATATTGAGCCGGAATGACTATGACTATGGCGTTGAAGGTTTTTATAAGCCGGTCGATGCGCTTAGAGCAACAAAGCCTTTTCTGTTGATAGATGAACCTCACCGCTTTTCAAAGGAACAAAAAGCATTTGAATTTATAAGTAAAGAAATCAAACCTCAATGTATCATTCGATATGGGGCCACTTTCCCAACCAAAACAATCGGTATTGGAAAAATCAAAAAAAATATAAAAGATTATCATAATTTAATATACAATCTGAATGCCTGCGATGCTTTTAATCAAAACCTTATAAAAGGCATTTCAAAAGAGCATTTTGAACCTTTGTCTAAAAAGAATGATAAAGTTAAGATTTCAGCAATAGAAAATAAACATGCCGCAAAATTGGTTTATATTCAAAAAGGTGCTGTCAATAAAACGTATGATTTGGGTAAAGGGGATTCATTATCAATCATTTCAGAACAGTTAGAAGGTATAACTATTGAGGCAATTGGAAATAATTTTGTGGTGCTTTCAAATGGCCAGCTCAAATTTCAGGGAGAAGAATTCAGTACTGATATCTATTCCTCTTCCTATCAGGAGCAAATGTTAAAATTGGCAATAGAAAGACATTTCGAAACGGAGAAGGTAAATTTTGACAGGCAAACCAAAATAAAAACAGTAGCATTATTTTTTATTGATGATATTCATTCCTACCGGCAAAGGATTGATGGTCAAAAAACGCCCTACCTAAAAGAAACTTTTGAAAGGCTTTTACTGGAAAAAATAAATGAAATTATCCCTACATTATCAAAAATAAACGATAAGGAGTATCTGGAATATTTAGAAGCATCTAAAGAAGATGTTTCTAAATGCCATGCCGGATATTTTTCCCAGGATAATAGTGATTCTGATGAAGATATTGCGAAGCAGATAAATGAAATTCTTTTTGATAAAAAAGGATTATTGTCTTTCAAAACTCAATCAGGGAAACCTAATGTCCGTCGATTTTTATTCTCAAAATGGACTCTAAAAGAAGGATGGGACAATCCCAATATTTTTACCATTACAAAATTACGCTCAAGTGGCAGTGAGAACAGTAAATTACAAGAGGTTGGAAGAGGTTTGAGGCTTCCTGTTGATGAAAATGGCAATAGGATTTCAAACGAAGAATTTAAGCTTAATTATATAACAGATTTTACTGAAGATGATTTTGCTAAAAAATTAATAAATGAAATTAATAGCGATATCCCTGAAGCTTTTGATATAAAAGAGGAGCAACTACAACTTGTAGCTATCAAGCGTAATATTAATGTTGACGAATTGTTTTTTGAGTTATTTAGTAAAAAATTTATTGATAGCAACAAGCATATAATTTTAGAAAATTCAGAAATATTTTTTGAAGCCTATCCTGAGTTTAGACGTGGCTTATCATTGAATAAAGTAGTGGATAGAAATATAAACCCGGCTAAAAAAATAAAAATTAGGGCAGGTGTTTATAATGAACTAAGAGCGTTTTGGGAAGCTATAAACCATAAATACCTACTTACCTATGAAAATATTGAAGATAACGATTATCTAAAAAAAGGAATAGCAGACCTTCTAAATCAAAATGTTTTTACAGATGTAATAGTGTCAAGTAAACGTCAAACCTTACACACTCCTGCCGATACTTCTAATATGGAAATGCTCGATTCTGATGGGGTCCAGTATAAAATAAAGAAGCTATTGCCTTATGGGGAATTTTTAAAAAGTATAAATAAGCGGACTAATTTATCCATTAAATTAATACATGAATCTATAGTAGAATATTCAAAAAGTAATGCTATCAATGATGATAAATTTAATGAATTTACAGTAGTTAACTTTGTCAATAAATTTACAGATTGGAAAAACACGAATTTACAGGAAAGAATTACATATAAACGGTCAGGCATAAGTTTAAGAGAAACGGCATTAACAACTATTGACGGCAACCCTAAACCTGAAATTGCACAAGGCAGAATAGGAACTAAATTTGAAGAAGGGACTCCCTCAGAAAAATATTTGTATGACGGATATGCTTTTGATTCTCCATTAGAAAAAGAAAATATTTTAGCTTCAGGAATATCAAACATTATCGTATATGGAAAAATACCAAAAAACAGTATAGCAATTCCTACCATCACGGGTCAATCCTATAGTCCTGACTTTATGTATGTAATTGAAAAAGAAAATGGAGAGAAGACTATAAATGTTGTTATAGAAACAAAGGATGCAGATAACGATCCTACTTTAAGAAATATAGAAAAAGTGAAAATTAATTGTGCTAAGCTATTTTTTAATCAGCTATCGATCGATGGATTTAAGGTGGAGTTTCATCAACAAATTAAGAATAAGAAAATGAAACAAATAATTGAGGAAGTTCTAACCAACATTTGAACATGAATATAAGCAATCTAAGAAAAGAAACTTCTGAAAGGAGTGATGCAGCTAATTGGGCTAAAGATTTGTTAATTAAACACACGCCGTTATTTTATGAAAGTATCGAAGGTTGTAATCAAAATGCAAGCAATACGGTAACCCATCTGCTTGAAAGGGCAAGATTCGATAATGATGGAGTAAGTAAAGATCTTGATACTATTCTTGAACAGATTATTGTTCTTGAGGGAAAAGAGGCTTTAGAACGAAAAATTAACTTCTCAACCCTTTTTTCTATCCCGCTCACGTATTGCTTATATTGTGATGAAACGGAAAGTGTACATTTATATAATTTAATTTCTATAGAAGATTTAACTGTTTTGCAGCGTTTTACAACTTACAAAGAATTTTCTGACTGGATTGCTACCCAAAAGCAATGGAAATCAAATAAGGCATTTAGAGAAAATGAGGACTTACCAAATTTTGACAAGCAACTGCGAAAAGCGGGAACTGCCTGGCCTACTAATTTAGATTGTTTTATTACAGATAAAACCAATAAACCTTTAGCTATAATTGAATATCAAAATGCAGATAGGATTGGAGTTGCCAATCATTGCAATAACGACTATTTACTTTGTAAACAATCCTATAAAAATAATTGGGGACATACTAATTATCATGATGATATAAGACGATGGACTTCTCAGGAAATTTTAAGAGTTCAATCCGGGCTGCGTTTTTTTGTAATAACCTGGTCCACTATAAATGATGATTATATTTTAAAAGAAATAGAAAGTATAGCCTTACCTTACTTCCCACTTGCAGCAAATGGGACAATAGATTGGAATTACTCCAATGCTTATAAGGCTTCAATGAATGAATATGCTAGTACAAAAAATGCAAAATCACAAGCCGATCTAACAGCGAAGGGTAAAACATTTAATTTTTCATCAGGTATTCCTTTAAATGTTATCATAAATCATCCACCGTTAAGCATCGTAAATAAAACTTTTCCTTCTATATATTACAAATACAAAAAATTAAACCAAGGAAACAAAACGGAATTGTTAACTGATTTTATGGGAATCTTGTGAGATACAATCAGAGGTGTTATAAACTAACATTAAAGCCCCATTTTAGGAACGGCAATTTTTGTTAATGTTTCGGGTATATTCTTTTTTATTGGTCTGTTTGATGTTAGCACAGTCGTCTTTACAATGACCACTAACGTTTTGGGACTTTGCGTTCGGGCGAGAAATCGAAGCACAAACCTGATTTTATTACTAAAGTTCAATTGAAAAGCTATTGTTTAATTTTGCACTTCCGCCCGCCTGACGCAAAACCTTTGTTGGTGGCAGCCCTTTTATCGAGCTGTGTTTGATAAAAAGGGTTATGGTTTGAAGTCTTTTTTAAACTCTACTCGGTATGCAACACCATTTTCAGAACCTAAATTCGTAATGGAAGTTGGTCCTTCGGGATTAATTAACTGACCAATGTCTACAGGCATTTCTTTAATTATCAAGCTGTCTGACTTTATCAGATTTCCATTCTCGTCTTTCACATAATTATTTATTTGACAAGGAACGATTGGCTTTGCAATCCACATTATGCTTTTCCACTTATGAGTATGAATTGGCTCTGATTTTTTTCCGTTAAGAATTACTGCCAAAACTCTCACATTATCGTCTTCATACACTACTTTATGATTATCTGGTGCCGCTTTTAGCGCATCCAAACTGCCGGGCCAAGTCCATTTTGCAGAAGATGAAGAGCTATCAATTTTTGTTGTCTTAGTATTGTCAGTTAGCTGCTTGGTCTTGGCAAAATATTTTGTCAAACCAAAGCCAAACAGTCCGCCAAGTAAAAGTCCAATAACTAATTGTCCGATTTTCATATGATTATGTTTTAAGTTTCTGTCAGCACGATTGTCGGTAGGGTTGTTGCCAACTTTTCATATAAGCAAAACAAACTTTCGTATATACATCCCTAATAAGTAGATTGGCGAAAATTTATTTCGTTTGATTTAAATCAAATGTACTATTTCTTTCTTAGGAATCATCATGTTTTTTTAGTTCGCTTTAGGTTATTATAGCTGTTTTATTTCGATTCAAATATAGCCGATAAATTTGGTTCGTCAGTCCTCATTTGCAAAGACATTTGATTGTCATAATCTGTTCAGTAGTAAAGAAAATGTCAAAGTTTCGTTTGGCTAATTCAACACATATGGCATAGCCAATTCCTTTTAAACGACTAACTCTTGTGACTATGGCTATTTTTCTATTCATTTTTCGATTATGGATTCAAGTTTTGGATTTATAGAGTCCGTTATTTCAAATGTACCTTCTCGAAAAGGAACATAAATAGAAATATTGCTCCCCATTTCAAATTCTGATTTTATAGTATATAATTTTAAGCTTATTTTCATCTTTTTCTTCTTCCTTTTAACTAAAATAATAATATCTTTTGATGGTTCTATTTTGTTAGAGCCTAGTCTTTCTGTAGAAGGGAAATATATAAATATAAATTTTTTATTATTTTCAAGTATTAATTCGTCAAATGGAACTAACGAGTCCTTGATAAACTTATCTTCCCATTTATATTGTATTGTAGAATCTTTTTTATGATTTTCTAGAAATATTTTATTATACTCTTCTAGTCCGCTGATATCTAAAATATTATTTTGCGATAAAAAAGAGATGGAATAACCTAGCTTATTTATAGAAGTATATGTATTACTATTATTTTTTTTAAAATTAATAGTATCTTTTTTTTCATCTACTACGGAAAGAAAAACTTTAGCCATTTTTCGTTCTCCTGTAGGCTGTGCTTTTATTTTAATGGTAAAAACTAAAATTAAAAAAATCAGTATTAATGGTACTTTCATAACACAATCTTTTTTACAATCTCCTTAACAACGTTAATTACTTCTCCTACTTTAGTAATTGTACCTAAGTCTCTTAAATGAAAATGCCCTACTGGTTTTCTTTTATTTAAAGGTAAAGTAGATTGAATAGTATCTCTAATATTTGTCGCTCTATACATTACTTCATTAGACAAATAATTACTACCAGAACCTAATGTACTTGAACTAGAATCATCAAAGCTTATTGGCTGCCCTAAAATGTTCGTTTTACTGATCAAGGATGAACCAAAAATTTTATCTTGTGGTAAAGTAGTTTCTATTTTTCGAGAACTTTTATTAGCTTTAAACGGTATAGAATTATATTTTGCATCACTATTGCCAATATTCATATTGTCGTGTAAACCTCCTCTATATTCAATAGAATATTTTTCTACATCAAAAGATATTCCATGATTTCTACTTGTGGTCATAATCAAATCTACATTAGTAAAGTGTTTCTTTATAATATTTTCAACACACTCATCATCAAAATCTTTATAACGAACAGGAAATATGCAAACCTGCACCAAAATATTACTTAACAATAAATCTGGATTATTATGTAATGCTAAAGCAGAAATTCCGGATGGATTAAACGTTTCAATGCCAACAGAAGTAGAAGTAAATCCATAATAATTTGGATCCAACTGAAATGGGTCAAATCCAGTAATTAGCACTTTCTTTTTCCCATTAGCTTTAGAAAAGTCTATGCCTTTGTAGTTTCTACTTTGTTCTTCAAAAAGAGTAATTATATTCGCTAGTTTAGTATTGGTTTTTACGATACTTTTCTCAAAATCAATATCATTTCTAAAAAATGGATGTCGTTTTACATAAGTCTGCATTTTATTTCTTGCCCAATAGAGTGGTCTGTCATCGAGTTTTCCGCTTTGTACTTGTGAAGTGGCTGAATTCCAAAGTGCTTTAGCTTGTTTGGTTACTTCATCAGTTATTTGTTGCTCATTTTTTGTATTGTCAAGTGACAGGTCATTTATAAAAGTCAAAAAAGCTTTAACAATTTGAGCAATTTGCGTATTGTAGTTGATGAACTTATTTTCATAATTATCAATCCCATCCTTTGTTCCAGAATTGTCAGACTTTAACAAACCTAGTGATTCCTCATAATTCCTAAAGTACGTATATGGTTTTAGAATGTGTTTTTCTTTTGTTTTGAAGGTTGTTGTACTTAGAACCGTTACATATAATTCTTGTGGATTGGAAACTTTTGTGTAGTGATTTCTATATTCTTCGATTTCGTCAAAGTACATATGTATGGGTAAAACAAAAGGTTCTGATAAAACTTCATCACTTTTTACGAACATCATAGGGATTTTAGGCTTGAATTTGCATTTTTTATTATTACTTTCAATAGAGATGAAGACACCTCTGTTGTCATAGTTTGTGAACTTAAC
>DASVUQ010000306.1:0-13071 GCA_036386975.1 Flavobacterium sp. | reverse complement strand
TATTCTTAAAGGAACAAATAACCCTACTAATATTATTTGCCGTTTTAAACCAAATCAACAAAATGACTTTAGTTTTGCTACCGGTATTTGGATAAACCGCAATGAATGGAACGGAACAAAGCAACAACTAAAACAAAAAGCAACCAATACAAATAAAGATTTGATTAATTCAAAATTAAATAAGTTGCAAGGTGTTATTATAGATAAATGGACAAACGATAGCCTAAATAAGATGAACATTAACAAAGACTGGCTAAAGGACTTAATAAATGTTTTTTTCGGTCGTGCAAAATCAGACGAATTATATAAAATCTACTTTGCAAACTGGGTACAAAAATTTATAGTTGATAGCCCCAAAAGATTATATAAAGGCGCTCCGATTGCCCCCAGAACAATACAACACTATAAAACTACATTATACAAAATACAAGACTTTGAAAAATATAACAAGGTTAAATTAAGATTTGAAAACATTGATTTAAAATTTTACAGGGACTTTATAGACTATTGCCGAACGATTGAGAAATTGGGCAATAATACCATAGGTGGTTACATTACAAACTTTAAAATGTGGTGCAAAAATATTGAGATAGAAGGTTTGCCGATAAACCCACAATATAAACACTCTGAATTTATGGCACTATCCAATAAAACAAAAGATATTTATTTAAATGAAAATGAAATAAATAGAATATTTGAATTTGATTTTAAAAATAACATACGATTATCAAACGCTAAAGACTTGTTTATTATTGGCTTGCGTACCGGATTAAGGGTATCGGACATTATGCGAGTTGGTGTTTCAAATATTAATGATGAAAAAATAAAAATTGAAACTTTAAAAACAAAACAAAAGGTAATAATACCAATGCATCCACAAGTAAAACAAATAATTGAAACCAGAAATGGTGTTTTACCTCACGCAATATCAAGGCAAAAATTCAATAATCATATAAAAGAAATTTGCACACTTGTAGGGATTACTGATATTGTAGAGGGTGCAAAAATGAACCCCGAAACAAAACGAAAAGAAAGCGGGTATTTTCAAAAGTGGGAACTGGTGACATCTCATACTTGTAGGCGTTCTTTTGCCACAAACCTATATGGGAAATTACCAAATAAGGTTATAATGGCTATAACGGGACACACTACCGAAACGCAATTTTTAAAATACATCAAAATTACTAATGATGAGTTTGCAGTAATATTAGGCGACTTTTGGAACAAAGAAAACAATGCCCATAAGCCTAATTTAAAGGTTATTTAAACTATTAAATAATTAAAAATATAGATGAATAGAAAAAATATCACAATCCTGATTATGAGTTATTCTCTAGATTTTTGTGTGTCTCTGAAACCCCGGAAAGAAGGTCTCCCTTTTGAGGCAAACTTTACCGGTTTCGCAGAAAAATGATACCATTAATCACTATTACTAAAGCATATTTTATACTGATTCATTTATTGTGTGTTTTTAATTTCTCGAAGGCGCAAAGTTATAGGAAATGTATCAGGTGACTGCCCTTTTTTTAAAGTTATACCGGTACACCACTGTTCCCATGTTTTTTAAAAAACGAAAATTTCTTTGGTAGCCGCGATTGTATCGGCATCCTGCGCTTTTTTTGCGCAGATAGAGCGGAAAGCGGGACAAAAGGCAATGGCAATAGTAAGTTTTGTGCTCCTGACAATTCATTGGATTTAAAAAAATGTAAATTTTTCGGGATCCTTATCACTATTTTATTGTATAGTGCCTGTCAAATTACAAAATCTGATTTTATAATGATTAAAGTTATATTCATTTAAATACATTCCGGGTATAATAGCTACTTTTGTTACAGCTACTATACCCGGAATAAGTATTTTTTTAATATTCATCTTCAAGGAAACCGGTTCTTTTGTGGCCTGAAAAGATAAACGTAGTACCGGGAGTATGACTAAATACTCCTCTAAAATAGATGCTGTCCACAACATTTCCACTTTGTGAACGGGCTACATTCTTTAATATTTTGCCTTCGGTAATCGTAAATGTGGTGCCGGGCCTTGTAATATTAGCTTCATTAGTAGCACTAAAAGTAAGCGTATTGCTATCTGTATTTACTTTGCCACGCATCATATAAGTCCCACTTCTATTATCAATATACATAGAGCCGTCGTTTAACGATGTGTCATATGTTCTGTAGATGATATGCTGTGCTAAAGTAGTACCACCAGCCTGGTTGGTAATATCTACAAACCACTCTCCGTTCATTGCTACAGTCTCAGTTTGTCCGGCATCATAATCATCATATCCTCTTTCATCTTCACAGGAGATAAAGAATAGGGTGCATAATAGTAACAATAATAATTTGCAATTTAATTGTATCTGTTTCATAATGATATTTTAAAATTGAACCTGGTTTAATCGTGCCTCAAATATATAGTTAGTAGAACCTGTAGTCCAGTTGGTAGTCATAACAATAGTTCTATTGACAGGGTCAACCGTCATTGATGTAATATTCGCTGTGCCACCAAAATAAGAATTAGTTAAAGTCCCGGGAAAACTAAAATCATTTGTGGCGATATTATTTGCTACAATAACCCCTCCCGGTGTTTCAGATCCTGGAATATTACGCCCAAAGAGGTACCATCCGCCAAAAGCGTCTGAAATTCCGTATGTGCCATCATCGTTTCTCCAGATCAATATATATCGTATGTTAGTATAATTGGAAGGAGGGCTACCCTGTGTGCCATTCCTGAATACGGTTGACGTATACACACCTTCAATACTGTTAACCAGGTCCCCGGTATTAGCGACAACTACTTGTCTTGTCGCTGTCCTGCTAAAACCTTCTTCATTTACTGCAGTATATTCTGCTGTATAAATGTCGGATATAGTAGTATTTAATGTAGTATTAAAAACATTCCTTCTGTACCGCCCTACAAACCTTGTTGATAGCGGTACTTCATTTCCTCCTATTGATGCCCTGACTCCCGATTCGGTATAAGTTTGTCCCTGATGTACTAAAATAGTCGGATCACCGCTTACTTCGATCTCTGGATATACTGTAACAGAAGAAGCTATTTCGTCTTCATTAGTACAGGATGATGTAAATAATGTTAAAATTATTAATCCTGTAATGATATGTTTATATACATTTTTCATTTTAATTTATATTTGAGTTATAATTGTTTTCGGTCCCACCAAACCCTTTCCGTAAGGGAAGCCCTTTGTCTTATGTTAGGGTTACGGTTCACTTCATTCTCTGGGTAAAATAATATAGTTGGAACATTTAATCCCTGTAATACCGAAACTCGGGACGGGATCCTGTTACCTCTGGCATAATCGGCATTTACTTCCGGTACAATTTCAGGATATTTTGTTCTTACCGTTTCAAAATAAGCTTCGATATTATTGACGTATGCTAAAGAAGCCCACTTCTGCACAATTACCTGTCTCACAGTTTCTTCTACTGATGCTCCTGATTGATATTCATATCGCCCTCCTGCGGTAATAAACGGTTGTGCCAATTCGATTGCTGGTGTTGTAATTTCCTGGCCGGTACTAGTTACAAATTTGAAATCGTTTTGATACGTCACAAATGATGCGATAATCCCCTGGTTGTACTTTTGCTGTGCACCTGCACCCCCTGCATAGCGTATCAACCCTTCAGCCTGAAGGAAGTTACTTTCTGCAACGGTCATCAAATAAACAGGGGTCGTTGGGAATACCCTGGGCCTGGAATAATTAGTAGCCACACTAGAGAGCCCTGGTCCGGCTCCTTGTGGTAACGAAACATATACGGGATTAGTGGCCCCATTGGGGCGATAAGCAGCCTGCAACCTCGGATCGTTATTCTCATTATAAAATTCATGCAGTGAATTGCTGGCAATATTATTGACATCATTTAATCCGGATTCAGCAAGCTGCACTTCATAAAAAGGGTTTCGCTGATTTGTTGATGTTCCAAAATTAGTAAACCGGGCATCCTGGGTAATGAAATTATTTTGTGCGATCAATGCATTTACCGCAGCAGGATTAGCTAATTCGGTGTAGGACATCCTCATATACAACTTTAGTTTCAAAGTATTGGCAAACCGGATCCAGTCCTGCATATTGGCCTGGTAGATCATATCCTGGCTGCCTACTCCTGATGCTACACGATTAGCATTGTAAGCTGCCAATGCTTGGTCAATTTTAGCAATAAGGTCCGGATAAATTACATTCCCTGGTGTTGGCGCGGGAGTGATATTTTCTAATCCCTGAAACGCTTCTTCATAAGGTACCGCATCAAACAAATCGACTAAAACCTGAAAAGTATAAGATTTTAAAACTGTAGCGATAAGGGCTGTCCCGGTATCACCAGTTCGGTTGGATTCATTTAACACATATTGAAGGTCATTAAGACAGCCTGCATACAATTCTGTCCACAACCGGTTGGCATAACCGACATTAATATTGTATTGGTCAATACTTAAATATTGGCTGGCACCAGGGGCCTGTGTATGGTATTGTGCATAAAACCCTCCCAGGTTCGTAAGGTCGCCGCCTACTACAGTAACCAATGATGCTTCTGCAGAAGCCAGTGCCAGGCCACTGTTAATTTGTGGCGGATAATTAGGATCGGTATTAATGTCCAGTTCCTCATCGCAGGAACTTAATGGTATCAAAGAAAATAATAACACTATTTTTAATATATTTTTCATATTTATTTTTTTTATAGTTTTTTTAAAAATTAGCCCTCATGCTAAAGCCTACGCTTCTTGTGGAAGGATTGGCACTAAATTCCCCGAACTGCCCTCGTAGGTCTGTACCAAAAGTAGACACTTCAGGATCGATATACTGGTTGCTTCTTGGGGTCCACAAAAACAGGTTCCTGCCTATTAGCGAAAACGACATGCCTTTAATGAAAGTACGCTCCAGGTTTTTGGATGGTAACGTATAACTTAAAACGACTTCACGTAGTTTTATAAAAGATTTATCAAATACATCCCCTCTTGCTAATGCCTCAGCCCTGTAATAATCATCCATGTGTTCCGTATCTACGGCAACCGTATTAGGAGCATAGGTTACATTTCCTGCTGCATCAGTATTTCGTACCACCGAATTAGGTACTACAAATGGCTGCCTGTCATTATACGTTGTAGTTATAGAATTTCCCGTGAATCGGGTAATATCTGCTGTGCGGGAGTACATAAGCCCCCCCTGGCGGATATCAAATGTAAAATCCAGTGATAATCCTTTATAGCTAAAAGTATTTCCCACACCCATAGTATAATCATATTGTGTGTCGCCATACACTTCTCTGTTGGGGGAAGCAATGGGGATCCCGTTTGCATCTACAACAATATTTCCCTGAGGGTCCCTTAACGGCACTGCACCTACAATAAGCCCTATAGGTTGCCCTTGCCTGGCTACAAACGAAGTCGTACTTAATCCTCCTAAATCCACCTGCTGTAAACGGGGGTCTAGTTCTTCTAATATTGCATTATTGGTAGCATAATTTACAGAGGTGTTCCAGTTGAACCCTTCATCACCGTTTTTAATCAGTGAGAAAGTCAGCAACCCTTCAAACCCTTTGTTAGAGAGCGTCCCAATATTAGCAGTTTGATTCGTATATCCGCTACTTGCTGCTAAGGGCAGTGACAGGATCTGGTCTTCTACTTTGGCATCATAATAGCTAACATCGACTGTAACCCGGTTTTTAAATAAGGATGCTTCAAAGCCCACTTCAAATTCTTTTCTTCTTTCTGGCCTCAGGTCCGGATTGGCCAGTCTGTTTCCTATTCCATAACCTGTAATACCCTCAACAGGGAAATTATAGTTTCCAAATCCCTGATTGTCTGTACTTGTTCGTACAAAAATGGGCAATACCTGATATGGCCCTGTGTCTACACCGGTTTCTCCATAGCCGGCCCTTAATTTTCCGTAATTAATAACATTTTTTAATCCGGTAAAAGTCTTGGTAAAAACCCAGCTTCCGTTTACCCCGCCATATAAAACGGACCGGTTCGCTTTTGGTAACGTGGAGTACCAGTCGTTTCTGATATTTCCTGTTATAAATACCTGGTCATTTAAAGAAAAGGTAGTACTGTTAAAAACACCATATAATTTTCTTGAGTCCCTGTACGAGCTCAGCGTTGGTACTTCAGCTGTATTAGAAAGAGAATAAAATCGCGGTATGATCTGGCTGGCCACGCTTGCTGTTATAGAATAGCCGGACCTGTAATTGATGTTGATACCGAAATTAGAAGACACACTCAATTTTTCGGTAAATTTAAAATCCAGGTTATATAAAGCCTCATGATTCAGCTGTTTGAATGAATTAGCTGCTTCGCCATACGTTCCCGGCTGTTCTGTAGAACTTCCCTGATTGGGGCTTCCGGGCAAAGCATCTACTTGTGCAGTCCATTGTCGCAAAAGGTCATTAGACTGATCGATCCCGAAACGATACGTTAATCCTGACCAGTCATTAATAGCATAATTCACTTCTACTGATCCGTAAAAACGTTCTTTATTGTAGTCAGACCCATTTTCGTTTAATGTAAAGTAAGGATTGGTCACACCATAAGGAGTGTAATAATTGGAAACATTATGAAAAGGGCCGGTATAATCTCTGAATTCTGTAATGGGAATGTCTGTAGGGATCTGCATTAAATTATTCATTGCCGATAACCCTTGTCCGGTTGCTACAGCACTTCCACCTGTATTTACATAATTCATATTCCCTGACAACGTGAATCTATTAATTTTAGAAGTTCCCGAAAGGCTTATAGTGTTTCTTTCGAAAGAATCTGCATTTGTGGGATAAATTCCGTCCTGTTGTGTATTGGAATACGAAAGCCGTACAGTAGTTTCTCCTGAACCTCCTGAAATAGCCAATGTGTTAACTAAGGAAGTACCGGTATCGAAAAAGTTTTCAAGTTGGTCTTTCTGAAATAAGTAGGGTTTTATAAGTTGTGAATTATTTACCACATTCCCCCATACTCTTGGGATACCATCAAAACGTGGCCCCCACGAACCATTCTCGTTAAGTATATGCCTGCCATCCCATCCTTGTCCAAATTCTGTCTGGTACCTAGGTGTTCGGAGTATATTAGTAAAAAAAGTAGTGGTAGAAAAATCTACAGCCAGTTTTCCCGCCCTTCCTTTTTTAGTGGTAATAATGATAACTCCGTTTGCTGCCCTGGATCCATATAATGCTGTTGCAGAAGCGCCTTTGAGTACCGTAATATTTTCAATATCATCCGGGTTTACGTCACCGGACCCACGCCCGAAATCATATCCTCCGGACAAATTATTCGAGAAATTAGACTGGTCGTTAATAGGAATACCGTCTACTATATACAAAGGCTGGTTGGATCCTGATAAACTACTGAAACCTCTTATAATTACCCCTGAAGAAGCACCCGGATCTGTTGAAGCACTGGAGATAACAACACCGGCCACCTTGCCTTTAAGAGCATCTGCGACATTAGGTTGTGAGCCTCTTACAATTTCTTCAGCCCGTAATGAAGTAGTTGCAGCACCTACAGAGGCTTTCTCTCTTCTGATACCTAAGGCTGTAACTACAAGCCCTTCCAGCTGGACCGCCTCGTCCCTGAGCGTAACGGTAAGTGTTGTTGAAGTGGCAGGGACTTCCTGCGTGGTCATACCAATAAAACTAATTACCAATGTTTGGTTTGGAGCCGCCTGGATAGAGAACCTCCCTGCGGTATCCGTTTGTGTGCCGGTCTGTGTTCCTCTAATTACAACACTTACTCCTGGTAGAGGGAGCCCCATATTATCAAGAACTGTCCCGGTAACAGTTCTTTGTTGTGCAAACGTGACTTGTATTAATAACGCCACAAGTAACGTTAAAAAGTTTTTTAAGTTTGTCTTCATAATAGCAATTTTGAATTAATAAGAATCCAAAAGTGACTATTATTTTAGCTTCAATTTTGTAAATAAAACATCATAATTTATAAAATATGAATGTCGGCTTAAAAATTTAAAAAGTAGTGGTAAAGCCAATATGTATAATAGAATTGTTCAATTTGATTTCCTGTTCCCCGGTGCTGCCGTTGGCATAAATAATAGTAAGCCGGCCATTTTTTGTAGCAATGGCAAAACCAATGCCTATACCCAAAAGAGTACCATTGTTTGTTGTAACTTTATCATTAAAATATCCATAATCAATGATAGTATAGCCTTGAAGACCAGGAGAAATAAGATAACGATATTCTGTTAATATAGAACCGAATAAATTAGCCTGAAGACTGTTTTCATTAAACCCTCTAATAGCATTAATGCCGCCAAAACGATACAATTCATTTATAATATAAGTATCACTCTTCAAATAAAAACTTTTACTTCTTAAACGAAATACATTTTTATCATTGATAGGGATCACCTGAAGCAGGTCGAGTTCAAAAAAAAGTTGTTTTTCGTTGTTTAAAGGTGTATTTCTTGAACCGGCCCCAGTCTTTATATTTACCTTTGTTTTTTCAGGAACAAAATAATCTTCCGGTCTTAAAGCAGTATATTCAAAATTAATGGTAGTAAAAGCATTTTTATAATCACTAATATTCGAATTATTCTGGTTTTGTATATCACTCGATTCTGTAGATTGATAGCCTAAGTACAAACGGGTATTGTAATTAAACAAATAACCCAGTTCTATAGCTGTTTTTGTATTCTGGAAAGTACTGTCCTGCTTAAAAATTTGCAGGGACGTTTTTAATCCGAGCGGGCTTTTAAAGATATAAGGTAATTCTAAACCAGCATTAAAAGTGGTTTGTTGTTGTCCGTCACTTTTCCAGAACAGGCTAAAAAATTCTCCGCTGTTTAAAAGGTTCGATAGCTTCAGATCAACGTAGCCATTAAAACGCAATTTACTTTTTTCATCATTAGAAAAACCAATCAGGCCGTCAAATGCATTGGCTTTCGACTTTTCAAGGTAGACATATACTTTTGTGGTGTCTTTAGTAAACAAAATCTCGGGGTACTTGCTTTGATTTACAAACCGGAACCTCTGGAATTCAGAATGGATTTTTTTTATACTTTCCTGCGTAAATATTGTATTTTTAAACAATTTGTTAATATTCTTTTTGTGACTTTTGGGAAACCGGTCATAACCATTAATAACAATTTCATTCAGTATCCTTTTATTGCCGGTATCTATGGCAAGATCAGCCACAAGATAATCTTTATATTTTTTGATGTTAATGAGTTTTATTTTAGCTAATGAATATCCTTTTTTTTCTAAATCCTGAACTATATTATTAAGGAATGCTGTCGCTGCTTCAAAGGGTACTTTTAAGGTATCTTCTTTAGGTTTTAATATATTTAGTGTTCTGAGGAAATGATTTTCTCCTGTATTTATATGTATTGATTTTACTCTGGGCCCGACCTTGCAATACACATGAAAAGCAGTATCATTTTCTTTTTTGGTATCTGATACTACAGCTTCAATATAACCTTCCTTGTTCAGTTTATCTATCATTAAAATCCCTTCATCAGTAATCGATTTTAAGTTTACATGTTGTTTTTGATAGCCAACCGAATCAATAACAGCCGTTTCTTTTTCAGTAGCACCGGATAGGGTAAGATGTACTTTTTGGCCTAAAACAGTGAAGTTCAGCAACAGAAGAAATATAAAAAAAATGTTTTTTTTCAACACCTGCAAGTTTTGATAAAAGTAACGCAAAAAAACAGCCTTTGTTATACTATTTTATGGGTTCAGGAAGATCATTGAAAATTAATGAATTATGATTTGTTTCATTAAAAATAATTACTACATTTGCAACCCCGTAAAAACCGGGAATTTAATATATAAGTAATTTTTAGTATTAATTATGCCAACAATTCAACAATTAGTAAGAACAGGAAGAACTCAGATAACTAAGAAGAGTAAATCGGTTGCTTTAGATTCTTGTCCTCAAAGAAGAGGGGTTTGTACGCGTGTTTACACTACTACACCAAAAAAACCAAACTCTGCCATGCGTAAAGTAGCGCGGGTACGTTTGACCAATGGTAATGAAGTAAATGCATACATCCCTGGAGAAGGACACAATCTGCAAGAGCACTCGATAGTATTAGTTAGGGGTGGAAGGGTAAAAGATTTGCCGGGAGTTAGGTATCACATTGTTCGTGGTGCACTTGATACATCAGGTGTAGCAGGAAGAACACAAAGAAGATCCAAATACGGAGCAAAACGCCCAAAAGAAGCTAAAAAGTAATTTTAAAACTTTTAAAGAAAAGACATGAGAAAAAGAGCGGCCAAAAAAAGACCACTTTTACCAGATCCAAGGTTTAATGACCAGTTGGTAACACGTTTTGTAAACAACTTAATGTGGGACGGTAAGAAATCGACAGCTTTCAAAGTATTTTATGATGCTATTGACATCGTAGAAGCTAAAAAGCAGGATGACGAAAAATCATCATTAGAAATATGGAAAGATGCTTTAACCAACGTTATGCCTCACGTAGAAGTACGTAGCCGTAGAGTAGGTGGAGCTACATTTCAAATCCCAATGCAAATCAGACCAGACCGTAAAATTTCTATGGCCATGAAGTGGATGATACTTTATGCACGTAGAAGAAACGAGAAATCTATGGCTCAAAGACTAGCGTCAGAAGTTTTAGCTGCGGCTAAAGAAGAAGGTGCTGCTGTTAAAAAGAGAATGGATACGCACAAAATGGCTGAAGCAAACAAAGCATTCTCTCACTTTAGATTTTAATTCATAAGAAATGGCCAGAGATCTAAAATATACAAGAAACATAGGAATCGCTGCTCACATTGATGCTGGTAAAACAACAACAACAGAGCGTATATTATTCTATACCGGAAAATCACATAAAATTGGTGAAGTACACGATGGTGCTGCAACAATGGACTGGATGGCACAAGAGCAGGAAAGAGGTATTACTATTACATCTGCTGCAACTACTTGTGAATGGAATTTTCCAACAGAACAAGGGAAGCCTTTACCTGAAACCTTACCCTATCATTTTAATATTATCGACACACCGGGCCACGTAGATTTTACCGTAGAGGTAAACCGTTCTTTACGTGTACTTGATGGGTTGGTTTTTTTGTTTAGTGCTGTAGATGGTGTGGAGCCACAATCAGAAACCAACTGGAGACTAGCAGATCAGTACCGTGTGCCACGTATGGGGTTCGTTAATAAAATGGACCGTCAGGGATCTAACTTTTTAGGCGTTTGCCAACAAGTTAGGGACATGCTAAAATCAAATGCAGTTGCAATCACTTTACCAATTGGTGAAGAAAACGATTTTAAAGGCGTTGTAGATTTAGTAAAAAACCAGGCAATCATCTGGCATGACGAAACACAAGGGGCAACCTTTGATATTGTTCCGATTCCGGAAGATATGCTTGATGAAGTAAAAGAATACAGAGACATATTAATCGAAGCAGTTGCTGATTATGATGAGAACTTGCTTGATAAATATATGGAAGATCCGGATTCTATCACTGAAGACGAAATCAACATTGCTTTAAGGGCAGCTACTATGGACATGGCTATCATCCCAATGATTGCTGGTTCCTCTTTCAAAAATAAAGGAGTTCAGTTCATGTTAGATGCAGTATGTAAGTACTTGCCATCTCCAATGGACAAAGAAGGTATCGAAGGGATCCATCCTGATGATGCCGATTTGTTAGAAGAAGACCAAACTAAAATTTTACGTAAACCGGATGTAAAAGAGCCTTTCGCGGCTTTAGCATTTAAGATCGCTACAGATCCTTTCGTAGGACGTCTGGCTTTCTTTCGTGCGTACTCCGGACGTTTAGATGCAGGATCTTATGTTTTGAACACACGTTCAGGAAACAAAGAAAGAATTTCACGTATCTACCAAATGCATGCCAACAAACAAAACCCAATTGATTACATTGAGGCTGGCGATATTGGGGCGGCAGTTGGATTTAAAGATATCAAAACCGGAGATACATTGTGTGACGAAAAACACCCAATTGTCCTGGAATCTATGAAATTCCCTGCGCCGGTAATTGGTATTGCCATTGAGCCAAAAACTAAAGCTGACGTTGATAAAATGGGTATGGCTTTAGCAAAATTGGCCGAAGAAGATCCCACATTTACTGTTAGGACTGACGAAGCTTCAGGTCAAACAATTATCTCTGGTATGGGTGAGCTTCACCTGGATATCTTAGTAGATCGTATGAGACGTGAATTCAAAGTGGAAGTAAACCAGGGTGAACCTCAGGTGGAATATAAAGAAGCGTTTACAAAATCCGCTCAACACAGAGAAACTTACAAAAAACAATCAGGTGGTCGTGGTAAATTCGGTGATATCGTATTTTTATTGGAGCCAGCGGATGAAGTAGACGGTAAAGTTCCTGTAGGATTGCAGTTTATTAATGCTGTAAAAGGCGGTAACGTCCCTAAAGAGTATATCCCTTCTGTTGAAAAAGGCTTTAGAGAAGCTATGAAGACAGGGCCGTTAGCCGGTTATCAGGTAGATAGCTTAAAAGTTACTTTATTAGACGGATCTTTCCACCCAGTCGATTCTGATGCGCTTTCTTTTGAGTTAGCAGCCAGAATGGGTTATAGAGAAGTAGCTAAAGCTGCCGGGGCAATCATTCTGGAACCAATCATGAAAATGGAGGTGATCACCCCGGAAGAAAACATGGGGGATATTGTTGGTGATATCAACCGTCGTAGAGGCCAGGTAAATGATATGGGTGATAGGGCAGGTGCAAAAACAATTAAAGCGGATGTACCATTATCGGAGATGTTTGGTTATGTAACAACATTAAGGACATTGTCTTCCGGTAGGGCAACTTCAACTATGGAGTTTTCACACTACGCAGAAACGCCTGCTAATATTTCGGAAGCAGTTATCAAAAAAGCAAAAGGAAACGCCTAATTCTAAAGAAAATGAGTCAAAAAATCAGAATAAAATTAAAGTCTTACGATCACATGCTAGTAGATAAATCTGCTGAAAAGATTGTAAAAACGGTAAAAACTACAGGTGCAGTAGTAACAGGGCCAATTCCTTTGCCTACACACAAAAAACTTTTTACGGTACTACGTTCTCCGCACGTTAACAAAAAAGCAAGAGAGCAATTTGAAGTA
>DASVUQ010000305.1:0-12357 GCA_036386975.1 Flavobacterium sp. | reverse complement strand
TGTAGCAATGAGAAAGAGGGTAAAAAGAAAATAATATAAAATGCGTTTATTCATTAGGTTTCTTCTTTGATTTTTTTGATTGGTTTTCGTTTTTCGATCTGTGGAACAATTCGCGAAATTTATTATAATTTATAGTAATGGTAAATGCTACTCCAGTTTCTACAACCTGGCCTTGCAATGCTACCTGATACTGATTTTTTCTATAAGCCCTTAATTTATATCTTCCGTCTTTTGATAACATGTAATCTGCCGATATATCTCCGGCTATATTATTGGCTTCCTGATTGGCTTGTTGCGCGCCTTCCAATCCAAAATTACTACCCACTGTCACTTTTAACCGATCATTAAGTAACGTTTTTGACAAGCCCACATTCAGATCGGTTCTGTTTTGTTTTTGTCCTGAAGTATAATCTTCAGATGACTGAAGGTCAAATTCCAGTTCGACACCTTTAATGAGGTCTCCTGCCAGATTATTAAGTTGTTGTGACAAAATCCTGCTGGCACTTGCTCTTGCAATGGATTCTCCGGAAGTGGAACCGGCTTCGCTGGAAAAAGGATCTTCACCAATAAAACGGCCCATTAGTAAAAGCGCAAATACCTGTTTATTGAGTTCTGATGGCTGCTGGCGCAATTGCTGTAACTTAGTTTGTGTCGCATCAATAATTGCAGTAGCAACGTTATTGTTACCTTCAGGTAAAACAATATCAAATGAAATTTCAGGTTTCAGAAGTTCCCCTTTCATTTTGAGTTCCGTTTCAAAAGGGATTTTTTGTTTATACGTATTCCTGGCTTCTGCCGGCATAGCTGCTAACTGGTCTGCGATCAGGTCGATAGGTGCGACATCCTTTTTATAAATGGCAGTAATATTAACATCTGCCTTCATTGGATCGCCTGTCCATAGGATATAGCTTCCGGGTTTAATGTCAAATTTCCTTTTAATAAGGTTAAAACTCATTTGATAACCCCCTTCGGAAAATTCATATCTTCCGGTAAGTGTTGTTTTTCCGGATGCGTCAATACCGGCTGTTAAGTTGGCTTCTCCTTTTAAACTTAAAAAATCGCCATTGGCCTTATCAATGATCATTGATAATTCGGCTTCTTTATCAATTTCAATATTTACAGAAGCATTAATCCCTTTGATTTCAGTATTTGCATCTGCATCACCTTTAACTGTTGTAATTAATTTTGGTTGGTCCTGGTCTATAAATTCTACAATTCCCTCACGGTCTTCCAGAGACGGATCTGATTGTGGCAGGACGATAGTCATTTTTGTGTCTTTATTGATCTTAATAGTGCCTTCTACAATGGGTTTATTAAGGTCTCCCTTAATGCTTAATGCATTGTCCAGGTATAATTCTCCATAATAATTAGGATTATCACTGGCTTTTGAATTCATGGCATTAAAATTTTTAGCATCCAGCGTTAAATTAAACCCGGGATTGGTCAAGTCTTTATTATTAATTTTTCCATTAATAGTAAGCTGATTGTCCCTGTCATCACTAATGTTAAAATCATTGAGTAAAATACCATTAGTGGTAAACGCAATTTTTTCTGTTATAGATTTAAACCGGGCGTTCAGTTTCGTTACCGTGAAACCAATGTCATTAAAGTTTAAATCACCAATAATAACAGGCTGGCTTGCTTTGCCGGATATTTTCAAGTTACCTGATAAAAAGCCGGTACTTTCTGCAAGGTTATTCATAGTAAAACCCTGAATACTTTTCAGGTTTAGTTTTTGAATATTCAGGTTCATATCCAGGGTACTGTTTCCTGTCTTATAGTTTCCATTCAGCTTTACATCGTTGTCCTGCCCGGTAATGGCTACTTGTGCAGCGTAGGTATTAGCAGTTTCATTATTTACCTTAATGCTTACATTACCTAGTGTGTCTTTTTGAAAAGCAAAATTGTCAATAGTAAGGTCAGCTATAAACCGCGGGCTCGAAGTCAGGTTTTCTATTACGGTGTTACCATTAATAGTACCATTTATTTCTAAGTTTTTTTTCTGAACAATATTAGTAAGGGTCTTAATTTCAAAAGTTTTAAAATCAACAGAAAGCGGGGCATTGGCCGATTCAGATTGCGATTGAAGACTAATGCTGTTCTGCCCTTTGGTCAATGCAAAATTATTGGCATAAATTCCCTTCTTGCCCAGGCGGATCAAATTTTCAGCAGCAATTGCCCAGGGTTCATAATCCAGTTTCAGGTTCTCCGGATTAAGCCTTATTTCTGTATTACCTCCGGCAGAGGTAAGGTTTCCGGCAATTAAATAACGTTCTTCATTTTTAAGGTCTTTAAGCTGTAAAGTATAATCAACCTTATTATCTGCTACTGTACCTGCTATACTGGTATAAGGAAGCTGGAGTTGTTCATTTCTGATATCATCTACGACTAAGCTGTAAACTAAAGCATTGTCCTGGGTATCTACTTTGATCACCGCATTGGAAATAGTGTTTTTTCCGTATATGAGCCTCGGTATGCTACCGCTCAATACAATGGAATCATTTTGAGTATTGTACCTTCCGCTGATTGCAATAGGTTCAATACTGGTTAATTGAGGGACCAATCGGGTCAATGAAGGATCGTTATGAACATTGATAGTAAAAGCCAGCTGCTGTGGATGGATTTTTACCTTCTTAAGATTTGGGTTTAAATTATAATATTTCGAGATAGAACTTTTTAAAGAAGTGCCAATAGCAGACAACTTGTATTTACCTGTTATTGTAGCATCCGCAAATTGGGAATCAAGCGTAACCGAATTTTTTTCGGCAGTGGCTATTGCTACAATACTAATCGTGTCAGTAACAAACTGTTCTTTTGCATTGGCTATGGTCAGGTTATGCACCATAATCTTTCCGTTAAGATAATCCAGGTTGGCAGATTGTATGTCGGCATCTACAGTCCCTCTTATTTTCATAGGCCCTGCATGCAGGTTAAGTTTGTTCAGGTCGGCAATATCTACATTGAAACGTAATTTACCTTTAGGATATTTGTCTTTAAAGCTGCCGCTGGTCACCAGGTCGAATTTAAGATTAGGATCTTTTATGTCCGCTTTTGCACTAAATAACCCATTGCCTATATTGCCTTTTACTATTAAATTACGGTATGTATATTTATTAAAATTGGCGCTAGCCACATGGGCAGCCACCGTTGCCCGGGCTGTTTTTGGATTTAATCCGGTGCCTTTTACATTCGTTTTTAACGTAATTTTTCCAACAGATGGGTTCTTAATCAGTTTGCCAACGTCAAAATTATCTAATGCGGCATCAAGGTTATATTTTTCCCTGTTCTTTAAACTTTTATCAAAGTTGGCCTTTACTGCCGCATTCCCGTAGCTGCTTACAAGGTTTAAATCGGTATCAAAATTATTGATAGTTCCTTTGAATGTACCGGTTGTAGCAAAATTGGCAGGAAGCTGTATCGTATTTGGGATTGTGTTTTTAGGAAGAAAACCATTAAGGTCTTTGGAACCCGACTGCAGGTTTCGGATGTTAAAGTCAAAATAAGCTGTTTTCACATCCGGCAGGCCTGTAATCCTTCCGCTTGCACTTACTTTTGTTGTACCAAGGCCGCTAATTTCAAGATTGGGGATGTAAAGGTTGTCCAGCTTACCCGAAATAGTACTATTGATTAATAAAATGGCATAAGGATTATCTTTGAACGGATTTGATTTTGATAAAGTAGGCACAAAAAGCAATATGTCTTTAAATCCCAATGTGCTGTTATCAAGATGTGCGTCGATACCTATTGCTCCCGGGTTTTTAGATAAAGATGCAAGGGACGGATAAGTGATATTGATTTCGTCCTGTATTAAAGTTTGCGGTGTTTTTAAATATAGCTTTCGTAATGAAGCTCCTTTTTGTCCATAGAAAAAAGCAGTTTTCAATGATTCTATTTCAAGTCCGCTTTTGTCATTTACAGAAAGGCCATCAATATTACCGGATATAGTTTCCGCACTATAATTTATGGTGTTGGCTTTAAGAGTAAGATTAGTAAGGCCCAGGTGTTTGTAGTCCATTCCTTTTTGAACAGGAGTTGCATTCTGATCATTAAATGCAAAATTAACGCGGTCAAACGATGCGTCATTTATTTTTACATTCCACCCTTTAGATTTGGTTTTGCTGCCAGCAACAGTGGCCATTTCACGAGTGTCTTCTTTGCCTATATCCAGTACTGCTTTTGTTCCTGAAAGTTGAATAGTTTTAAAATCTAATATTTGATTTTTAAGATCGATCTGATTAACATCGACACTTAATTTTTGCAGTGCCACAGCAGTTTTAAGCCGCGAAGCCTCATTAGAATAATTTAATTTAATTTGAGATAAATTAATAGTGCCTAATGCTAACTGGATATCCGGGCCAGCAGCAGGTTTTTTTTGATCTGGTACATTCGATGTTGCTACTAATCCCTGATCCAGAAGAAGTTGTAATCCATCAATTGTAAAATTTGGTATGCTAAACTTCATTTTTTGCAAGTCGAACGTTTTGATTTTAGTGTCAAGATGGTTCAGGTTAAGATCAATATTATTTTTGGTAATAGCATCATTATATTTTATCTTAATCTTGTCCAGGGCAATCTTGTTAATAGTAAACTCCATTGGAGTACCAGTGGTGTCTTTAGGTTTATCAGATGCAAAAGCTTTTATAATATAATCAAAATTAAACTGTGCTTGTTTATTTCGGTTGATATTAGCAACAATACCTTCCAGCTCTACAGAATTAATTTCCACTTTATTATTTATTAATTCAAAAAGGCTAATGTTAACGGCCAGTTTCTTGCCTGCCAACAAAGTATCCTTCTTCTGATCTTCAAAATAAACACCTTCAAGGATAATTTTTTTTGGCAGACCTATTTCAATCCTGTCTATGGCAACCTTAGTCTTTATCTTTCCTTCCAGGTAAGTTACTGCTTTATTTTTTACAAATTGCTGCACCGGTGGGATCTGAAGTGCTATTACAATTAACAGAAACAGCCCTAATACTATCCCAACAATCCAAAGTATAACTTTACCAGCTTTCCTAAAATATTTTTTCAATTGATGTGTTTTTATAATCCAAAAAATGCTTTTACAAATAAACGTTAAATGATACAAAGATTACTATTACGAACAATGAAAAGTTTACAGTTTTGAAACTTTATGTTGTAATATTTTTATCTTATTATTTATGTATTAGAAGATACTCTTTTAAAGCATCATGAACCCGCTTAATACTGAAAAATTCTTTCATATGCAAAAACAGCTATATCATCATGATTTACAAAAAGCGTACCGACAAAGAAATAAATTGAATGTATATTTGTAAAAAAAAAGTTATGGCTAAAGAAGGGGATAATACCATGTTAAATAAAGGAATATATACCGGAATTATTGAAAAAGACGAAAACGGCAATTTTTTTTGTGGCGAAATTTTATTAGATTATAAAATAGTAGCTTCCGGTTTTTCTGTAGGAGATGTTGTTACAGTAAAAACGGTAATTGTAAATCCTAGTGATATGACCTACAATCAATACCCTAAGAAAAGCAGGAACTTTGCCTTGGCGAACAGGAAACCGGAACAAAACTAATTGCTATTCAAATTTATATGTAGTGGAACCTATCAATAAATTAAAGATACTTAATGACCCTATTTATGGGTTTATTACCATTCCCGATTCCATAATTTATGATCTGGTCGAGCATCCTTATTTCCAGAGGCTGCGCAGGATTTCACAAATGGGGTTGTCGTATCTTGTATATCCCGGTGCCCACCATACACGTTTCCATCATGCGTTAGGGAGCATGCACATGATGCAAAAAGCAATTCAGGTCATCCGGTTCAAAGGCACTGTTATTTCTAAAGAAGAAGAAAAAGCACTTTACATTGCTATTTTATTGCATGATATAGGACATGGGCCTTTTTCTCATGCTATGGAACATAGTATTGTCGAAGATGTAAACCATGAAGCCATTTCGCTATTGTTTATGAACGAGCTTAACAAAGAATTTGACGGGCAACTAAACCTTGCTATTAAAATTTTTAAAGGAGCGTACCACAGGAAATTTATGCTACAGCTTGTATCAAGCCAACTCGATATGGATAGGATGGATTATCTGAAAAGGGATAGTTTTTATTCCGGTGTAGCCGAAGGAAATATCAATTCTGACCGGTTGATCCAGATGATGACCGTAGTAGAGGATACGCTGGTAATGGAAGAAAAAGGCATATATTCAGTCGAAAAGTTCCTAATGGCCAGAAGGTTGATGTACTGGCAGGTCTATTTTCATAAAACCAGCCTCGTAGCCGAAGTTATTCTGACCAAAATACTTAAACGGGCAAAAGAAGTAACGCAAAAAGGGATTACCCTTAATGCAAGTACATCTCTACTATTCTTCATGAACAATAAAATCGATTTAGAAAATTTTGATACCATCACACTCGGGCAGTTTGCACAACTGGACGATTATGACATTATGGGTGCGCTAAAATCGTGGCAATATCATAATGATTATGTGTTAAGTACGTTAAGCAGGATGATTTTAAACCGGGATTTATTAAAAATCAGGATCAGCGAAATAAAATATACACCCGAAGACACAGAGGCGTATATTTCACAATTGTCTAAACTAGAGAATATTTCACTTCACGAGGCATCCTATTTTGTACTGAAAGGTAAAATTAAAAATCAGGCTTATGACAGAAATGCAGAGCCCATACGCATACTTAAAAAAGACAGATCTATTCAGGATGTTGTTTCGGCTTCTGACCAACTTAATTTAAAAGCACTAACAAAACCGGTGACAAAGTATTATATATGTTTTCCGAAAGTCTTACTGAAAACTAGCAATTAACATCTATTTTTTTATATTTTTGTCGGGATGAAATTTACAGCAGAACAAATAGCAAATATTCTGGAAGGGGAAATAATAGGTAATCCTGGTGCCGAAGTTTTTAAATTGTCTAAAATTGAAGAAGGTACAGAAGGCTCACTTACATTTCTTAGTAACCCAAAGTATAATAACTACATTTATACTACAAATGCATCTGTAACAATTGTTAATAAAAATTTTGTTGAAGATGATACCATTAAGACCACGTTGATCAAAGTAGACGATGCTTATGGAGCCTTTACAAAAATTTTACAATTTTATGATCAGGTAAAACATAACAAATCTGGAATTGAACAGCCTTGTTTTATAGCTGAAAGTGCAATATATAAAGAAAACTTTTATTTAGGAAGTTTCAGTTACATTGGTAGTAATGTAGAAATTGGTGAAAACGTAAAAATATATCCTAACACATTTATAGGCGATAACGTAAAGATTGGCGACAATGTCATTATTTTTGCAGGATCAAAAATTTATTCTGAAAGTATAATAGGGAACAGTTGTACCATACATTCCGGAGCCATTATTGGTGCCGATGGTTTTGGTTTTGCACCAAAAGAAGACGGCTCATACAGTAAAATTCCACAAATAGGAAATGTTATCATTGAGGATCATGTCGACATAGGTGCTGCTACAACAATAGACAGGGCTACTATGGGGTCTACCATTATAAGAAAAGGCGCAAAACTGGACAATCAAATACAAGTAGCGCATAATGTTGAAATTGGGGAACATACTGTTATTGCGGCACAAACAGGTATTGCAGGATCTACTAAAATCGGTAAAAACTGCATGATCGGCGGGCAGGTAGGTATAGCCGGGCATTTAGTGGTAGGTAACAATGTACGTATTCAGGCCCAGTCAGGTATTGCAAGAAATATAAAAGATGGGGAAACGGTTCAGGGAAGCCCTGCTTTTGGCTACAATGATTTTAGTAAATCGTATGTTCATTTTAAGAATTTACCCAACCTGGTTACAGAAATCGAGAACCTGAGAAAAGAAATAAACGGGATCAATAATAAAAATACAAAACAATAAACAATGGTTAAACAAAAAACCATCCAATCAGAAGTAGCCCTTACAGGTGTAGGCCTACACACAGGTAAAGAAGTAAAAATGGTATTCAAACCTGCTCCCATAAACAATGGTTTTACTTTCGTAAGGGTAGATTTAGAAGGAAGCCCGATTATTGAAGCAGATGCCAATTATGTAGTCAACACCCAAAGAGGTACCAATTTAGAAAAATTAGGGGTCAAAATACAAACATCAGAACATGTGTTAGCGGCATTGGTCGGCTGTGATGTCGATAATGTAATCATAGAAATCAATGCACCGGAATTACCAATTATGGATGGTTCTTCTAAAGATTTTGTGGAAGCTATTGAACAGGCCGGCGTTGTAGAACAGGAAGCCATGAGGAAATATTATGTGGTCAAAGAAGTTATTTCTTTTACAGATGAAGCCACAGGAAGTGAAATACTCGTAATGCCATGTGATGACTATCAGGTAACCGCGATGGTCGATTTTGGTACAAAAGTTTTAGGGACACAGAATGCAACTTTAAAACATATTTCCGATTTTAAATCAGAAATCGCCAATGCAAGGACATTCAGCTTTCTTCATGAACTCGAATCGTTGCTGGAGAATGGGCTCATAAAGGGCGGAGACCTTAACAATGCTATTGTTTATGTTGATAAAGAGATCTCCGAAAAAACAATGGAAAGCCTCAAAGTAGCATTTGGTAAAGACAGGATTTCGGTAAAATCCAACGGTATCTTAGATAATCTTACCCTTCATTATCCTAATGAGGCGGCACGTCACAAGCTATTGGATATTATAGGTGACCTGGCATTAATAGGTACCAGGATAAAAGGGAAAGTCATAGCCAACAAACCAGGCCATTTAATAAACACGCAATTCGCAAAAAAAATGGCAAAAATTATAAAAATCGAACAGCGTAATTATGTTCCGGTGTACGACCTGCACCAGGAACCATTAATGGATATTCATAAAATTATGAGTATCCTGCCCCACAGGCCTCCGTTTTTACTCATAGACAGAATTATAGAAATGTCGGAGAACCATGTGGTGGGTTTGAAAAATGTAACTATGAATGAACCTTTTTTTGTAGGCCATTTTCCGGAAGCACCTGTAATGCCCGGCGTCCTTATTGTGGAGGCAATGGCACAAACCGGTGGTATTTTAGTGTTAAGTACCGTTCCGGACCCGGAAAATTATCTTACTTTTTTTATGAAGATTGACAATGTAAAATTCAAACACAAAGTTTTACCAGGAGATACATTACTATTTAAATGCGATTTAATCACGCCTATTCGGCGCGGTATATGCCACATGCAGGCCAATGCTTATGCGAATGGTAAATTAGTGGCAGAAGCAGAATTAATGGCCCAAATTGCAAGAAAACAATAAACAAAAGAAAGCTTTATGGTATATATACATACACCAATTAAAGCTTTTTTCTAACCTATAATAAACAATAAAAACAGATGAATCAACCCCTAGCATATGTTCATCCAGGTGCAAAAATCGCAAAGAATGTTGTTATAGAACCTTTTACCACTATTCATAATAATGTGGTCATTGGTGATGGTACCTGGATAGGTTCTAATGTAACGATTATGGAAGGAGCACGGATTGGGAAAAATTGCAATATTTTTCCCGGCGCAGTAATATCAGCCATCCCACAGGACCTAAAATTCGGTGGCGAAGATTCATTGGCCATTATTGGTGATAATTGTACCATTAGAGAATGTGTAACCATAAACAGAGGTACAATAGCATCAGGACAAACTACATTAGGCAACAATTGCCTGATTATGGCCACTGCCCATATTGCCCATGACTGCCATATTGGCGATAATGCTATCATTGTAAATGGTGTGGCACTTGCCGGACATGTTACTGTTGGGAAATACGCTATCGTTGGCGGGCTTGCCGCAATTCATCAATTTATTAATATTGGCGATCATGCTATGATTTCCGGAGGATCATTGGTCAGGAAAGACGTACCACCTTATACAAAAGCAGCAAAAGAACCGTTATCTTATATAGGTATCAATTCAGTCGGCCTTAGAAGAAGAGGGTTTACTACAGAAAAGATCAGGGAAATCCAGGAAATTTACAGAATTTTATATCAAAAAAATTACAATACTTCCCAGGCTGTAGGCATTATTGAAGCAGAAATGGAAGCCACACCAGAAAGAGATGAGATACTGCTTTTTATCAGGAATTCATCACGGGGTGTAATGAAGGGCTATTCAGGGAATTATTGAATTTAGATTCTAGAATTTAGATTTTAGAGTTGTACCCTGAATTATATAGTAACAAACAGAACATTATATATTAAAAAATAAGGACAGATTCGTTTTTTAAAAAATCTAAAATCTGCATTAATAAATCTAAAATAAAACAAATGGCATCTACATCAGACATTAAGAACGGATTGTGTATCAAATTCAATAATGATATTTATAAAATAATCGAATTCCTTCACGTAAAACCAGGTAAAGGTCCTGCTTTTGTCAGAACGAAATTAAAGAGCTTAACCAATGGGAAAGTATTGGACAATACCTTTTCTGCAGGTCATAAAATTGAAGAAATCCGTGTAGAAAACCATAAATTCCAGTTTCTTTATCCGGAAGGTAATCTGTTTCACTTTATGAATGTAGAATCATTCGAGCAAATCTCTTTAAATAAAGCGATCCTGGATGCCCCGGAATTATTAAAAGAAGGAGAAAATGTAATGATTAGCATTAATACAGAAACAGATTTACCACTTTCAGTAGATATGCCCGCTTCCGTTGTACTTGAAGTAACGTATTCGGAACCGGGTGTAAAAGGAAATACATCTACCAATGCTACCAAACCCGCAACGGTAGAAACCGGTGCAACCGTAAACGTACCTTTATTTATTAATGAAGGAGATAAAATTAAAATTGATACCGCAACAGGGTCGTATATGGAGCGCGTAAAAGAATAATCAATTGGAGAATGAGATAATTTGAAAATATCTCAATAGTAGTAAACTCCCAAATATCTCATTTATAAATCTTCAAATTAACCATGAAATTTCCCAAAGTCAGTTCTTTAAAAGAAATAGCCGAAATCATCAGTTGTGACTATGTTGGTGATGCAGGTTTTCCTGTTTATGGCATAAACGAAATTCATGTTGTGGAGCCTGGGGATATTGTTTTTGTGGACCACCCGAAGTATTATGAAAAAGCATTACAATCTGCAGCAACAATTATTTTAATCAATAAAAAAGTAGATTGTCCGGAAGGCAAAGCCTTATTATTGTCCGATGACCCTTTTAGGGATTTTAATGTATTAACCCGACATTTCAGGCCATTCCAAAGTGCTAATATTGCTATAGCAGTAAGTGCAGTGATTGGAGAAGGTACAGTAATACAACCCAATTGTTTTATAGGAAATAATGTGGTTATAGGAAAAAATTGCCTTATCCATTCCAACGTTGCCATTTATGATAATACCATCATTGGTGATAATGTCATTATCCATGCCGGAACAGTACTGGGAGCAGATGCTTTTTATTATAAAAAAAGGGAAGAAGGCTTTGACCAGTTATTATCCGGTGGCAGGGTAATTATAGAAGATAACGTCGGTATAGGGGCACTTTGCACCATAGATAAAGGCGTTACAGGCGATACCACTATCGGAAGAGGTACAAAAATAGACAACCAGGTACACGTAGGACATGATACTGTTATCGGTAAAAAATGCCTTATCGCTTCCCAGACAGGTATTGCAGGTTGTGTAATTATTGAAGATGAGGTTACTATCTGGGGGCAGGTAGGAACTACAAGTGGAATAACCATTGGTAGTAAAGCAGTAATAATGGGGCAAACCGGAGTTACAAAATCAGTAGAAGGTGGGAAGTCATACTTTGGTACACCTATAGAAGAATCCCGTGAAAAGCTAAAACAATTAGCAAATATTAAAAAAATTCCGGAAATTTTAAAAAAATTGGAATAGTTATGTCAGCAAAAAAATTAATAGAATCATTCTATAACTCTGAAGCCCTTATTGATGAAAAAATAATGGATTCGTATCTGCATCCTGATGTAGTCCTGGACTGGAACAGCAGCAAGGGATTCCTGCAATTAAAACGTGAAGGCATATTAAGCCTTGCAGCAGAAGTACACCGTGCATACGAAAGCTCAAGAGTAGTAATAAGTCATATTGTCACCGAAGGAAATACAGTGGCCGTAAGGTATTCACAATATGTAAAAACAATTGAAAACCCGAGGGAAAGAATGCTTTTTGCTCATTTTTTTGTCATTTGGGAAATAGTAGACAATAAGTTATACCGTGGGTATCAGATGAGCCAGCTGTCATAGTTTATGACAAATCTTTATATCAATAATAAATTTCAGGAAAAAAGGCAGGTAATTATTCAGATTACTTGCCTTTTTTGGATTTTCACCAAACTTTTTAGCTACCCACTTTGGCATACA
>DASVUQ010000304.1:0-11997 GCA_036386975.1 Flavobacterium sp. | reverse complement strand
AAGCGCAGGATGCCGCTACAATCGCGGCTATCAAAAAAATTTTGTGTTTTAAGAAACATGGGAACAGCGGTGTGCCGGTATAACTTAAAAGTAGGCAGGCACCTAATACATTCCCCTATAGTTTTGCGTCTTAGCACCTTTGCGAGAAATTAAAAACACACAATGAATGAATTAGTATAAAATATGCTGCAGTAATAGTGATTAATGGTGTTATTTCTCTGCCAAACGGGTAAAGTCTGCCTCAAAGTGAGGCCTTCTTTCCCCGGGTTTTAAAGACACACAAAAATCTAAAGAATAACTCATAACCAGGATTGTGATATTTTATTTTAATTCAGCTATATAACACAACAATTAAAGGTCTAAAGTAGAATTAAAGTTCTACTGCTAAATTTAAGTAAACCTGAAAAACAAAGGCAGCTTAAAAGTCTTTGACTTCATTAAAAAATGCTATTTTAATCAAAGTTAAACTAAAACAAAAAATCCCGTATGATACGGGATTTGAGCTTGATTGATGATTTTTATTATCTCTTACTTTTACTTTTTTGCTGAAGAAGTGCTACAGCCTCTGTAGCATTTGATAACTGTGCATATTTTAAAGCGGTAAAGCCTTTATCATTTTTGATGTTTGGATTGGCACCATTAGCTAAAAGTAATTCTATTACCTCTACATTATTATAACGGGCGGCAAACATTAATGGTGTCATTCCGTTTGATGCTTCATTGATGTCAGAACCAAACTCGATCATCTTTTTAACGGTTTCAAGGTCTCCTTTAATTACTGCCTGACATAAAGGGGTAACTGTTCTGTTGATTGTGATAGTACGATTTTCTGATTTTGTATTAACTGAATTTGAAGCAAGGGCTACATTTCCTAAAGATAATAATGCGATTCCTAAGTAAACGATTGATTTTTTCATGATGATTGTTTTTAAAAGATTATGATTTTTGATTATTAATTTTTTTGATTATTATTTTTTACGTTTTTGTTGAAGAAGTGCTACGGCCTCTTTTGCGTTTGATAACTGTGCACATTTTAAAGCGGTATAACCTTTATCATTTTTTACGTTTGGATAGGCACCATTGGCTAAAAGTAATTCTATTACTTCCACATTATTGTAGCGGGCGGCTAACATTAATGGTGTCATTCCGCTTGATGCTTCATTAATGTTACACCCAAATCCAATCATTTTTTTAATGGTTTCAAGATCTCCTTTAACTATTGCCTGACATAAAGGGGTAAGTGTTGTTTTGATTGTAATGGTACGATTTTCTAATGTTGCATTAAATGAATTTGAAGCAAGAGCTACATTTCCTAAAGATAATAATGCGATTCCTAAATAAGCGATTGATTTTTTCATGATGATTGTTTTAAGATTATTTTTTGATTTTTTGATTATACTTTAATAGACGAAGCGTTTTCTGATTCGTTACAGCATGAAAAATATTATAACACAATTTTAACATTCTCGTACGCAACTACTTATTGGTATATATAATAAAAGCCGCGCCATTACTGGCGCGGCTGTATATTATAAAATAATTTTTATTTTTTAAAAAAATTAAAAATATTCGTTTCAATCCTTTTATCAATCGCAGAGATATCTGCTTTTACAAAAGGTTCCCCTAAAATTTTCTCATATAATTCAATATATCTTTCGGAAACCGATTGTATGTATTCTTCGGTCATATTTGGAATTTGCTGCCCTTCTTTTCCCTGAAAACCATTTTCGATTAACCAGCGGCGTACAAATTCTTTGGATAATTGTTTTTGTTCTTCACCCTTATCCTGTCGTTCCTGATACCCTTCTGCATAAAAATAACGTGAGGAATCCGGCGTATGGATTTCGTCTATCAACACAATTTTTCCGTCTTTATCTTTACCGAATTCGTATTTTGTGTCTACCAGTATTAACCCACGATCTTTAGCAATACTTGTCCCTCTTTTAAATAAAGCCCTTGTATATTTTTCAAGAATACTATAATCTTCTTCTGAAACAATCCCTTTTTCCAGAATTGCTTCCCGTGAAATATCTTCATCGTGCGCACCATTATCTGCTTTGGTCGATGGTGTGATAATAGGTTCAGGAAAGGCATCATTTTCTTTTAAACCTTCTGGTAAGGCCACTCCGCAAAGCGTTCTTTTACCTAACGCATATTCTCTGGCTGCATGTCCGGCAAGATAACCGCGTATTACCATTTCTACTTTAAAAGGGGTACATAAATGACCAACGGCAACATTAGGGTCCGGAGTAGCAATAAGCCAATTGGGAACTATGTCCTGCGTTAACTCCATAAACCGGGTCGCAATCTGGTTCAGGATCTGGCCTTTATAAGGAATTCCTTTTGGCATGACCACATCAAAAGCAGAAAGCCTGTCCGTGGCTACCATAATTAATAGCTCATCATTGATATTATATACTTCACGTACTTTGCCGTGGTATACTGATTTTTGATTGGGAAAATTGAAATTGGTAGCTGTGATGGTATTGTTCATTATAGCAGTTGTTGTTTTTTTGAAGATGTAAAAGTAATTTGTTTTAAAAGAAGAAATGATGCAATTGCTAGAAGAAAGTTCTCATAGATAATGATTGGATTATATTTTTAATTTCTCGCAAAGCCCCTAAGGCGCAAAATTATATAACTTCTTCGCGACTTCGCAATTTTTTGAAGTTACGTTGGCACACAATAGTCAGGTGTTTCTAAAAATACGGAATTTTGTTAAGTAGCCCCGATTGTGCCATTGTTTAAGCTCTTTCTTCTGCCTTTAAAGCAGAAGAAAAGCGAGTGGCTCAAGCGGGAATTGTGTTTGTTGAAATGCCCAAGCCATCTGCTCCTAATAATTTTGATTGAAAACTTTTTGATAATCCTATATGGTTCTTTGCTTTATTGCTTGCAACTTTTGCAATGGCAGGCTAATCATGGTTTTCGATTTGTTTGTACGCATCGATTACCTTTTTTACCAATCGGTGACGGACGATATCTTTATCATCTAAATAGATAATACCAATCCCTTCTACATCTTTTAATACTAATAATGCTTCCTTTAATCCGGAAATAGTCCTTCTTGGTAAATCGACTTGCCCCGGGTCTCCTGTAATCATGAATTTAGCACTTTTGCCCATACGCGTCAAAAACATTTTCATCTGAGAATGTGTTGTGTTTTGTGCTTCATCAAGGATCACAAACGCATTGTCTAGTGTACGTCCGCGCATGAATGCCAGTGGGGCAATCTGGATGATCCCTTTTAATATGTAATCTTCAAGTTTTTCGTTGGGTAACATATCGCGTAAAGCATCATATAATGGTTGCATATAAGGATCAAGTTTTTCTTTCATATCCCCAGGTAAAAAGCCTAAATTCTCACCGGCTTCGACTGCCGGGCGTGTCAGGATAATACGTTTTACCTGTTTTTCTTTTAATGCTTTTACGGCCATGGCCACACCGGTATAGGTCTTTCCTGTCCCTGCCGGGCCAACAGCAAAAACCATGTCATTTTTATTCATGGTATCTACAAGCAGTTGCTGGTTAGGCGTCATGGCTTTGATTATCTTCCCGGCCACACCGTGCACGAGGATCTTATCCTGGTCGCCCATACGTTCTACCTGCTGGCTCCCGCCTTCGATAACCCGTTCTATGACATTGGAGTCTATATTATTGTACCTGGTAAAATGTAACATAAGCCTTTGAAAACGATTTTCAAATTCGTCTAAAACTTCTTTTTCACCAAAAGCTTTTATTGTAGTACCTCTGGCAACAATTTTTAGCTTCGGATAGTATTTTTTAATGGTTTCAAGATGAGTATCCTGAGCGCCCCAAAAATCTTTTGGAGCGATGTCTATGAGTTCTATAGTTCTTTCGTTCAAATGGTAAGATATTTAATTAAAAAATAGTCGCTGATAATTATTAGCTTTGCATTTCAAATTTAAGAAATTTAGCGTAAGCCAAAGCATTATTATAACAAAATTATGTCAATAATTACCCTTACTACCGATTACGGCCTCAAAGACCACTTTGTTGGTGCTTTGAAAGGGAAAATCCTGTCTGAATTTGCTGAAGCTACCATTGTCGATATTTCTCACAACATTGATCCTTTTAACATTAGTGAAGCAAGTTATATTGTAGGGGCTGCGTATTCTAGTTTTCCAAAAGGTACGGTTCATATTATTGGCGTTGACGCCGAAAGGAATAAAGAAACACAACACGTAGCGATAGAATGGGACGATCATTATTTTATTTGTGCCGATAACGGAATATTAAGCATGCTGATCCAGAAAATGGTGCCTCAAAAAATGGTCGCTATTACTATTCACGATCATTTACCTTATGAAGGCACAGATATAGATGTTTTTGTTACTGTTGCCTGCCATCTTGCAAAAGGGGGTTTACTGAATATTATTGGTCGGGAAATTATCAGTTTAAAACAAATTACCGAATTGAAACCTATAATAAGTGCCGATAAAAATAGTATCAGGGGAAATATTATTTATATTGACCATATGGGCAATGTAGTGACTAATATAACTAAAAAACTGTTTCTGGAAGTAGCTAAAGGCAGGCCTTACGAGATCCCTCTTACACAACGGCACAATCAAAAAAGGATTTCACCTATAAAGAATATATGGTTTAAGTATTCGGATATTGGTAACAATAGTACGTATGAAATGAAAAACTATGAAGGAGATAAACTGGCCATTTTTAATGAAGCCGGTTTTCTGGAAATTGCTATTTTCAGAAGTAACCCAATGAGTGTAGGAAGTGCATCCACCTTGTTGGGGTTGGGCTACAGAGATGCGATTACAGTAGTTTTTACAGATGAAATAATTTAATTTAATGCATTAATATCATGCTGGTACGAATAGTAAAAATGAGTTTTCATGAGGTGCATATTCCTGCGTTCCTTGATAATTTTGAACTGGTAAAAGAAAAAATACGAAAAGCACCCGGAAACCGTTTGTTAGAATTGTATCAGGACAAAAATAACAAGAATACATTCTTTACTTACAGCTACTGGGAAACAGAACAGGATTTAGAAAATTACAGGCAGTCAGCTGTGTTTTATGACGTATGGGAATTTACTAAAAAACTCTTTAATGAAAAACCACAGGCATGGAGTGTGGATAAGCTCGTTAGTTTAGTTTAAGGTTTAAAGTTTAAAGTTTAAAGTTTAAAGTTTAAAGAATGAACTTGTTAACTTGTATTTTGTTATTTTGATGACTTTAAACTTTAAACCTTAAACTTTAAACTGTATCACACTTTAAAAATTAAAAAATGAATATAATAGTACGTAAAGCTTTTTATTCCCTTCCGGTAAGTTTCCGCTACACATTAAGGCGGCTTATTTATTTGCCTCAGGATGTATTTAGGAGAAAGCATCCGTTGATGCCCCCGAAAGGAATGATCTTTACCGGTTCAGGAGATTATCTCAAAATTGGAAAGCAGTTTTTTGACTATTTTAAAAAATATGGTGCCTTAACTCCTGAAAGTACTATTCTCGATATTGGCTCCGGTATTGGCCGGATGGCGGTTCCTTTTACTGAATTTCTTTCTGAAAAGGGGCGTTATGAAGGTTTTGATATTGTAAAAAAAGGAGTAGATTGGTGCAATGAAAATATCAGTAAAAAATATCCTAATTTTAATTTTAAACTGATTCCTCTAAAGAACGATTTATATAATTTAAATACAGAAGAAGTAGCGTCAACACTCGTTTTTCCTTACGAAAATGAAACCTTTGATTTTGCATTTTTAACTTCTGTATTTACTCACATGATGCCTGAAGATTTAGAAAATTATGTCAAAGAAATCCATAGGGTTTTAAAGAAAGATAAAAAATGCTTTGCTACCTTTTTTATTTTAGACAACGAAACCGAAAATAAGATGCTGCAAAACGGCAAGAAAAATTTTCCGTTTAAGTTTAACAATTATTCTTTAATGGATAAAGCAGTTAAAGAAGCAAATGTTGGGTTTCAAAAAGAATATATTTTAGATTTGTTCTCCAAAAATGGTTTTGAAGTAACGGATTTTTTTAGAGGAAATTGGTCAGGAGCAACACCTGGAATTTTAAATGAGCATCAAGATATTTTAATTATAAAAAAAATGTAATGAAATCAATTTTATTACGGGAAATCAAATCCTTCTTTGGTTCGCCTATCGGTTATCTGGTTATTGCCATTTTCCTGTTGCTTAATGGCCTATTCCTTTGGGTTTTTGAAGGGGATTTTAATATTCCTAATTCCGGTTTTGCCGATATGAGCCCCTTTTTTACGCTTGCGCCGTGGCTCCTTATCTTCCTGATCCCGGCAGTTACGATGCGAAGTTTTTCGGATGAAAAAAAACAGGGTACACTGGAACTTTTATTAACAAAACCGATTAGTATCTGGCAAATTGTAAACGGAAAATTCTTAGGTGCCATGCTGCTTATTGTTATGGCAATCATACCTACATTTATATATGTCAAAGTAATATCAGATCTGGGCATACCCGAAGGCAATATTGATATGGGAAGCACGACAGGTTCCTACCTGGGCCTTTTATTTTTAATTGCAGGCTACACGGCTATTGGGATTTTTACCTCTACCCTCTCAGAGAACCAGATTGTAGCTTTTATACTTTCTGTATTTTTATGCTTTGTGTTTTATTTTGGGTTTAGTGGTTTAGCTACTTATTTTCAGTCGATAGAAAATAGTATCGCAGGTATCGGAATGGAAGATCATTTTAAAAGTATGGGCCGCGGTGTCATCGATACCCGTGATTTGATTTATTTTATCAGTATTACTTTTTTGTTTCTTTTGTTTACTGTTTACAAATTAAAATCTTTTAAATCGTAATGAAAAACAACACAAAAATAAATACAAAAAAATTGCTCATTACCATAGCTGTCCTTATTGTAATTAATATACTGAGCAGTTATTTTTTTCAGCGTTTCGATTTAACCAAAGATAAACGATATACACTTTCTGCCACTTCACTGGCCATTATCGAAGAAGCCAAAGAACCTTTGTATATCGACGTGTTCCTGGAAGGCCAGTTCCCGGGGGAATTTAAACGTTTACAAACGGAGACGAGGCAGTTACTGGAAGAATTTAAAGCTTATAATTCCAATGTGATATTTCAGTTTGTAAACCCATTAGAGAAAGAAGAAGAAAAAGATTCCATCATGCAGTCTTTCTTCAATCGTGGCCTTACCCCTATTAATGTGACACTGGAAGATAAAGGAAAACAAACCCAGGAAGTGGTTTTCCCCTGGGCCATCGCAACGTATAAAAATAAAAGTGTCAAAGTCCCTTTGCTCAAAAATATCATGGGCGCTTCTACCACCCAAAAAGTGACCAGTTCCGTACAACATTTAGAATATGCTTTTGCAGATGCCTTTAATAAAATTACCAAAAACAAAGAAAAGAAAATAGCAATCATAAAAGGCAATGGGGAATTAAAAGACGTACAAATTGCAGACTTCCTGAAATCAGTACGGGAGAGTTACTACATTGGCCCATTTACACTGGATTCTGTTGCTAAACAACCGGTACAAACCCTTACCGCCTTAAAAAAGTACGACCTGGCCATTATTGCCAAACCTACAGAAACCTTTTCCGATCAGGAAAAGATGGTCCTGGACCAGTTTATTGTAAATGGTGGCAAAACGATCTGGCTTGTAGACCAGGTCAATATGGAAATGGACAGCCTCTATAATGAATCAGGAGTAGCATTGGCGTTTCCACGGGACCTGAACCTTAACGATATGTTTTTTAAATATGGTTTCCGTATTAACCCGACATTAGTAAAAGACATAGTGGCAACACCTATTGTCCTGGCTACAGGAGAACCCGGAAGCAGCACACAATACAGTCAATTCCCCTGGTTTTATGCCCCATTTGTGTCTCCGCCAGAAAAAAGTAAAAATCCGATAATTACTAATATTAACGGATTAAAATTTGAATTCAGCAACAGTATCGACACCTTAAAAAATGGCTTGAAGAAGACGGTTTTACTACAATCTTCTCCCTATTCCAAGCCTGTAGGGACGCCCGTTGAAGTAAGCTTCAGTATGGTTTCTGAGCGTCCGGAACAGGAGGAGTTTAAGAATTTGGGTAACATTCCGTTATGCGTACTTATAGAAGGTAGCTTTCATTCGGTATATGAAAACCGCGTAATGCCTTTTGCTGATGCCGGTTTTAAACCCATTGGAACAGCAACTAAAATGATGGTGATTGCCGATGGAGATGTAATTAAAAACCAGCTCGACAAGAACTTCCAGCCATTGGAACTGGGGTATGACAAATGGACCAATAAAGTATATGGAAACAAAGAGTTTTTAATCAACAGCGTGAATTATTTACTGGATGATACCGGACTTATTAACATCCGGAACAAAGAAGTGGATTTACCGGTTTTAGATAAAGAAAAAGTACATCAAAACTACACCCGGTCGCAGATTATAACTGTAGGATTACCAATAGTTTTGCTTGCTCTTTTCGGAGTTATTTTTACCTATTTGCGCAAAAAGAAATACAGCCGGTAGTGTTGATAAAAATGTTTTTAATATTAAATAGTTTAAGATATATTTGTAAAACTTAAAAAAAATCACGCTATAAACAAGTGATTAAATAAACCAAACAAAAAAATGAAGTTTATAGTATCAAGTTCCTACTTGTTAAAACAACTACAAGTGCTGGGAAGTGTTATTAATAGTAATAATACCTTACCTATTTTAGATAATTTTTTATTCGAATTAGAAAGTAGCAAATTAACCGTTTCTGCATCAGATTTAGAAACAACGATGTCGGCTACTTTAGAAATAGATTCAACAAGCCAGGGAAGTGTGGCCGTTCCTGCAAAATTATTGCTTGAAATTTTAAAAACATTTCCGGAGCAACCGCTGGCTTTCACTGTAGAAGAAAACAGTACGATCGAAATTAGTTCCAATTCCGGTAAATACGCACTCGCTTATGCACCCGGTGAAGAGTTCCCAAAATCAGTAAGCCTCGAAGACCCGTCAACGACACTGGTTCCTGCTGATGTACTCGCTACTGCCGTAAGCAAAACCATTTTTGCAGCTGGAAATGATGATCTGCGCCCGGTGATGTCCGGTGTTTTCTTTCAGTTTTCTCCGGAAGGGCTGACTTTTGTGGCCACAGATGCACACAAATTGGTAAAATATGCCCGCACTGATGTACAAGCTTCAGAAGTGGCCGATTTTATTATGCCTAAAAAACCATTAACTATTTTAAAAAATATCCTTGGTGCATCGGATGCAGAAGTAAAAATTGAATACAACGATTCCAATGCTACTTTTTCTTTTGATAACTATATTCTGACCTGTCGTCTTATCGACGGAAAGTATCCGAATTACGAAGCGGTTATACCAAAAGAAAACCCCAATAAATTAATGATTGACCGTTCTCAGTTCTTAAGTTCTGTACGCCGTGTCGCTATTTTCTCTAACAAAACAACACACCAGATCCGTCTAAAGATTGCCGGTGCTGAACTGAACATTTCTGCAGAAGATATTGATTATTCCAATAAAGCAGAAGAACGCTTGACCTGTGATTACCAGGGCGATGATATGCAAATAGGCTTTAACTCCCGTTTCCTAACAGAGATGCTGACGAACCTGCAATCGGATATGATTATGCTCGAAATGTCATTGCCTAACCGTGCAGGGATTTTAACCCCGGTAGATGGACTTGATGAAGGAGAAACAGTGACTATGCTCGTAATGCCCGTTATGCTAAACAATTAATCCGACAATACTACTATTTCAACCAACCCTTTTTTATATTTTGAAAAACCGCATCTTCATTGAATTTGCGGTTTTTTTTGTTGCTTCTTTTGAAGAGTTTAGATTTTAGATTTGGGAATAAAGATTTAAGATTAGTAATGGATTCTAAATCACGCCCATTTTTTCCATCAGGAATGTAGCGCTTTTATTTTTACAGATGCCGTCGTACAATTTATAATCAAAATGCAGATCATCATTTATAATCGCTACCTCAAAACATTTGTTGGTTAATCGCTCCGGAAATTCATTGGTGGTCAGGCAAACTTCAATATCATGTGTGGCAATCGCGCCAATAGCTTTTTTGTGGACCATTTTTTTGACTACCGCAATCGTCCCGCTACGCTTATCATCAGAATTGGTACCGCGTAGTATTTCGTCCAGAAGGACAAATGCACGCTGTTCTTCGAGCTCGTCCATAATTTGTTTCAGCCTTTTAATTTCAGCATAAAAATAGGATTCGCTATCCGATAAAGAGTCAGACAATCGCATCGATACCAAAACCGGAAGCGGGTGTACACGGGCAGCACCCGCACAAACGGGAGCGCCCATGCCTGTAAGTACCATATTGATGCCTAAGCTTCTTAAAAAAGTACTTTTACCCGACATGTTAGAACCCGTCAGGATCATAAAAGACTGTGGCTGGAATGAAACATCATTCCGTACCCTTGTCTTTTCATTCAGTAGTGGATGGCTCAGGCCGGAGAAACTAATCTCATATTCGGTATTTAAAAACGGATAAGCAAAAGCGGGATTGTTGTATGAAAAATTCGCCAGGCTATTCAGCATTTCAAATTCGCCAATAACAGCCAGCCATTGCGTTAAGGCGACAGCATTGACTTTTTTCCATTGTAATAATCCTTTTAAGTTATGTAGATGGAACAAAAATAATCCGTTAAAAAGGATTGTTGTTACAAGATTATGGATGCTATCCATTTTAGAGAATAATGAAGACAATTGTTGCAGGTGCAGGCTGGCAGTTTCATTTTTATATGCTAATTGTTTTTGTAACGCCTGTGCCTTTTTAGAAGTAAATGATGCTTTCTCGATATGCTTTACGATCAGGCCGTACTGTTTAATAATAGCATCTACGCCTTCTGCATTGGCTATTTCGATAGTAATCCTTTTATAGAAACTACCCAGAAAAATAAGGTTGAAAACAAAAAAGAAACTCATTAGTGACACAAAAACGGGGGCTTTGGTCAACTGATATGCTACAAATGAAGCAATTAAAAACAATGGTGATACGATACTTATAATCACGCTTATTTTTGATACCGGTGTACTGGCAAACGTACTCCAGTTGATAAGCGTATGATACAACTGCTTTGAGTCGTTACTGATTTTGGCAAAAGCCATAAAATCCTGGCGCCAGTCCAGTTTTTGGGCCAGTTCCTGCACCGCTTCCTGATTATCCTCGATCTGGTCGTTGGGAAGAATGTGGGTCAATTGCCCGGCCAGTGTTTTCGTCCCAATAAAAGTATAGGTCCTGTTTAAATGCTGGAACAAAGAATGCGGGCCAAAAATATCAAGGTCATACACATACGGATGTTTAAAATCATTAAAACCTGCACCATCTTCAAACGGAATAACCGTACGGTTCAGGTACAGGATTTCCTTTTCGTTAATAGCTACCAAAGCTGTTGCAAATTGTTTTTTCCTGCTAATGTTCGTATGCCAACGCATCAACACTAAAAAAACAGCCAGCAACACTACTGCAGTATAGGCAAAAATGGTATTTGCGGTTTTGATAAAATAAAAAACAGTAACAAAAAGCAACAAGATGCTGAGCACCCTAAACGTACTAATCGTATTGTATTTTTGTTTTAAATGCGTTAACTCCTGTTGGTACCGGTCTTTTAGCGTATCGTAAATCGTCATTAAAGTAAGTAAGTTTACCGGCAAATATAATCCTAATCCCGCAATTCAAATGGAATTAACAAATGAAATTAAAATTTAGGCAAACGGTTTATTGATTAATGGCCAATAACGGGATTTTAGTATGGAACGCCATTTGTTTCGTCCTACTGGTATGGAATAAATTTTCGAAAAAACTTCTTTTCTTATGGAGCATCGCCAACAAATTGATACGATGTAAAGCCACAAAATCAATAATCGTATCTTCTACATCTTTACTGCTTATAATATGAAATGTAATATTATGGAAACCCGATTGCCAGTGCTTTACTGCTACATCATCCATTTCTTCGTCCGGTTTTTTTACA
>DASVUQ010000303.1:0-1656 GCA_036386975.1 Flavobacterium sp. | reverse complement strand
AGTACCTCCTCCAACTTGTGGAACAGAAAGCTGGGAAAAATTCGAAGAAGTCAACGTTCCGTAATTTGGATCAAACCCGGGAATCCCTTCTATTTTTCCATTATTGTTTTTTAAAGGAATTGGAAGATAGAAAATATTTCTGTCATCTAACCTTTTAAAATTTAGCCTTAGGTAATCGTCCTGATTGTTGCTGTTAAATTTATACGTCACATTTGCTTTTACCTGTCCGCCTCTGTTTGCTGTAAAACCCGGGTTCCTGATCCCATTATCTACGCGATAAAAAGTACCTACATTAAAAAACAATTTGTCTTTTATAACAGCACCGCTTAAATTTAAATCGTTCCGATACAAACCATAATTCCCAACCGTTACTTTAGCCCTGCCCTGAAAATCATTCTGACCTGTTTTAGAAATGAAATTGATAATCCCGCCAGGAGCATTAGAAGCAAAAATCGATGCAGAACCTCCACGGACGGCTTCCATTTTCTTAACGGTTTCATCAAGCCGGTAAAACACGTCGGCATTGGCAAATTGCAAAGCGCCGTCTTCAAAAACCGGCAAACCGTCTTCCTGGATCTGGACATATTCATAAGCTCCAGCCGAAGGAATACCTCTGGCAAACAAATTGTTTCCTATTTCCCCGCCTGAAGATTCTACCACAAAACCCGGAATGGTCTGAAGGATTGCTGCTGTGCTTATCGGAGCACGGTCTTCAATGGCCCTGGCTCCTAAAGAAGTAATGGCTACACTGGACTGTAATTTTGTCCTGGGAGCCGAAGAACCTGTAATTACAACTTCATTCAATGTTTCAGAAGAATTTTTTAGGGCAACATCAAGTCTGGTATTTTCTCCATCCTTTACGGTTACTACCTTTTCTATTCTTTCGGTACCAATACCTGAAACCACAAGCGTATAACTTCCTGCATCCAGGTTTGTAAAAGAATAGCTACCGGTTGCATCAGGGCTTATCGTTTTGTTTGTTTCTCTCAATAAGAGAACAACATCAGCAGTAGGTTGCCCTCTTTCATCTGTTATTTTTCCTGATATCGAGCCTTTGCTTTGTGCAAAAGAGGCAATAGGAATACAAACAAAAAATAGAAGTGCAATTATCTTGCTATTAAGTGTATAAAACTGTTTCATAATTAATGTATTAATTAGCATTCTTAGTAAATATTTTATTATAAACTTAATACTAACTTAACGTATCAGGAAGAATAGGTTTAACGAAAACGTTTTCGAAAACACCGAAAACGTTTTCGTTAAAATGTATTTTATTTCTGGTGTACTACAATAGTGATATTTTTTATTACATTTAATGCTATGAATGATACCAAACTTATAGATATTGCTTCAGCTTTAGGAATTTCAGTAACAACCGTTTCAAAAGCACTGAAAGGCTATGCCGATATCAGCAAAACAACACGGGCCAGAGTGATAGAAATGGCCCAATCTATGAATTATAAGCCCAATTCAAATGCCGTAAACCTGCGGACCAATGAGACCAAAACTATTGGTGTCATTATTCCTGCTACGGTACACCATTTTTTTTCGAGCGTATTAAACGGTATTTTAGAGGAAGCCGAAAACCGGGGGTACCTGGTCATTATTTTACAGTCCAGCGAAAAATATGAGCTAGAGAAAAAACAAATTGACCTG
>DASVUQ010000302.1:0-5244 GCA_036386975.1 Flavobacterium sp. | reverse complement strand
GAGTAAAGACCGCTTTACCGAAGGGTACCAGTTTAAAGATATTTATGGAAGTTATATCAGTAAATTATAGTTTGAAACGAGGCTTAGAATTTTTCTAAGCCTTTTTTTTATAATTGTTACTTTTAAAAAATAATATATTTATTTCTAGTCCCAGCTACCACAAGAATCCTTTCATATGGTATGCTGAAAAAGTTACACTTTCTATCATAAACGTTAATACTTTAAAATGAAATGAGTAAAAATTATAAAATTAATAAAGTTTAGTTGATGATGTAGTTGTTTTTTGGATGTTTGATGTTAAGTAGAACGTGCCACACGAAAGGATTTGTGTAGTAGCGGGGATATAGAAAAAGCAGGAGGGAAGATAACATTAGATAGAAAACTTAATTCTCCTAATGGTAAAATGGTAATGAATCACGCTACTGTTGATGTATTAACAGCAAAAAGTTATAAGAATTATTGAATCAACTCAAGATAATCCAATACCAAAGAACATGGGAGGATGCCACTAAATAAATACAAAGGCTTTAATGATAGAATTTTAGTAGATATAGACAATGAACGTCCTTATGGTCGTGATATAGTAGGCCTTAGTAAAACAGATGAGGTTATTAATTTTAATGGTGATACTGTAACTTTAGAAGAGGGAAAATACATTTATACCTACACTGAATCTATTGAAAAAGGAGTTCTTTCATATATTTTTGCTGAAGGCTATGTTATCCGTAGTCCTTATAAAGATTTAGCTACCAATGGTGTTGTCGAATACAAGGGGAAATAAAATACATCGAAGATTATTAATAATAGATTAACGTGGATTATAGGTAGAGTCGTGTACCAATGTCACCTGGACGGCAATGTATCAATAAAGCCCCTGTACCGTACGAATCCTTTCGTATAGTATGCTGATACAAGTTACACTTTCTATTATAAACGCTAATACTTTAAAATGAGTAAAGAATATAAAACTTAATAGGTTTAGTTGATGATAAAGGTGTTTTTGGGATGGTGATAGCGAAAAATTTAAGGACCAAATGACTTTAAGACTCGAACTTCAGTGGCCATAACATCCTTAGCCCGGATGGGAATGGAAAGCTTTTTTGAGGAAAAACGAATCTTTTTGTTGAACAAAACAGCGACCGGAGGAAGCTCGTTTTGCTTCTTACAAAAAATCGTTTTTTGATAAAAACTTGAAATGTACAGCCGGATAAGCTACAAAAAAAAGGCCCCAGTGTGATGGAGCCTTGATTTATTCTTTTACTTTATTTTTTACAACGAGCCTGAACCCTTCGCCGTGGATATTTAGTATTTCTACATCTTCGTCGGGTTTGAGGTACTTTCGCAGTTTGGCGATGTAAACGTCCATACTTCTGGAAGTAAAATAGTTGTCGTCCCTCCAGATTTTTGTTAATGCGAGTTCCCTGGGCATTAAATCGTTTTCGTAAACGGCAAGCATTTTTAATAACTCGTTCTCTTTTGGAGATAATTTTATAGGCTCCTCATCTTTGTAAGTAAGGAAACGCAGCTTTGAATTGAGGTGGAAATTGCCTATCTCGAATTCGAATTTGGTGACATCTGTTTTAGTGTCTACTGCTTTTCTCTGGATAATCGCTCTGATTTTCATTAACAATACTTCGGAATCAAAAGGCTTATTCAGGTAATCATCGGCACCTACTTTATAGCCTTTTAGAACATCTTCTTTCATTGATTTTGCCGTTAAGAATATAATCGGCACATCTTTGTTTTTCTCTCTGATTTCTTTGGCCAGGGTATATCCGTCTTTATAGGGCATCATTACATCCAGGATGCAAAGGTCATAAATATCTTTTTTGAATTTCTCAAAACCTTCCATTCCGTTTTTTGCCAGCGTTACATCAAAATCATTTAATATTAAATAATCTTTTAGGATGGACCCGAAGTTGGGATCGTCTTCTACTAAAAGTATTTTCTTGTTTTCTGTTTCCATATCTTAATTTATTAACGGTAATTTTATTATAAAGGTACTTCCTTTACCTTTTTCACTTTCTACACTTATAAGGCCATTATGGTCTTCTATTATTCGTTTTACATAAGCCAGGCCTAATCCGTGCCCTTTTACGTTATGGATGTCTCCTGTGTGCTCTCTGTAAAATTTTTCAAATATTCTTTTTTGGGCTGCTTTACTCATTCCGGCGCCCTGGTCTTTTATTTTTATGATTATAAAATCCTTTACATTTTCTGTATGGATGGTTATAACCGGTTTTTCGGGAGAATACTTTATGGCATTATCCAGTATATTGACTATCACATTGGTAAAATGCATATCGTTTAATAGTACGGAACTTCTCCTGGCATTAAAATGTGGTGTTATTTTACCACCGCGATCTTCTATAATAAGGTTAACATGTTCCATGGCATCTTCTATTATCTCATGGATATTGGTCGATTCTTTGGCAATGTCCAGTTCTCTCTTCTCCAGCTTTGATATTCGTAACACGTTTTCTACCTGGGCATGCATACGCTTGTTTTCATCCCTGATCATTTGCAGGTAACGCTGTGTTTTTTCGGTGTCGGCAATGATCTTTGGGTTCTTAATGGCGTCCAGAGCTAAATTAATAGTAGCTATAGGCGTTTTGAACTCATGGGTCATATTGTTTATGAAATCGGTTTTAATTTCCGATATCTGTCGCTGTTTCATCAGCTGGCTTAGTGCACTACTATAGGCTATAATAATTATTAAAGTAAATACTATAGATAGGATCGTAATGCCTATGAGTTCTTCGAACAGGAACATTTTCTTTTTAGGAAAACTTACGATGAGCTGATAACTGGTATTCCCGTCGCTATCGCCAAAAATCGGTGTAGAGAAAGACGAATTTTTATCGAATGTAAATTTCTCTGATTTTACCTCAGTGGCTAGCCTGTTATTGTAAATACCAAATTCAAAAGGGGTTTTAACATCGGCCTGGTTCAGTTCCTGCCTGAGGGCCTGCTGTAGCGTTTCTTTTGATATCCTTTCTGTTAATGGTTTGTTTTCTACAATATCACGAAAAAACATTTCAAATTGCGCTTTGTCAAGTAATCCGATACCTCCTGATTTGCGAATGGTCATATCGGGTTTAGGGTTGTTTTGAACTTGTGCCCTGTCTATTGAGTTGCCGGAATATATTTCCGTTTTTCTGTCAGCTACAAAATTTTTGGCCGTAACAGAATCCCTTTTTTTGTCAAAGAACGAAAGGTTAACATTATAATCCTGTGAGATTATGCTGTTAGAATAAATAATGGTTTCATTTGTTATCCTGTTTTTTTGAACTAAGACGAAATCCAGCAACTGGCTTTTCTGCGGGTCTTTACCAATACTATCTTTAAGGATATTGTATTGTTTTAATATATCAACCGTTTCTTGTTGTTTTATATCTTCTGCTACTCTTCCGATAACCTGCTTTACATGGTATTTAAATTGCTCTTCATTATTTTGTAAAGAGGTATTAATTAAATACAGTTGTACCAGTATAATCCCAATAAGGGAAAGGCTCATTAAAAAAACAAGTAATCTGAATAATGTCTTGTTCATAGACACAAAATTAACATTTTAACATTTGTATAATAAATACATTAACCAAATATTAACATGCGGAATATTTTTTAAACAATTTATAAAATTTTAAAGATATTCGCGACCTGTTTTTGGGTATCTGATAAATTAATATTCTGAATGACATAATCACTTTTTATGATTTTTTCTTCATCGGTCCACTGATTATTAATACGCTGCAAAACTGCCTCTTTATCGGCAGCATCTCTCTGGCTTACCCTCCGTATCCGCTCTTCTAAAGGGGCAGTTACAGTGATAATAGCGTCACAATTCCTGTAACTGCCTGATTCAAATAATATTGCCGCTTCTTTAATAATAAATGGGGATTGTTTATGCTTTTTTAACCAGTTTTCAAAATGAAGTTGTACCAAAGGATGAACAATTATATTCAATTTTTGTAGTTGCTCTGTATTATTAAAGACAATTTTTGCCAGTTCTTTTCTGTTAAGGACACCATTTTCAATAATGGCATCGCCAAAAACAGATCGTAACTTTTCATGGACTTCAGTAGTGGCCATTATCTCTTTTGCAGCATCATCAGCAAAATAAACAGGTACGCCAAGTGCCATAAACATTTTGGCTACTGTTGTTTTTCCGCTTCCGATACCTCCGGTAAGCCCAATAATCTTTGTCATAATCGATTATTTAAAAAATAATTCGGGAAAAATTTCTTTAGGGTCTTTTTTCAGTACCTGTATAAACAAAAAAGACTTTAAAAACCCAAGGCCGTAACCATAAAACTGTATTCCTACTGCTAATAGTGATAATACCGCTATTGATAAGTTCTTATTTTGATATAATGACAATACAAAGAGTAATATAAAATAGGTACAATAAATAGATAATAAAATCATATTCCCGAATAATACGCTTATTAAAGCAACTCCAAATCCCAAAATAAAAACAGTAGGAAAAAAGAATGTGGGTTTGCTGTATTTTGGGTACCAGCTATTTAAAATGGGCCTTGCTTTGCCAAATTTATTAACCTGTTTGTAAAATTTAGACCAGTCAATCCTTCTTTTGTGATACACATAAGCGGAAGGGAAAAGACGAGTTTCAAAACCTAAATTCCATAACCGTATCGATAAATCGGGATCTTCACCGGGATGGATATTGCCAAAACCTCCTGATTTTTCGAAAGCAATCCTGGACAATCCCATATTAAAACTACGAGGCTGGAATTTATTTAATTTTTCTGATGCGCCACGGATACCTCCGGTTGTCATTATGGAAGTCATGGCAAAATTGATGGCTTTCTGAATATTCGAAAAATTATCTAAAGCCTGATCCGGGCCACCAAAACAATCGACATAATAATCCGATAAAGATTTTTGAACTTCTGTTAAATAATGCTTTGGAATAATGCAGTCGGAATCAAAAATAATAAAGTAGTCCCCTTTTGCCTTTTGCATTCCGTAATTTCTGGAATCTCCGGGGCCCGAATTAGGTTTAAAATAATAGGATATAGATAATTCCTGGAATTGCGCTACTACTTCTTTACAAGGTAGAGTCGAACCGTCTTCAATAATTACAACTTCAAAGCCATCTGCAAATGCTACCTGCTGCAGGCTTTCTAAAAGTTCCTTTACCTCATCCGGCCGGTTAAAAACCGGGATAATCAATGAAAACAGCATAACTACAAATTTTAACAAATATAGTTATAAAGAAAC
>DASVUQ010000301.1:0-11818 GCA_036386975.1 Flavobacterium sp. | reverse complement strand
GATTCAAGATGAAAACAGTCTCATAATGATTCATAAATAAAAATTTATTGTTAATTTTGGCTGCAAAAGTAGCACTTTTTTTTTGATTTACAAGTTGGAACATTATTTTATCTTTAAATTACATTTTTACGCATGAAAGTTAGTTTTAAACAAAAAAAATATATAATTTTAACCGTCCCTATCCCTGTTTAATTATGAAAATAAATTGTATCATTATAGAAGATAGTTCTATACAGCGATTAATTATTGCGAAGTTTGTTAACAGCCACATCAACCTTAATCTTTTAGGCGAATTCCCAAATGCTATTGAAGCTAAGAATTTCTTGTCCTATAATGATGTTGAACTGGTTTTTCTTGATATTGAAATGCCGGTCCTAAGCGGATTTGACTTTTTAGATATTATTAAATCCAAACCTCAGATTATCTTTATTACATCTAAGCCTGAATACGCCGTAAAAGCGTTTGATTATGATGCTACAGATTATTTACAAAAGCCCATCACAAGGGAACGGTTTGAAGCTGCTATAAAACGTGCCATAAATTTACAGCTGCTGAAAAGCGACAACCCGGATGAGGGCAGTTATATCTTTATAAAAAGCAAATTAAAAAAATTAAAAGTCTTTACTTCCAGAATAAAATGGGTGGAAGCCTTTGGTGATTATGTAAAAGTAGTTACAGAAGATGAACAACATATGGTCCTGTCTACGATGAAGGCTTTTACCAGTGAATTGCCGGCTAATAAATTTATCAGGGTGCACAAATCGTATATTGTTAATATTGATAAAATTGACCGTTTGAACAGTAAATATGCTGAGATTGGTGAAGATGCCATTCCGCTGAGCAGGAACAGAAAAGAAGAATTAAAAAAAGCACTGGAGATTTAATTAATAGAAATCAACATTTACATTTACTTTTATAACACGGTATAGTGCAACAGCTTCAAAACTGTTCAGCATTTTGTGAATGCTCTTTTTTGCACTGCTGACAGGAATATCGACAGGTACCTTGATCATAATCGTCCTTATATATTCATTTCTGATCCTGTTTATAGATGGCTCTTCGGGGCCAAGAACAGGAACAGGAAGGTTTTGCTGCAGGACCTGGTACAGCCAGAGTGCGCCTTCTTTTAACTTGTCAAAATTTTTGTGCTTTAATGTTATTTTTATCAGCCGGAAATAAGGTGGGTATTTGTAAATATACCTTTCATATAATTGTTCCTTATACATACCGGAGTAATCATTTCTTGTTACCTGTTGTATGGTATTATGATCCGGGTTGTAGGTTTGAATAATTACTTTTCCCTGTTTTTCTGAACGCCCGGCGCGGCCTGCTACCTGTGTCATCATCTGAAAGCTTCTTTCAAACGCCCTAAAATCGGGATGGTACAACATATTGTCTGCATTCATAATACCGACCAGGCCCACGTTATCAAAATCCAGCCCTTTGGCCAGCATTTGTGTACCTACCAAAATATCTATCTCTCTGTTTTTGAAACTATCAATGATTTTTTCGAAACCCAATTTTCCTTTTGTGGTATCCTGGTCCATTCTTCCTGTTTTAGCATCAGGAAAAAGTGTTCCTAATTCCTGCTGGACTTGTTCGGTCCCAAAACCTTTGGTCATGATATGAGGACTGGTACAACTGTGGCAACTTACCGGGTTTGCAATGGCATAACCGCAATAATGACACCGAAGCTGATTCCTGAATTTGTGATAGGTCAAGCTTACATCACATTGCTGGCATTGCGGCACATGGCCACACGTCATACATTCCACCACAGGTGAATAGCCTCTGCGGTTTTGAAACAGGATTACCTGCTCACCGAGGGACAAAGCGGTTGTTATGGCTTCTGTTAATGTATCGCTAAAATGCCCGGACATTTTTTTTCGGAAATACTTGTCTTTTAAATCGACTAACTCTATTGCGGGCATTTGGACCCTGCCGAATCTTTCTGAAATTTCTATAAGGCCGTATTTATCGGTTGTGGCATTATAATACGTTTCAATACTTGGTGTGGCAGAGCCAAGAAGCACTTTCACTTTATGAAAGCCTGCGAGTACTATACTGGCATCACGGGCATGGTACCGGGGTGCCGGGTCTTGTTGTTTGAAGGTGGCTTCGTGTTCCTCATCTATAATAATAAGGTTTAGATTTTTGAAAGGCAGGAACATGGCTGATCTTGCACCAATTATTATTTGTGCTTTGGGAGCATTTGCCATAACCTGTTTCCATACCTCGACCCGTTCGTTATTGCTGTATTTGGAATGAAAGACGGCTACTTTATTGCCAAAATGCTGTTGCAAACGCCCCACTAGCTGGGTGGTTAGTGCAATTTCGGGCAGTAGGTATAATACTTGTTCCTGTTGTTTAGTATACTCTTCTATCAACCTAATGTAAATTTCTGTTTTACCGGATGATGTAACGCCGTGCAGTAGACAAACGTCTTTTTTATCAAATTGAGTAACAATAGTGTTAAATGCTTGTTGTTGTGCCGGGCTTAAAACTAGTTTTTCTTCATTTAATGTACCGGAGAAATTGACACGGTCTTGCTGAATGTGATATTCTTCGAGAATTTCTTTTTCGATAAGGCTTTTTATTACACTAGCTGTTGTGCCGGCAGTTTCTATTAATTTTTTGACTGTGACGGGTTTTTTATCAGAAGCGGTGATCTGAAAATAACTCAGGATAATTTCTTTTTGCTTTTTGGCATTTCTGAGTTCTTCCAGCAACTGGTTCAGTCCCTGGTCAGAAATGTAACGGGAGTGCAGGCGCACATAGCGGACTAATTTAGGCTTATAGGTTTCTGAAATTTCTTCCTGTACGACCAATATATTTTTGTCTATCATGCGCTGAATGACAGGAAAAATATTTTTTTTGTTCAGGATGTTCATGATATCCTGCACTTTTAATGTCGATTGCTGTTGCAACGCCTGGTAAACCAAAAATTCCTCATCGGTAAGTAAGGCCTGATCCGTAAAATGTTCTTGTTTTTGAGAGATCATGGTTTCGCTTTCCAGCAAAAGTGCCGATGGCATGGCACCTCTGTACACGTCCCCTATAGCACTCATATAATAGGAGGCAATCCAGGACCAGTGCCGTAGCTGGGTTTCTGTAACTATAGGTACCTCATCAAGGATTTGATGGATTTCTTTGGCATCGTAGAGCGTAGGCTGATTTTCATGAACATCGGTCACCAGAGCGGTGTATATTTTATTTTTACCAAACGGCACTGCCAGCCTCATCCCCTTTTTAATATAATGAAATTCAGCTTCAGAAACCTTATAGGTAAAGGTTTTAGAGAGGGAGAGCGGCAAGATTACTTCAACAAAAAACATATTATAATGATTTTGGATAGTAGTTTATTATTTTTTTATTTTATACCAGTATTGTGTACGGCCTAGTAAAGAGAAACCAATATAGCCCCGTACTTTGAGTTTATCTTTTCCTTCCAGTGTAATATAGCTCTTGTATAACTTCCCGGTTTTCGGGTCCAGGATTTTTCCTCCGTTATACTCGTTGCCGTCTTTCGTCAGCCCTTTGATTATGATTAATCCTAATATGGGTTTGTTTTTGTCTTCACCACTGCAATTTTCACAAACCCGGTTTTTATTTTTAGCGTCCAAAATGTCTATGACACGACCGTAGATATTACCTTCTTTTTCAAATATTTCTACTATGGACAATGCTTCTCCTGTTTCATCGTCTATGGTTTTCCATTTTCCTGTAACAGCATGCTGTGCAAAAAAAGGTGTTGTTATGCATAGTGCTGCGAGTAATAAAAAATATTTTTTCATAACGGATTGTTTTAGCCCCGATAGTAGTGAAAATCCCATGCTTTTTTGCATGGATTGTAACGAATAGCGGGAAATAGCTCCTAAAAATTATTGCGATTTTTTACTCAGAATTTTTTGTTTGTGCTGGCTTATGGTGGCATCTAATTCAAACCCTAATAAAAGAATCATACAATTGATCCAAATATAAAACATCATAATGAGTAATGTGCCTATTGAGCCGTATAATTCGTTGTATTTTGAAAACCTGAGGACCCAGATACCGAAACCGTAGGATGAAATGATGATTAAAATGGTAGTGAAAACGGACCCTATTGAAATAAATGACCTTTTTGAAGTCTGGATGGTGCCGAATTTAAATAGTATGGATGTGGTCATGAGGATCATAATAATGATAAAAATATAACGGCCCATGATAAGTAACGGGATATTGTCGCTGAGTACGTCCTGTATTTTTGTCTTTTGAAGGAATACTTCGAAAACGACAATGATAGCCACAGTTAATATAAGTAAAAATGTTAACATGAATGACATACCCATGGCGACAATATATTGCCTGAAGAACCCTCTTTTGAGTTTTACATTTTGTGATTTTTCGAACCCTGCCAGAATGGCGTTGAGCCCATTGGCCTGTAAGAATAGTGATAGTATAAAACCTGATGACAATAACCCTTTATAACTGTTGTTAAGGATGTCGTTGATAATAGCTGCAATGGCGTCGTAGGTATTGGGCGGGACACCTTCTTCTACAAACCTGAGAAAATCTTCCTGAAACCCTTCTATCGGGATATATGGGATGAGGTTGAGTATAAAAAGGGCAAAAGGAAACAAGGCCATAAAGAAACTGAATGCAATAGATCCTGCCCGGTTGGAGATTGCCCCTTTTGCAATACCTGTAATGTATATTTCCAGTAATTCGTAAAGCGACAGCTCTTCTGTAAACGGTAATGGTATACGCTGAAGAAAGTGCATCAGGTTCCTGATTACAGGGATTTTTTCTATTCTGGCTTCTATTTCTGCTGACATTATAATAGATTTATTACCTGTTTAAATTGCTTTGAGGCTTAAATCCATATTGTAAACGGAATGTGTAAGTGCACCGCATGAAATATAGTTTACACCGCATTCGGCATAATTTCGTATTGTGGTTTCATTAATATTGCCTGATGATTCTGTAAAACATGTATTGCCTATAAGGGCTACGGCCTTGCGTGTATCTTCATAATTAAAATTGTCAATCAGGATACGATGTACCCCATCGTTTTGCAGGATTTCTTTTACTTCGTCCAGGTTTCTGGCTTCTACAATAATTTTAAGGTCAAGCTGGTTTTCGCTCAGGTATTGCCTGGTTTTAGTAATAGCATGTGTAATGCCTCCTGCGAAATCGTTGTGGTTGTCCTTGAGCATGATCATATCATATAATGCAAACCTGTGGTTCTCGCCACCACCAATTTTTACCGCCCATTTTTCGGCAGCCCGGAAACCGGGTGTGGTCTTGCGGGTATCGAGAATGGTAGTGCCTGTTCCTTCTAACAATTGTACATACTGGTTCGTCTTTGTAGCAATGGCACTCATACGCTGCATGGCATTAAGTACCACTCTTTCTGCTTTTAGAATAGAACGTGAACTTCCTGAGACATGAAACACTACATCTCCGTAGTTAACTAATGTGCCGTCTTCTATAAAAGTGGTTATTTCTAAGTTGGGATCGACGGTATTAAAAATCATTTTAGCAAATGCAACACCAGCAATAATGCCTTGTTCTTTGACCAGTAGTTTCGCTTTGCCTTTTGCAGATTCGGGGATACAAGCCAAAGAACTATAATCGCCGGGGCCTACATCTTCGCGGATGGCATTTTTTATAATGAACTGTAACTCTTCCTGAAATTGAATATCGGAAATCATGTTATATTAATTAGCGTGCTAAATTAAGAAAAACCTGTTGGATAATGCGGTTTCGTTTTTGCGATTTTTTATATAATAGATTTTGTCCATTAAAACATGTATTTTGGCAACAAACATTATATTCTATTTCTTTTGATTTATTGATAAATTGAAATTAAAAGTGCCATACACTATTTTAACGTCATAGTAGTAGCCTTTTTGATTGCAGCTTTATAAAAATAATGTAATTTCGCATTCAGGTACTAATGGGACATTGAGATTCCTTAGTTAATTCTGACAATGAGTCAACAACAAATTTTAAATGAATAGCCAGGAAATCCAAATAGTTAAAGATTTATTATCTTCTCCAAAAAAAATTGCCATTATACCACACCGGAGCCCTGACGGCGATGCTATGGGCTCTACCCTTGGGTTGTATCATTTATTGGTACAAATGGGACATGATCCGGTAGTTATTGCACCGAATGATTTTCCTGAATTCCTGGCGTGGATGCCGGGGTCAGAAAACGTATTGGTTTTTGAAAGAGACATGGTCGGTACGACTGCCATTCTGGAAGCATCTGAACTTATTTTTACACTCGATTTTAATGCATTACACCGTGTGGGCGAAATGGAAAATGTGCTGCAGAAACTTACAGCACCATTTATTATGATTGACCATCATCAAAAACCGGATGATTATGCCCTGGTTGCTTATTCTGACACGAGTTTTGGTTCTACCTGCGAAATGTTGTATCACTTTATTATCTTTTTAGAGGCGGCACCTCTTATAAATACTGCTATTGCTACCTGTATTTACACAGGGATACTGACAGATTCGGGTTCTTTCCGGTTCCCGAAAACTACGGGGACTACACATCGTATTGTTGCCGAACTCATCGACCGGGGTGCAGATAATGTGAGTATACCTACTTTACTTTTCGATAATAATTCTTACGAAAGGTTACAGCTCGTTGGACGCGCACTTCAAAACATGAAAGTATTGCCGGAGCATAAGACTGCTTATACGTCACTTTCGCAACAGGAACTCGATAGTTTTAATTATGTAAAAGGCGATAGTGAAGGGATTGTTAACTACGGCTTAACGATTAAAGGTATCCATTTTGCTGTTATCTTTATCGAACACCGTGATGAAAATATTATTAAAATATCTTTTCGTTCACAAGGGGATTTTGATGTTAACCAATTTGCAAGGGAATATTTTAACGGAGGTGGACATATTAATGCGGCAGGTGGAAAATCTTATTTATCTTTGAAAGAAACAATCAATAAGTTTGAAACCATCATACAATCCATTACAGTAAATTAGTATTATGAAGATATGTATTAAAGCTACGATAATAGCTTCAGGGATATTCCTTTTGTGCTCTTGTTCCCAGCAGCAGGCACGGAAACCAATTTCCCAGACTTCAGGCACTTTTATGAAAGAGTCTATTGCCCGAAATAAAAAAATAGTAAAAGGCGAAGAGGGTAAGATTGATTCTATTATTAAAAGTAATCCTGATTTAAATTATAAAGTATCCACAAAAGGCTATTGGTACCGTTATATCACTAAAAATGAAAAGGACACCGTATCACCAAAAAGAGGCGACATTGCTTTTTTCGATTATGAAATTAAGGATTTGGAAGGTAATGTCATTTATTCAGAATTAGAGCTAAGGCCACAAACATACGTCGTGGATAAGCAAAATATCCTAATGGGATTACGGGACGGTATTAAATTAATGAAGAAAAAAGAAAAAGTAGAATTTTTATTCCCTTCTCATCTTGCTTTCGGCTTTCCGGGGGACAAGAGGCGTGTAGGGCCCAATGTACCTATAATATGTACCGTTACATTACAGGATTTCAAGACAGAACCTAAAAAAGCAACAATAAAACCTAATCCAATTATTAAAGATGAATAAAAAAGTAATAGTACTATTAGCAGCATTCGGCCTGTTATTTTCATGCAAAGACAAGTATAGTGACCTGCAGGATGGTCTGTATGCGGAAATCAAAACCAGTAAAGGGGATATTATTCTGGAGTTGGCATTTGAAAAAACGCCTGTTACAGTAGCCAATTTTGTTTCATTGGCCGAAGGCAAAAATACGTTTGTTACCGAAGCAATGAAGGGAAAACCTTTTTATGATGGGTTAAAGTTCCACAGGGTTTTACAAAACTTTATGATCCAGGGAGGCGACCCTCTAGGAACAGGTTCCGGGGATACCGGTTATAAATTTAAAGATGAAATAACCGATTTACGACATGATAAATCTGGTATACTTTCTATGGCCAATTCAGGCCCGGGAACCAATAGCAGCCAGTTTTTTATCACACATTTAGAAACTCCGTGGTTAGATGGCAAACATACTGTCTTTGGCCATGTGGTAAAAGGTATGGAAACTGTAAATAAAATTGTTCAGGACGACAAAATTATTTCAGTAAAAATAATCCGTAAAGGCAGCAATGCTAAAAAATTTGATGCTGTAAAAACATTTGATAACTATTTTAGGACAGAAGCTGAAAATCAAAAGAAACAGGCAGTGCTTGATGCGCAAAAAAACGAAACATACAGACAACAGTATAAAGAAGAAATAGATAAAAAACTAGCATTTTTTGATCAATCACGAAAAAATGCTGTCAAAACACCTTCCGGTTTATCTTATCTCATTACAGAAAAAGGCAAAGGCAAAAAACCTACACCAGGAACCCCTGTATATATTCATTATGCCGGTTTTCTTGAAGATGGTACTTTGTTTGACAGTTCTATTGCATCTGTAGCTAAGCAATTTGGTAAATATGATGAAAACAGGGCCGCACAAAATGGATATTCACCACTTCCTTTTAAAGCGGGAAGTAAAGAGGGTATGATCCCGGGTTTTCTCGAAGGTTTAGACAAATTATCTTTTGGGGATAAAGCTATTATTTTTATTCCTGCCAATTTAGGTTATGGCCCGGCAGGTGCCGGGGGCATTATCCCTCCAGATGCCAATTTAATTTTTGAAGTTCAGTTATTAGAAAAACCAAATTAAAATCATGAAATCATCTCTATTAAAAAACAGTTTATTTGTATTGCTTTTATGTATAAGCAGTAGTTTTTATGCCCAGGGCACAAAATCAAAAACAACTCAGAAAAAGACCGTGAGTACTACTAAAAAAAGCACTGCCACTACTGTAGCTAAAGGCCAGGCCAGCGGTTTATTTGCAGAGCTGGAAACTACTAAAGGAAAAATTACAATACAATTAGAGTATAAAAAGACACCTGTTACTGTAGCCAATTTTGTGGCACTTGCAGAAGGAAACAACCCGTTTGTAAAAGCAGAATTAAAAGGGAAACCTTTTTATAACGGCCTGAAGTTTCATAGGGTGATCAAAGATTTTATGATCCAGGGCGGTGACCCTTTAGGTACTGGGTCGGGTGATCCGGGTTACAAATTTAAAGATGAAATCACCGATTTAAAGCATACTAAAGCGGGTATCTTATCTATGGCAAACTCCGGTCCCGGTACTAACGGAAGCCAGTTTTTTATTACCCATAAAGATACGCCATGGCTTGATGGAAAACACACCGTTTTCGGACAGGTTACGGCTGGTATGGATGTTGTAAATGCCATTGTTCAGGACGATGTAATCAAAAAAATAACTATTGTACGTAAGGGAGCTGAAGCGAAAGCATTTGATGCCCCAAAAGTATTTGCTGCTTATTATAACAATAAAGGAGAAGACGAAAAAAAACAACAGGCAATTGAAGCAGAGAACAGAAGAAAACAAGAAATTGCCAATGCCGAAGCAAAACAAAAATATGTTGCTCAATACGGCAGTTTAATGGCCGAAAAAGTAAAAGAGTTTGCAGCATTAAAAGCAAAAGCGGTTAAAACAGATTCGGAGTTTGAATATGTTATTGTTAAAGCCAATGGAAAAAAGCCTGCCAGTGATGCTACAGTGTATGTACATTATTCCGGTTACCTGGAAGACGGTTCTTTGTTCGACAGCAGTTACGAAGAAGTAAGCAAGCGTTATGGCAAGTTCGACCAGGCCAGGGCCAGCCAGAACGGGTACCAGCCCTTTCCTTTTCAGATCAGTAATAAAGGCGGGTTAATCCCGGGGTTTTTAGAAGGCGTGAACTTACTGTCATTTGGAGATAAAGCGACACTGTTTATCCCGGCAAAGTTAGGATACGGAGAGCGTGGTGCAGGAGGTGTCATACCGCCTAATGCCAACCTTATATTCGAAATAGAATTGTTGGAGCAACCCTCAAAATAAGCAATAAAAAAGAAACATTAATGTACTGCCCCCAAAAAGTTAGATACTATTTGGGGGCAGTAAAAATGTAACGGTCTCTTTTTTTGCATCACCTTAAAAGGTGTTACTAAAAAACATTAGTGGTTTTTCATTTTGCTAAAGGTAGTTTCCAATACCTTTTTCATTTTATCAGTAGCACCGCTTACTGCTTTTTCAATAGTATCTGCATGATGTACAACAGCTATAGGCTGAAGCCCCGCTAATCGTGCTTCAATCATACAACGCTTATCATCAGTTGAAAATTTTTCACTGTTCTCATCACCCAAATGAACTTCTAATCGTGTAATTTTTTCTTCAAATCTTTTAAAGGCATTTTCTAAGGCAGAAGCAAAATAATTTTCCATTCTTTCGCGGCCTTCTACGTTGTTGTCAGTGTTAATTTGTATCAGCATGATCTTTATATTTTAGTTACGGTATACTACAAACTTATTAATCACTGGTATATTTATAATGCACCTTAATAAAAAATTATGATAAACTTCATTACTTTGAAATTTATCATTTTGTAACATTGTTTTTTCTTTCTTAATTTTGCACGTTCAAAAAAGCTAGTATACTACCATGAAATACGCACGATTAACTAAAGAACAGTTCGAAGAATTACACCCTGAATTTGTTAACTTCCTTGCTACACAATCTATTGATAAAGCGGAATGGGACACTATAAAACAACAAAAACCGGAAGTAGCAGAACAGGAGCTGGATATTTTTTCAGATTTAATTTGGGAAGGGGTGCTAACTAGAGCTGAATTCCTGGAACATTTTTCAAAGTCACATATTTTTCTTTTTCAGTGTTTTGAAAACCACATCTGTTCGATAGTTTTAAAATCGTTAAATGATACAACAGATTTCCTCACTAAAGAAGGTTTGCAATGGTTAAGTGATAATATGTTTACAGAAAACATTGAAATGAAAGTAGGGAAAAAGAATTTCACAGAAGACAGGAATAAGTCCATTTTTGAATTAATCCGGCAAGGAGCATTTCTAACTGATGGGCAGCTATACCAGCAGATCAATACTATAATTGAATCATAATTGGACATAGTATCCGCTTAATGAAATGGTATAAAACAATTCAATTTACTTTTAGATTACTATCTTTAAATAAAAAATACTATAAATTTGTTTTGCGGGCCTATTAGTATTGTTCGTAAATAAACCATTTCATTTTAATTGACAGCTAACAAACAGAACCAATTGTATTTATGGACATTCTACAAACGATCCAGGGCCTCAGAGAAGAATTAAACTTTCATAACCACAATTATTATGTTCTAGATACGCCACAAATTTCAGATTATGAGTTTGATCTAAAACTCAAACAGCTTCAGGATTTAGAAAATCAATATCCCGAATATTTTGATGAAAATTCGCCGACACAAAGAGTAGGAGGTACCGTTACAAAGAATTTCAATACAGTTGCACATAAAAACAGGATGTACTCCCTGGACAATTCCTATTCTAAAGAAGACCTTTTAGAATGGGAAAAACGTATCCAGAGGGTATTAGGCAATGTAGTTTTAGAATATACCTGTGAATTAAAATACGACGGTGCATCTATTAGCATCACCTACGAAAACGGTAAATTATTACGTGCGGTTACCCGAGGTGACGGATTCCAGGGGGATGATGTTACCAGCAATGTTAAAACCATACGTTCCGTCCCTTTACAACTAAAAGGAGCGTATCCCGATAGCTTCGAAATCCGTGGAGAAATTATCCTGCCTTTAGAAGGTTTCGCTAAAATGAACCAACAGCTGATAGAAAAAGGGGAGAACCCTTATTCCAATCCCCGTAATACCGCTTCGGGAAGCTTAAAATTACAGGATAGTGCAGAAGT
>DASVUQ010000300.1:0-2156 GCA_036386975.1 Flavobacterium sp. | reverse complement strand
AACCACTACGCTAACGGAAGAATATTTATCGGAGAAATTTCCAATGGTCGAAATGGAAGAGAATGTTATGATCAATGCATCGTTTCTACCCAATCCGGTTTTGATTGAAATGGTCAGAGATTTACAACCCAATCAGGCCATTTTTAGAGGAGATGAGGTAATTGCTTTTTATACCCAGGAAACTCAGGAAGAGGTAGATTTTGACACGTATGAAAATATTGAATTTACGGAAGACTGTCTCTTTATTGCCCATACGTGGGATATTTTTGCAAAAAACGATGCCGCTATACGCGAAGATTTTGAACTGCTCACAGAAGACCGTACCTCACAACCCATCCCTAAAAGTGTGAATGTTATGGCACCTGAAAATATTTTTATAGAAGAAGGGGCGAAGCTGGAATTTGTTACTTTAAATGCTTCTGCCGGACCCATTTATATCGGTAAAAACGCCGAGATTATGGAGGGTTCTGTGATTCGTGGGCCATTTGCTTTATGCGAAGAAGCGCAGGTTAAACTCGCTACAAAAGTATATGGAGGTACCACTGTAGGCCCGTATTCCCGTATTGGGGGCGAGGTGAGCAATTCGGTACTCTTTGGTTATTCTAATAAAGGACATGATGGTTTTTTAGGCAATTCCGTATTAGGGGAATGGTGTAATATAGGCGCCGATAGTAATAATTCTAACCTTAAAAACAATTATGAAGAGGTAAAGCTATGGAGCTACGAAACAGAAAATTTTGCCAAGACCGGTTTACAGTTTTGTGGATTAATGATGGGCGACCATAGTAAGTGCGGGATTAACACAATGTTTAATACCGGTACAGTTGTGGGAGTAAGCACCAACATTTTCGGATCCGGTTTTCCACGTAATTTTGTGCCTAGTTTTTCATGGGGTGGCGCTTCCGGTTTTTCTACTTATATTACTAAAAAAGCTTTTGAAACGGCAAAGATCGTTATGGCAAGGCGGAATGTGGTATTTGATGAAACAGAAGCACGCATCTTAGAACACATTTTTGAGATTACAAAGAAATTCCGAAAAGAATAATATTTTGAAGATATGCTTCAGGTATAGCTAAATTAAAATAATCTGTCCTGTTATAATTTTTTTAAAAAGTGGATCAGAATATTAAAAAGTTATAGTTCTAAATTCAATGAATTACAAGGAGCACAACATTTCGTATTGCCATTGCTTTTGTTCCCGCTTTCTGCTCTATCTGCGCAAAAAAGCGCAGGATACCGCTTCAATCGGGTCTATGTAACAGCCTTTTCGTTTTTAAAGAACATCCCGACAGTGGTGTGCCGTATCACCTTAAAAAATGAGTAGTACAGCCAACAATTAAGCTAGCTTTGCTTCTTAGGGCGTTTACGGGAAATTAAAAAGAGTTATGTTATTTTAATTCAGCTATATTTCCAAATCTTCAAATTGCTTATTTTTAAATTTAACTATCTTTGCACACTCCATTTTTTGACAACGATTTCATCAATGGGGGCATAATTATGGAACAAAAAAAGAAAGTTGCCTTTTATACCTTAGGCTGTAAACTTAATTTTTCAGAAACATCAACCATTGCCAGAAGCTTTCAGGAGGAAGGTTTTGACCGTGTCGATTTTGAAGAAGTGGCCGATATGTACGTTATCAATACCTGTTCGGTAACAGAAAATGCCGATAAGCAATTCAAACAGATTGTGAAAAAGGCCATGCAACGTAATGATAAAGCTTTTGTCGCCGCTGTTGGATGTTACGCACAATTAAAACCCGAAGAATTGGCCGCTGTAGATGGCGTAGATTTGGTTTTAGGGGCAACTGAAAAATTCAAAATCACCGATTACATCAACGACCTTAGTAAAAACGATAGGAGTGAAGTGCATTCCTGTGAAATCGAAGATGCCGATTTTTATGTAGGCAGTTATTCTATTGGTGACCGTACACGCGCCTTTTTAAAAGTCCAGGACGGCTGCGACTATAAATGTACGTATTGTACCATTCCGTTAGCACGTGGCATTTCGAGAAGCGATGCCTTAGAAAATGTACTAAAAAATGCTGCTGAAATTTCAAAACAAGGAATTAAAGAAATTGTCCTTACCGGGGTCAATATCGGTGATTACGGCAAAGGGGAATTCGGCAATAAAAAGCACGAACATACTTTTTTAGATTT
>DASVUQ010000299.1:0-2818 GCA_036386975.1 Flavobacterium sp. | reverse complement strand
CTTTGGAGTATATCCTGTTATTAGGTGTAAATTATGGTTGCTTTCTGTACCTATAAATCCACCCCCACCATGCCAGGATGTATGAGAGAAAATACCTGTTTTGTAAGTAGCATTGCTGCTGGTTGCTAATATTTTAGAATTATCTATACCTGCAACATCAAGAACTCTACCCCAACTTTGAATATTGGATGGACTTACAGTACCTATACCTACATTGCCATCTGTAAGTATGGTTACCTTTGGAGTATATCCTGTTATTAGGTGTAAATTATGGTTGCTTTCTGTACCTATAAATCCACCCCCACCATGCCAGGATGTATGAGAGAAAATACCTGTTTTGTAAGTAGCATTGCTACTGGTTGCTAATATCTTAGAATGGTTTAAACCGGCAACATCAACAACTCTATCCCAGCCTTGAATATTGGATGGACTTACAGTACCTATACCCACGTTGCCGTTCGATTGAAAGGTTGCCTTTATAGGATTGTTCATTCCATTGTCATTTCCTCCAAAAGAAAGATGTAATTTTCCATTATCAAGTGTCGTACCGGGAACCCATGAAAATCCGGCATGTTGGATGCCCAAACCTGCAAAAGTTAATTTTGCAGAAGCTTGTCCGGCTGTACTTAATGGTTCTCCAAAGAAAATATGCGCATCATTAGCCGCAGGTGATGTTGTTATAGTTAAACTATTTATTGGATTTATTGTGCCAATCCCTACATTGCCTGTTGTGGGAAATACGTTCTGTGCATTTAAAAAATTGCAACTTAAAATAGCGATAATGAATAGTTTTTTCATAATAATTGATTTTAAAATTTAATATTGGTTTTAATTTTAGAAGATCTCTAAATAGATTCTTCACTTTTATTTTTGTTCTAGTTTTCTCATCTTCTCTTTTAGAAGGTCCATTTCTTTATTTTGAAGGTTCATTTTTTTATTCTGCTCAATCGCATGTAATGTAAGTTCTTCTATTTTTTGCAGTAATTGTACACTAAGGTTCCCCAAGTCGCTCCCCTTTTCCTGCATTTCTTTGGCAGGGGCTATTTCTGGAAGATGTTTATTTTGTTTGACAAATTTTTCCAGTTCGTTTAAAGGCATAAGCCTGTACCCGTCTTCAAAAACGAAATCGGCACCCTGAAGGTTTACCTTCACTTCTCTTGCCCTGATAGTACCTATAACATCAAGTTTATATGCAGGATTTACAGTACCTATACCTACATTGCCATTATCTGTCAATGTCATCTTTGACCCCCCAGTACCATTATTAATATAACTCCAAAATTGCAAACTGTTACCATAGCTTCCAGTCATGTTATAAATTCTCCAAGTATTTGAAATATCACTAGCAGTTTTTGTAGGGTTAATGAGAGAAAGAAATCCTCCTTCATTTGAAGCTATTGACGATGTTATGTTTCCATTAATAATCTGATGGCCAGAAAATGTATTATCACCTTTGGTTGCCAATTCTATCCACGGATTCCAAATTCCTGCATCACCATTTTTTGTTCTAAAAGAAATATGGTTTCCTCCATTGGGTCCATAATCAGCACTGATTTGTGTGTCATAGTTATTGTCAAATCCACCGAAACTTATTAATGAGCCATTCCAGGGCGTTCCCGATGTGGCATAAGCGAATGTATATCCGCTTGTAAAATTATCTGCCGTATTTGCTGCTTGAATTGATACAGTTTGGTTTAAAGTTTGTGCTTTGGTTGCCAATTCTATCCATGGATTCCAAACCCCAATATCCCCATTTTTTGTTCTAAAAGAAATATGGTTTCCTCCATGGGGTCCATAATCAGCACTGATTTGTGTGTCATAGTTATTGTCAAATCCACCGAAACTTATTAATGAGCCATTCCAGGGCGTTCCCGATGTGGCATAAGCAAAGGTATAACCACCTCTAAAATTATCTGCTGTATTTGCTGCTTGAATTGATACAGTTGGGTTTAAAGTTTGTGCTTTAGCATTGAAAACAATAACTGCGAATGTTAAAAGAATTTTGTATTTCATAATTTATTTATTTTAATGGATTGTACTGTTTTTTCTAATCGTTTTTGGTTCAATTTCATTACCTCATTCTCTTTTTTTATTGCTATAACATGAAGTGTAAGTTCTTCTATTTTTTGCAGTAATTGTACAGTAAGGCTTCCTAGGTCGCTACCCTTTTCCTGCATTTCTTTGGCAGGGGCTATTTCAGGAAGGTGTTTGTTTTGTTTGACAAATTTTTCGAGTTCGTTTAAAGGCATAAGCCTGTACCCATCTTCAAAAACAAAATCAGCACCGTCCAAGTTTACCCTTACTTCCCTTGCCCTTACAGTACCTATAACATCGAGTTTATATGCAGGATTTACAGTACCTATGCCCACATTGCCGTTGGTACTAATGCGCATTTTTTCGGAATTATCAGAAGTATTAAATGTGATAAACCCACCTATAACATCACCTCCTCTAAAAAAATTTATAGAACTATTTGTTTGCCCATAAAAATTATGTTCTATTGAAAAACTTTTTATATTATTTGCATCTGATCCTTGGGTTGCATATCCCTTTACACCCAAAAAGGTACCATTTCCTTGAGTGTTTCCTTCGGGCATTCTACCAAATATAGTACCTAATTGTCCATTACTGATGTCGGCACCAACATCTAATTTAGCTTGAGGTATTGTTGTCCCTATGCCTACATTGCCGTTGGTACTAATGCGCATTTTTTCGGAATTATCAGAAGTATTAAATGTGATAAACCCACCTATAACATCACCTCCTCTAAAAAAATTTATAGAACTATTTGTTTGCCCATAAAAATTATGTTCTATTG
>DASVUQ010000298.1:0-6478 GCA_036386975.1 Flavobacterium sp. | reverse complement strand
TGATTGGTAACCCTTGAGGTATTCCAATTAAATTACCATTTCTGTGCTTCTGATTTTTATGAATTACTACAGGAGAATCAATGAGTTTAGCAATATTTTGAAACAATATATTGCCTTTCTTTTTTAATTTTGAAAGTTCCTTTTCATCAAAATGTCTTTTTTTTGTTTTTAAGTCTTGTAACTTTACATAAGAAAAATTAGTCACAGATTTAAAAATATTATAATGATCGGGCGGTAATGCTTTGCAATTAAGCATCTTTGACCATATCAACTTTAAAAGGCGATGATTAAGGCTTGGAAAAAAATTTTCTATGTCAAACGCAAGAGCAACACAATTTTGGCGGATTTTTATCTCGTCAAATACATCTTTAGCAAAATGCATGTTATTTTTAAATTTTGTTTTACAAAATGTGGGAATTTGTCTGTATGCAGATACTACAGTAGAAATATGTATATTTGATTCTAAATATTTTTCATATTTATCCGATAAAATTTCTTGTGAATAATAAGAATATATGTGAGCATCTATATGAGTAGCATATAAAATTTCTCTAATCTTTTCATTTGATTTAGTAATTCCATTTGAAAGTATTTTATGAGATCGTTTTTCAATTTTTCCAAATGTAGAAAGCTTATACCTGCGTTGCGATAAAGTTTTTAATATAAATGGTGCAAAAGAGTGTTTGGCAACTTTGTCTGGGTTATTTATATAGCGTAAAATTTTAGCCTTAACTGCTAGAGGCGTTCTATGAGTAAAATGAGGATAACCACGATCTTTGAACCAATCTTCCATATTATTAAAAAAAAAGAGAAGTTCCCGCGCGGAATTTATAACGAAATGCAACTTACACCTTAAAAGGTTGAACCATTAGCCGAATTCTCGACTCCCGCTGCAATTGTACGTATATTTGTCTTTGGAGACATCACTGACCTTATATATATTAACAAACGCAATACTTATGATACAGACACACACCAAGCCATTGGATGGTACTGCCGCTTTAAAGTGGTTTGAAAGAATACTGGTCTTTCTGAAATTAATAGCGATGGAATCGATTCCTGAGCTATTAATTCAGAAATTTGACTAATTTCCTAATCCGCATATTTTATTTATCCCCTAAGGTCCGGACTAAGTGAAACTTACGTTTACAATAGTTCAACAAATGTTACAGTTCTTTAACTAAGGAACTTCTCAATAATTAATTATTTTATGTCTTCCACATTATTAGCTGTTGAAGCGGATATTTGTGGAAAAGGATTTATATTAGTAAAACACTCTAGTGGTAAATATTCCTCGCTAAACTTTTGTTGGATAGGATTAAACCATTTTACCTTGACCAGCTGCTTTGAAGCAATTCTTTTGGCTTGACCATCATTATAAAATAAATCTGTAAAATTTTCATGTTTAATTCCACATGTAACAAAATCGGGAGTTGCATAATTTACAACATATTGTATTGAACGTATTTGTTTTAGTTTTGGGGTTTTGGTAGAGTCTTCCAAAATTTTAATAGAAGCTCGTTTCTTTAAAAGTTCAAGTTTTTTTGTTTTAAAATAAATTAAATTATTGTACGAATATTTTGCAGCTATATCATAATTCAGAACTTCATCAACAAGATTAATACTTTTTTTATTTAATTTATCCGGGTCGTCTAATCTTCCAATTTTTAAATGTTTGATTCCTTCAAGCGAGCCTTCATAAATATGCGATTCAATAAATTCACTTTTATTATCATCAAAATAGATACAGATGTACTTAATACGTTCTGCTATTTGCAATCCAGAAATGTCATCGTGAGTTTTCTTTTGTTTATTTTCAAATAAAACTTCTTTAATGATCATAATTGGAGGAACATACTTTCCATCTCCTCTAATTTCATAAGAAAAAAGTAACGGATGAGTTTTAAATACAACTAATTCACCAAGGTTAAATTTATTTTGTAAAGTGCTCATAATTTTTATTACTTATAGAAATGCAATATACAAATATTTACTAAGATATAAATAAAATTATAACAGTTCATAACAATGATTTAGCGCAAATTGTAAAAGAAATAATTCAATAAATATTAGGTATTAACTTTTGGCCAATCGAAACCGCTGTTGTTCCTACCGCTGTTTTATTGTTGCACGAACGTTTCTTTTTCATAATTTCGTATCGTCCATTCGGTTAATTAGGCTTTAATTGCTTTGTCAGTCGCTAGCACTTGAGTCCGCCACTCTTACTAAGCACTGATAGATCTATTTCTAAGGAATTTTTAATAAATATAAAACATATGTTTCAAAAAATTAATTACATACTTTTCTTCATAACAACATTCACCGCTACCGCACAACAAAACGGCTATTGGGACAAAGACCGGGCTACTACAAAAGAAATTATAGTAAGTGCCGGGGACAGGGTTTCCGTTAAGACCGAAGACCTGCCTGTTGGCACCACAGAGGTGGTCTACAGGATCACATTACTCGACGAGAACCAGCAAATCGCCTCCAGCCTTGTCTCTGTACTAAAAGCCATTCCCGACCCAACAGGTATAAGCCAGGGGTCGGCAGGAGCAGTGTTCTTATTATCTAAAGTATCAGGCGATGATAAGTGTAAATATGCTGTTTTTTCAGATGCCGGCCTGGCTTCTGCCTATGAGAAAACAGGAAAGACAGAGAAAGCGTGTATAACGCAGGAAGAACCGCTAAATAAAGATGCCAGAAGGCTAACCATCAATAAACTTAAATGCCAGCAATCTGACCTGGAAAACCTTTGGTTTGGTTTCGAAAGCAAAAACTGGGTCATGAAACAAAAAATTGTTTTAGAAGTCGTGCCCTGGGTCGATAATAAGTTAAGCCGTGGATGGAACTTAGAGAACAGGAAAAGTATTATTAACCAGATCAAATCATCCGAGCTGGCAAAAAAGATGATCCATTCGAATGATTTTGTATTGTGCATCCTGGGCAAAGTGCAAAAGGATTTTACTTATAATGAACTGCAGGAATTACTGGCTATAGAAAGAAAAAAAGTATACAAAGACTATGGCAATACATGTCTGGCCGAAAAGCCAGTAAATACAGGAATCCTGGCATCTATCAGAATAGATGCCATGCAATATTTTAAGAACAAGCGGTATGCAGAAGCAATTGATTTACTAAATAATGGGGTTATTGATAACGGCAATGCCAACGTAGCCGATTATAATGCCATTGCTACTTATTATTTGTATTCCAGGCAATATGATAAAGCCGAAAGGGCCATAAATCAGGGGCTTCAACTCGATAATACTGAATTGGGCTTGCAGTTGAACCTGGCGCACTATTATCTTCTGACCGATCAGTTAAGTAAAGCAAAAAGCATCCATAAAAAATACAAATCACAAAATGTAACCGCTACAACCGGCTGGTCCAATAAAACAAAAGTGGATTTTGAAGATTTTAAAAAGGCGGGTATCGAATCGAAAGATTTTGAAAAAATCCTGAAAGTTCTTGAATAACCCAAATACCAACGATCTATTGAAAGCTACATACCATCGATACATACTCGATTTTAAACGCCCGTCAGGAACATCACGGGGTATTTTGACAGAAAAAGAAACATGGTTTATCATTCTTCAAAAAGACGGTAAAAAAGGAGTAGGGGAGTGCGGGCTCCTCAGAGGGCTAAGCATCGATGACCGGCCGGATTACGAGGCGCAACTGCAATGGGCGTGTGACAATATCCATTTAGGAAAAGACCGGCTTTGGGAAGCCTTAATGATGTTTCCATCGATTCAGTTTGGTATAGAAATGGCTTTCCTTTCTTTAGCAAGTGAAGATCCTTTTTTATTATTTCCGTCGGAATTTACACATACCCAGAAATCAATAGCCATTAACGGATTAGTATGGATGGGGAAAGCCTCATTTATGAAACAGCAAATTGAAGAAAAACTGGCTGAAGGTTTTCGATGTATCAAACTTAAAATCGGTGCCATAGATTTCGAAAAAGAACTGGAATTATTGCGGTATATCCGGCAACATTTTACCCCTGAACAGATAGAAATACGGGTAGATGCCAATGGTGCTTTCGCATTAAATGAAGCTTTATATAAATTGAATCAATTAAATGAATTTCAGTTACATAGCATAGAACAACCTATTCAAAAAAATCATACTGACAAGATGACAGAGCTATGTAAAACCACGCCTTTTCCTATCGCACTGGATGAAGAACTAATAGGCGTATTTTCAGGTGCAGAAAAAGAAGCCTTACTTGTTAAAATACAACCGCAATACATTATTTTAAAACCTAGTTTTATAGGTGGGTTCCGGGGTACAAAAGAGTGGATTGACCTGGCCGAAAAACATAAAATAGGTTGGTGGGTAACCTCAGCTTTAGAAAGCAATATCGGTTTAAATGCTATTGCACAATGGACGTTTTTGCAAAACAATAGTATGCCTCAGGGTTTAGGTACCGGAGCACTTTATACCAATAATTTTGATTGTCCGCTTGAAGTACGGGAAGGACAATTATGGTATAAAAAAGAAGCCGCTTGGTCTTTTGATTTTAATTTATTTTAGTTGTACCGGAATCCAGATTTCTTCTTCAGGGTCAGAAGCGTTATTTTTATATTTTGTACTGGTACTTCAAAGTGAGGCCTATTATCTATGATTTATGGTAAATGTTATTGTAATTTACTAAAATAATATTCTTATAAATTAATCATTTTAAAATCTACTTTTTCACTCCATTTTAATGGAGTTGGTAAGTCTTGGTTACTTAATTCTATGTGTATAACACGCCTTTTCTGATTATTAGTTGTTTTATTTGAAGCATGAAACAATAGAGGTTTCATAATCATTATTCCTCCCTTTTCTACTTCACAAACATGCTCTTTATCCATTAGGGACACTATGTTTTCTATTCTTTGGATTCCTTTAGAATGAGAACCTTTGATAACCTTTAATGCTCCGTTATGTCTTGTAGTATCATCAAGATGGATACGGATAGTAAAGTTGTTTTCTAAAATAGTTGTCGGTGGTTGTACTGCAAATTGTTTCTCTTTTACGGTCTTATTTTATAGCTTATTTTAGCTCAAAAGATATAGAAATATGATATACGGTTACATTAGAGTAAGTACAGACAAACAAACAGTAGAAAATCAACGGTTCGAAATCAATCAATTTTGTTATAAACAAGAAATAGTAATTGAACGTTGGATTGAAGAAACTATTTCTGGAACAAAAGAAGTAGATAAACGAACACTTGGAAAACTTTTAAAAAAAACACAAAAAGGAGACATTTTAATTTGTTCAGAGCTTTCTCGACTTGGAAGAAGTTTGTTTATGATTATGGAAGTGCTTAATTCCTGTATGAAAAAAGAAGTACAAGTTTGGACAATCAAAGATAATTACCGTTTGGGAAATGATATATCTTCCAAGGTTTTAGCATTTGCATTCGGTTTGTCTGCCGAGATAGAAAGAAACTTAATTTCACAAAGAACAAAAGAAGCTTTAGCAAGAAAAAAAGCAGAAGGTGTAATTCTAGGCCGTCCAATAGGAAGAAAATCAAACAAAGTCAAACTTACTGGACAAGAGAAAAAAATATCAGATTTAATTAAAAAAAATGTCTCTTACAGTGCAATAGGCAGGATATTAGGAGTTCATCGCTTAACGGTTTCAAAATTTGCAAAAGAAAGAGTATGTTTGTGAAGTACTCAATTTAAAAACTAATGAACATTCACGATTTAAGACAAGCCCAAGCCGATTTCACCAAAAGAATAGATGATATTTTAGATGGTAGAAAAGAATTGTATAATAAAAGGGCTGCTTTTACTAAACATTTCAATACCAATAAAATTGCAAAAATGGGTATTGACGATTTTGTAATAGGTATTGGAGAACATAATTTTTGCAGAAGAATAGAAAGAGATTTAGATGGTTTAGGAAGAATTATTGGTTCAACAGCTTTTAAGTTTGGTGTATATTTTGGCAGAACTAAACAAGATCCTGAAGATATGTATAGACATACATCTATTTGGGGTAATACACCAGAAATTTCATTTAGTAATATTGCACCAGCAATAATCAAATTAATCAATGATGGTCAAAATCAAGACTTAAATGGAATTATAAATAGTAGAATATCGCCAATGTTTAAAGGCAAAATATTATCTACTTATTATCCTGATAGATATTTAAATATTTTTTCAGAAAACCATTTAAACTACTTCCTAAAATCTTTTGATTTAGATACATCGAAATCATTACGAGCTGACCCAGTTATTAAAAGGGAAATTTTGTTAGAGTTCAAAAATAATGACCTAGTGATGGTAAACTGGAGTCCGGATTTGTTTATGGTATTTCTATATGTTTTTTATCCAAAAAAACCAATAAAAAATTTGATACAAGTAGTTGATATTCTAGAAGACTACTATGACCCAAACTTTCCTTCAAATCCAATTGGTAGTGAGGTAGTGCTAGATATTTTGCCATTTATTGCTTCCAATCCAAGAAC
>DASVUQ010000297.1:0-1583 GCA_036386975.1 Flavobacterium sp. | reverse complement strand
TAAAACCTCTGGAGTATTTCCAGAGGTTTTTTTTTAGGATTTTGTTTTTTTAACTTTACTTGCCTTAAATTAATTTTTATGAAAAAGATAGCGATAATACTCCTTTCATTACTATTTAATGCTTGTCAGACTTACAAAAGAGTTAGCGTGGCTGAAGCAACAGTAGCGGTTAACAACACATTAGACAACTGGCATAAAGCTGCAGCAGAAGCAAAATATGACCTCTATTTTGATCAAATGACTTCTGACGGCGTCTTTATTGGTACAGATCCTAATGAGAATTGGCAAAATGATGCCTTTAGGGCTTTTGCCAAACCCTATTTTGATAAAGGCAAAGCCTGGTCATTTACCTCTGTAAAGAGAAATGTTTATTTTAATGAACAGCAGAATATTGCATGGTTTGATGAACTACTAAATACACAAATGAAAATTTGTAGAGGATCTGGTGTAATGAGAAATAGTAACGGAAGATGGAAAATTGCCCATTATGTTTTATCTATTACCATCCCAAATGAAAATACAGATGAAGTAGTAAAATTAAAATCAGAATTCGACGACAAATTGCTTTTAAAAATAAAATAAAGACAATACTTATAGAATAAATCATTTATGTGTTAAAACGTATAAATTGCAATTTAGTCGTTAAAAATTATTTATACTTATTATAAATTAATGGTTTTTTCGATCAATTTATTGGTATCAAAAAACCAACATTCCTAAATCTTCGTAGATTAGATTAACCAAATAAGATGTTAACCTACTAATCCTGATTTATGAATATCAACAAAAAAGTAAAAATAGGCATTTTTACTATATTAGTACTATTTATAGCTTTTAATGCATTTATGATATGGCATGTCCTGGACCAGACAAAAAAGGCCAATGCAATTGATAATCCTACCTATCAAATAAGTCGTATTGATTTTAGTAAACCATTTGATTCCATCAGCGCACTAGAAATAAAAAAAGTGTTGCATTCCATTCCTGGAGTAAAGCGGAAAATAACAGTAGTAAGAAATGTTGTTGTCTATAGGCATGACAACAGAGTTACCAATTCTAAAAAAGTATATGCTCAACTCATGGCAAAAGGAAACTATGATGCAAAACCATTTACTGTTCCTACAGCTTTGGCAGGAAAAGAAGTATGCCCTGCAATGAAAAAAGAAGGGTTTTATTACAAATATACCCAACTTGTATTACGAATTTTCAATTAACTATAAATATTATTATTATGAAAAATTTTTCGAAAGCAGCACTCTGCGCAATGATTATTGGAACATTCTTATCTACTTCGTGTAGTAAAGATGATGATCCAGCACCAACCCCGTCAATCTATGAAAGACTTGGAGGCACAACTATGGTAGCAGATCCTGACAATGCAGGACAAATGATTGAAAAAGGCCGATTGGCTTACCGTGAGGTTGTAGAGACTACCGTCGATCTTATTGTAGCTGATATAGTTGCAGGTGCTAATGGAAATCTATCTGCACATTTTGCACCTTTGTTAAGTGAAAGTGGGGCCACCCAAACAACTAGCTTTGCTAGATTAGAAGACAACTTAACCGATTTCTTTTCTTTCAATA
>DASVUQ010000296.1:0-3246 GCA_036386975.1 Flavobacterium sp. | reverse complement strand
ATGTTGTGCTTTAAAAACTCGGCACTTATGGTAACCGACAGTACCAGTACACCCGAAGCGGTACAAAATTGTGATGTTCTGGTTACGGTAGATGAAATTGAGGAAATGAAGGAATTTGAAATGGCGGAGATTGACAGAAATGAAATTTGTGAATGCGAAGCAAGGATAAGGGCTTTTATGAGGTTGATAATGGTCAAAGAATCTGAAAGAATAGCAGTATCACGTGGTAATTCCCCTTATGAAACTAATGTTGGAGGATTATCATTTATTAAAGACTATAAAAAAGATTATTCTACACATCCTAGAGTATATGTAAAATCAGCAGATTCTACAGCAGCTGGTGCCTATCAAATTTTAGGTTGGGTATATGATCAATTGAATGGATGGGAAATTGATAGAAAGACATATAGGAAAACAGGTGTATATGTTGAAAAAAAGGATTATGTAAAAAAATATAAATTACCTGATTTCTCTCCTTTATCACAAGATAAACTATGTTTGATTTTGCTTAAACATTATAGAAAAGGTTCAATTGAAGCAATAATTAGTAACAATATAAATAAGGCATTAGATATAACTAGCTTTGAATGGGCTAGTTTGCCACATAATGATAAAAACTATAAAACTAAAACCCAATGGCGTTATGAAGGTCAGCATGGACAGACCTTAGAAGAAGCTAGAAATAATTATAATTCATTTTTAAAAGAAGAGTTAGAAGGAAAAACAAAATATTTAGAAATAAAAAAAGGATTTTTAAAGGAATTTGGCTATCACTGTTGTAAAGATACAAATTCTGCTAATGATGGGAAATGGAGAATGCCAATAGACAATCCAATGTTGTGTTTATATTCTCAAGGTGGTGCAAAAAAACCTTGGCATGGTTCTTTTGGCGAGAAAATTAGAGATGGAAGTACTAATCATACTGGAACCGATTTATTAGCCGAGCCAGGAACAAACGTTTATGCTTGCGTGAAAAGTAAAGTTCATAAAATATATACATCAACATCTTTAGCGGGTAAGGTTTTAGTTTTAAAGGTTATAGATGTTGATACATTTAAGTCTTTAAGAAATAATAGCTATGTTGAAAAGTATAAGGATAAAGGAGAATTACTAGAAAAATCCTTTAATCATGAAGGAGATATTTACCTTACATTCTGGCACTTAAGTAAAAATGATTTTTTCAAAGAAGGTGATGAAGTTAAACATGATGATATAGTAGGATTAACTGGTGTTTCAGGTTATAGCGGTGCTAATTTTACAACTAGAAATCCACACTTGCACTTTGAAGTTTCAAATGTTGGTTCAGTATCAGGCTTAGATAATAAATGTAATCCAGCAGTATATTTCCAATTTAAAACAGAGGATGAAATGACAGAAGATGAAAAAGATTATCAACTTAAAATCAAAGAGAAAGAATGGAATTAATTAAAAAAATAAAGAGTAAAAACTTGATTCTTGTTTGCCTATTATATTTATTGAGTAATTGTCAAGGACAAAACAAAAAAGAAACTTTAAATAATAACATTGCAATAAGTTCACAAGCTAATTGCTTTGTTAGGCAAAACAGTCTTAATGATAAAAAAACTGAAAACCTTATTTATAAATATCAAGATTATGTTTATGAGATAGACCTTAATAATGAATCGACTTATGATATAGTAATAAATAAAAAAAAGTATCTTCTAAACTTAACTTTAGAAAGCCCTTTAATTAATTTTTATTATTATAAATGTAATGATAAAAAAATTATTTTAGTAGAGGGTGATGATTATTATGGTTCTGTATTCTTTGCTTATCATCTAGTAAACGATAAATTATTTTATTTAGGGAATTTTAATATAGAACAACCTAATGTTGAAAATACTGGTGTTCTTAAAAAGGATTTTATAGTATCATTAAATGATAATGAAATTTCATTACAAGTATTATTAGATAAGAAAATAGAAAAGAAAATTGTCTTTAATGATAAAAAAGAAATAAAAAGAGTTGAAGATAAAAATATAATTAAAAAAGAAATATATTCAATAATAGGAAGATGGCAATTAGATTGTGATGAGCCTCAATATATACGAATACAAGAAAATGAAGCTTTTTTCCCGGTTATTAATAATCAATTAGCAATTAATCTAATAAAATTAGATAAAAGCACAGACTCAGTTTATTATTATAAATTAGATAAAAAACCTAGAGATATGGGGCGTGGTGGTGCTTCTTTGAATTGGAATACCTATATAAATGATAAGGAAGTAGTCGTAATAAAAATTTTGGATCAACAAAAAATAGAGTTTAATTGGTTAGGATTTTATAATAAATCAACAAAAAAGCGTGAGCTTACAGATTGTGATCTTTCCCTTGCATCAAATGGAGAAAAAGTAATTTTAACAAGATGTGATTAAAGTATTTAGCTACTCTACAATTTTTTTAATAAATAGTACTTCCTATTTATTAGAAAAGCTTTTTTTATAAAGTTTTGGTTAAATAAGTATTAAGCAATTTTGTTCTTTGAAATAATAAAGTCATTATAATATATGATTGCATTAAGGATAGCAGTGAAAATCCTTTTTGGAAGGTACGAACAAAAAGATTGGAACGTATAGCCTGACCCGAAGGGAATGCCAAAACAATTTTACGACACCCACACTTACCAGTGAACAGAAAATAAAACCGATTGTATTCTCCACAGAGGATAACAAAAACGTACAGTCTGCGCTTACCCATTACGGCAAAACCCATAAAATATGGGTACATACGGTAAACATGCAGGACGAACAGTTAACTGTAGAAGTATTGCGTAATGTACATTCTGATTGTATGGAAATAAAAGACGGCATCCTAACTGCGATGGAAAGCGTAAAAAGTTATACTAAAGAAAAAGTAGGCGAAGACGGTTTACTGGAATTAACTTTTAAAGTTGACAATATTTACCAGTCCGATGCAGAAACCAACTCTGCGTATTACGGGATACAGGTAGCCAAAGAAGCTTCAGATCCTGAAGACCCTAAAAAGAAAGTGTTGGTATGGGTAGGGGACCAATTTATTATAAGCCCTATGAACGCTCCTTATATTGTACGAAGTGCCGATCTAAAGAGTATCGGGATTAAAACAGAAGCAACCACACTAACCAAAGAAGAAAAAATTGCTTTACGTAGAAGGATGTTGTGCTTTAAAAACTCGGCACTTATGGTAACCGACAGTACCAGTACACCCGAAGCGGTACAAAATTGTGATGTTCTGGTTACGGTAGAT
>DASVUQ010000295.1:0-5009 GCA_036386975.1 Flavobacterium sp. | reverse complement strand
TAGCATTACCGGTGGGTTATGAAGCACAAGTCCGTCCAAGAAGTGGTTTGGCAGCAAAAAAAGGTATTACGGTATTAAATTCTCCCGGTACAGTTGATGCAGATTATCGTGGGGAAATCGGAGTGATTTTAGTAAATTTATCCAATGAACCTTTTGTAGTTGAAAATGGCGAAAGAATTGCACAACTCATTATTGCTAAGCATGAAAGAGCAGTCTGGGCCAAAGTAGAAAAATTAGACGAGACATCCAGAGGAGAAGGCGGTTTTGGCAGTACAGGAATTAAGTAGTTTATAAAAAACAAGAGTAAAAATAGAGTGATCTTTGCGAATCCTTTTGCAATCTTTGCAGTTAAAATAAAATAAAATGAAGATAATAGTTCCAATGGCCGGCCGCGGTTCACGTCTCAGGCCACATACTTTAACAGTACCAAAACCATTAATACCCATAGCTGGAAAACCGATTGTACACCGATTGGTTCAGGATATTGCCCATGTTATTCATCAGGATATCGAAGAAATTGCCTTTATCATTCATAAAGATTTTGGTACACAAGTGGAAAAAGAGTTAATAGCCATTGCAGAAAAACTAGGGTCAAAGGGAACTATTTATTACCAAAATGAAGCATTAGGAACCGCTCATGCCATTATGTGTGCCAAAGAATCCATGTCAGGACCCATTGTTGTAGCATATGCCGATACACTCTTCCGTGCTGATTTTAGTTTGGATACCACTGCCGATAGTGTGATCTGGGTAAAACAAGTAGAAGATCCAAGTGCCTTTGGTGTGGTACAGCTCGATGCCAACAATCAGATTATTGATTTCGTTGAAAAACCAAAAGAATTTGTATCCGACCTTGCGATAATAGGAATTTATTATTTCAAATCAGGAGAAGCTTTACGCAAAGAACTACAATATTTACTGGATAATAATGTTGTAAAAGGGGGAGAATACCAGTTAACAGATGCCCTGGAAAATATGAAAGTAAAAGGATTAAAATTTGTTCCCGGAAAAGTAGACGAATGGATGGACTGTGGCAACAAAAACGTTACGGTACAAACCAATTCGAGAATGCTGGGATTTTTACATCATGATGGTGAAGACTTAATTGGGCTGAATGTGAAAACAGAAAATGCCACAATTATACCGCCTTGCTTTATTGCCGAAGATGTTATTTTAATCAATGCAACAGTAGGCCCGAATGTATCTTTAGGAAAAGGATGCCATGTAATTGACAGTAGTATAAAAAATAGCCTGGTACAGGACCATTCAAAAATAAAAAATGCACAGCTTGACAATGCAATGATTGGAAGCCATGCCAGTTTCGACGGTAAGTTCACCAGTATTAGTATTGGGGATTATTCCGTTTTAGAATAAGAACATCAGTTCAGGAAGCAACAAATGAAAAATTTCTTTTTTTTAATCACTCTGGTTTTATTAAGTAATTCCAATCTTCTTCTGGCTCAGGCTGAGCCGGATGATATTGCCGTTGCGAGTGATAGTTTTCAGGATTCTTTTTTTGAATCACTAAAACAAAAAGGAATCCAGAATCATGACAGGGCCATACAGGCACTAGAAAAATGTTTACAGTTACAGCCCAAAAACAGTGTGGTATTATTCGAATTAGGAAAAAATTATTTGGCCCAGCGCGATTATAAAAAAGCATACGATTCTTTTGAAAAAGCAACAGTAATCGACCCGCTTAATAAATGGTACTGGAACGGGATGTACGATGTAAGTTATCAGACAAAAGAGTATAACCAGTCTATTACCATCATTCAAAAATTAATAGGATTTGACAAGAGTTATAAAGAAGAACTGGTTGCATTATATATGACTACCCAGCAATTCGATAAAGCTTTAGATTTAATTAACGAACTTAATGATAGTGCAGGAAAATCACAAAGAAGAGATGCCTTTAAAGCGCAGATCCTGACAGATGCTAAATACCAGGGATCAGAAAAAACCAATTTAGTAGATCAGATTAAAAAATATCCAAAAGAGGAAGCCAATTACATTGCCTTGATTTCTATATATACCAATAGCAATCAGGAGGACAAAGCACTGGAAACCGCTAAACAATTAGAAAAGGAAATTCCCACTTCCGACTGGGCACAAGTCAATGTATTTAAATCCTATCTTAATACTAATGACGGAGAAAAAGCCGTTATAACAATGAACAGGATTTTAGAAAGCAATAAAATCGATATAAAAATAAAACATAGAGTACTGAATGAATTCCTGATTTTTGCAAAAAATAATCAAAAATATATTCCAGATTTGGAACGTGCTGTGGGTTATTTTAAAGAAGATAAGAATGTAAATGTAGCCAAAGAAGTAGGTAAATTTTTTCAGTCCAAAAAAGATTGGAGCAATGCCATTACATTTTATGAACTTGATAGTAAATTAAGGACAGGGGATATAGAAACAGCATTATTATTATTAGAATCATATAGTCAGCAATCACAATTTGACCAATTGCTCAAAAAAGCCAATGCATTACTCGAGTTGTTTCCGTTACAACCCCAGTTGTATTATTATTCAGGTTTGGCCAGCAATCAATTAAAAGACTATAAAAAAGCAAAAGAAATATTAGAAGCAGGATTGGATTTTTTAGTAGAAGACAAAACTTTAGAAATGAATTTTTATATCCAGATGGGAGAAGCATGCAATGGGCTGGGAGATTTAAAAAACAAGGAAATTTATTTCCAGAGAGCCAATAAATTAATCAATAACAAGAATTAAAATGAAAATTTCATATATCAAAAAATACGTTGGACTGGTTTTACTTGTCCTTTTATCTTCATGTAAAGCAAAGAAAGCAGTAGTAGCAGAAGGTAATGCCACAGAAGAAGTCGCCGCTGCAAAAATCATAAACAGCCATTATAATTTAAAAAGGGATTTTAAAACACTATATATAAGGGCAGATGTAAGCTATAAAGATAATAAACAATCTCAGAATGTTACGGCCGAAATTAAAATTCAAAAAGACAAGCAGATCTTAGTAAGTGTACGCTTCTTAGGCATAACCATGGCAAAAGCCTTAATCACACCTGATAAAGTACAATACTATGAAAAAATAGGAGGTAAGTTTTTCGAAGGCGATTACACTACGCTAAGTAAATGGCTGGGTACAGATCTCGACTATTATAAAGTGCAAAACATGTTGACAGGGAACGCATTAGACAACCTGAAAAAGGGAAAATACAAATCATCCGTTCAGGATAATTTATACAAAGTAGAAGACCTTACAGACAGCCAGACCAATAAAACCTATTACTTTGAAAGTACCAATTTCTTAATCAAAAGGCAGGCAGTTACACAAGCAGCCAAAAACAGGAAACTGGAGCTAACGTACCCCAACCACAAGGAATATACAGAAGCCATTTTGCCGGCAGAACTTATTATTGAAGCTTTAGAAAACAACAAGACAACAAAAATTACTATAGAATATAATACAGTAAATTTTAACCAGGAACTTTCATTCCCATATGAAGTCCCCAGTGGTTATGATAAAGTGATAATACAATAAGTTTCAAACCAGACATTATGTACAAATACATCTTCAGTTTTATTTTTCTCTTAGCCACCACATTCATATGGGGACAGACAGCACAGGAAAAATTAGAACAAAGAAAAGCGTTATTACAGGAACAGATCAGGCAACAGGTACTGTTATTGCAGACTCAAAACCAAAAGCAAAAGTCCGTAACCCAGGTTATAGCACAGCAGACTGAAAAAATTAAACTGCGGGAAAAACTCATTACTATAAATGAAAAGCAAGCCCGCTTGCTTAAAGACAATATTTATTTAAACCAGCTTAAGATCAATAAACTCAACAGAGAATTAGAAGAACTTAAAGAAGACTATGCAGAAATGATTGTAAAATCATACAAAAGCCGTTCCGAGCAAAGCCGGGCCATGTTTTTATTATCATCCAATAGTTTTTTACAGGCATACAAACGGGCCCAGTATATGAAACAATATACACGCTACAGAAAATCACAAGGATTAGAAATCGAAGCCAAATCCAAACAGCTTGTAGCCATAAATAACGCCATGGATGCGCAAAAAGCAGCGAAACAAAAACTCATACAAGAGCAGGAACAGGAGCGACAGGTTTTACAAAAAGACAAACAAGAACAAGAGCAATTAGTAAATTCTATCAAAAAAGACAAGAAAAAAATTGCCGCCGACATCCAAAAGAAACAAAAAGAATCCAAATCGATAGACCGTCAGATCAATAAATTAATCCGTGAAGCCATTGCCGAAGCCAACAGAAAAGCATTAGAAGCCAGTAGAAAAGCCAACCCGACTAAAACAGTAACCGCAGCAGAAACGAGGGCTGCCGAATCGTCTACTAAAATCATATTAACGCCCGAAGCAAAAATTATAGCAGATAATTTCAGGGCCAACAGAGGAAAATTACCATGGCCCGTAGAAAAAGGTAGCGTTTATTCCGGTTTTGGCGATCAGCCGCATCCCGTATACAGTTATCTTACCGTACATAATAGCGGTGTTGACATTGTTACCGAACAAGGGTCAAACGCAAGGGCCGTTTTTGGAGGTACAGTAACCAAAGTAATTGCCTTTTCTCCGGTAAACAAAGCCGTTTTCATCCAACACGGAGACTACTTTACCGTCTATCAAAACCTAAGTACCGTAAACGTACAAAAAGGGGACAAAGTAGATATAAAACAAGTATTAGGAAAAATAAGGACCAGTGGCGATACAGGCAAAACAGTCCTCAAATTTATGATCCTGCAAAACACCACCCCCAACAATCCGTCGAGCTGGATTTATAATATGTAAATATAGAGTAGTTCTAAATCAAACGCATTCGTTATCCGGATGCGTTTTTTTTTAATCAGGGCGTTACCGCAAAAAGGCGGTCGGGCTTTCCGCTACAACGCCTCGCCATAGTGCCACTTCGTTATACTATGGTTGCGGGGTTTCCGCTGCAATCCCTAACGCAAACACGCAGCATACCAAACAGATTTAAATTAATATCA
>DASVUQ010000294.1:0-7684 GCA_036386975.1 Flavobacterium sp. | reverse complement strand
TTTAAAGTAACGACAGAAAAGAAACTAAAAATAATTCCGAAATACAATGATTGATATCAGGACTTTGATCCAATTGTGATTTAAATTTAATCCAGGCTATGGAAAGAAAAACTTATTCTAAAGAGAAGTGTAAAAATTATAATAATTTTCTCTCATAATATTTAAATCATGGTTTTTTTTGACAAGATTATAAGCGTTATGTTTAATATTTTCTCTTACAATGGAATCATTTAATATTGTTAATACCCCTTCTGCAAGTTGATCAATTCCTTTAACATCAGCAGTAAAGCCAGTTTTTCCATTAATTACGACTTCTGCAATTCCGCCTGCTCTTGTAGCAACAACAGGTATTCTTGATGCAAAAGCCTCATAAATGGTAAGAGGTAAACCTTCAGTTATTGATGTTAAAAGCAGTACATTAAATTCAGGGAGCAACTCTTTTACATTATTTCTGTATCCTATAAGTAATATATCTTTTTGTAATTTTTTTGATAAAATATAATTCTTCAAAATGTCTTTCAACTCACCTTTTCCGACAACTATAAATTTTAGTTTCAATTTATTATTGTTCGTATGAATAATTTTTTCGGCAGTATCAATAAATGTAAAAATATCTTTTTGCGCAGTAAGGGCAGCAATGTTACCAATAATTTTTGTTTCTGCATCTAAATTGAATTCTGTATGTAATAAATTATGGTTTTTCCTTTGTGCAAATTCCTCCACATCAACAGCATCATAAAGGGTAATAAGCCTTTCCTTATCCTGAATAATATGCTCAAAAATAGCTTCTACGGCTTTTGAAACCGAAACAATCTTTACAATTCGTGGATGTGAATATTTAAATATATTCAGGAATTTTTGTTTAATTGCATTGTTTCTTTTTCTACTTAAAATAATTTTTATAGTTTTCGGTAAAAATAATAATGATAAAAGAGCTGCATTTAATGCCGATGAATCGTGAACATGAATAATATCAATGGATTTTTTTTTACATATCTGAATTATCTTTTGAGTAGCATGAATTAGCTTTAAGCTAGTTCTATTATACGTATAACAACTGACTTTATCAATATTACATTTTTGGGCTAACACAGAATTTTCGGGGCAAAGAATAAATTGTTGGATGTCTTTTTTGCTTTTAAGCAGGTTAAAAACGGTGTACATCTGGGCATCACCACCACGCCATTCCGGTATTGTTGTTACATTTAAAATTTTCATTAATTATAGAAAATTAAATTTTAATATTTTTTTATTTAGTTTTTTCATTCCTGATATCTTACATAAACACTTAATGCATTTAAATAACAGATAATAATTTTTTTCTTCCATCCAAAATCCCTAGCCGAAGTATATATTGATTCAAAAATTTATATACTGGCTGTATATAAAAATGAAAATTGTAGGGCGGATTTTTTTCTTGGCTTCGATAGCTTTTAATCTACCGTAACTTACCATTTTTTATTATATATTTGATAATCAGAATACTAAATAAACTAGCGGATGTTCTAATTTGCCAATGCGTCCATTTAATTTTCATGGGCTAATCTTTCATTAATAATATATCTTGTCTTCCGTTTATCAAAAGTCTGAAAATTTTATCTGTTTGCCAGCCGCTAAATCGTAATAACTTGTTTTTGAACATGAACTTTCTTCTGACAAGATATGCACTAAAAAGAGGATTATTGTTTACGGCTTTTACAATTTCTGTTTTAGTTCAGCTGTTAGTCTCTCATCTGCATCAATAAAAGAACCCAAATCTATGACAAAATTACGTTGAGCAGAATAATTCTCAAATAAGTTTTGGATAAATTTTACATTTACAAATGATTCGGATACAATTCTCATGTTATCATTACTATAAGAATCTACAATAATAATCTTATCTGCAAAATCCAATTGCACTGATAATTCGCTTATTTGCTTCCCTTCATTAAATGTAATTATTAGAACTTATATTTTGAGGTACACTAACCGACATTAATTGATTGTTACTGCACAAATATAATTTTTAAATTACTTCTTAACTACCTTTTGCTTAATTTTGGTGCTGTTATTTTATATTTTATGAAAGCTTCGGTAATTATTAGTACCTACAATTCGGTATCATGGCTCGAAAAAGTTCTCTGGGGCTTTAGTGCGCAAACAAATACTAATTTTGAAATAATAATTGCTGATGATGGTTCTACTATAGAGACCAAGCAAAAAATTCAGGAATTGAGTGAATTAATTAATATTCCAATAATCCATGTCTGGCATCAAGACAATGGTTTTCAGAAATCTCAGATTTTAAATAAAGCAATTATGGCTTCGGCTTCTGATTACTTAATTTTTACTGACGGAGATTGTATCCCTAGAAAAGATTTTGTAGAAAAACATATCGATTACAGACAAAAAGGCTATTTTCTCTCAGGAGGTTATTTTATGTTGCCGATGAATATTTCTCAAATAATAACGAAAAATGATATTTTGTTTCAGAATTGCTTTGATGTAAAGTGGCTTGTCAGCCGTGGACTAAAAAGATCTTTTAAAAATACAAAATTATCAGCATCCGGTTTTTTAGCAAAATTTTTAAATTTCATTACTCCAACAAAAGCCACTTGGAACGGGCATAACGCATCTGGCTGGAAAGAAGACTTGATCTTTATTAATGGTTTTAATCAAGAAATGCAATACGGTGGACAAGACAGAGAATTAGGCGAAAGGCTTTTTAATAAGGGGTTGAAGTCTAAACAAATTCGTTATAGTGCTATTGTTGTGCATTTAGATCATGCGAGAGCGTATGTAAATGAAGCCACTTGGAAAAAAAATTTTGCCATCAGAAGAAACACTAGAAAAAATAAAGTGATTAAAACTCCAATAGGAATAGATTCTAATTAATGTTCAGATAATTTTTTAAACTAGGAATTACTAAGTCAGGAGTAAAAGCGTTATACAGCTCTATTGCTTTATATTTCATTTGTTTAGCGGAATTATTACCATACAATTCAGGTCTAAAATCTTTTAAATGAACTGAAACATTTGTTGATCCATTTTCAAAACAATTCCATGCTTCTTTAATAATCCAGGTAGAAAAAATAGTAAAAGTGGGTTTGTTCAACGCTTTTGCCATATTCACAGCACCACCTTCATTGCCAATCAACGCATTACAATGGTATGTAATTGATAAGAATTCCCGGATGCTTCCGGGAACAATATCAATTTTTATATGTGTTTGTGTTTCTGGTTTACACAAACTGAAAATTTCCTGAGCTTCTTTTATTTGTGAAGGCATATAATTAAATAGGAGGGTAGCATTAGTTTGTACTACAATCGCATCTAAAACTTTTGCCATAAAAGAAAAGGGATACGTTTTGTTATTCCCACTTCCTAAAACCCCAATTATGTAAACCTTTTTTGAAAGGTCAATGTTGTTTTTAACTAATAGGGCTTTTCCTTTTTCGATTTCTTCTGAAGTTAAAAAGATTTTCGGCTTATTATCCAGTTTTTCAACTGAAGCAAACGGGGTCAGTAAAAGCATCCTGTTGTCAATAGCCAAACCTGCTGAAGTCAATGGCTTTAAAAGCTCTTTGAAAGTTGTTGTATAAATGAAATTAGTATATGATTTATGCCAGCTTATTTTCTTTTTAGCACCAGATATTGCTACGACAAGGTTGCTTTCTAGCTTTCCGTAAGCGTCAATTACAATATCATATTTTTTCTTTCTTATTGAAATTAAAAATTGAAATAAAGCCTTCTTACTTTTCCTGAATTCCTCTTTAAAAAGAACCAGATTATCAATACTTGGATTATTTTCAACCACAGGTGTTGTAAACGGATAAATCAAATAATCGACCTGCGCTTCCTTATAAAGTGTCTTTAAGTTATTACACAAAATAGAACTGGCCAAAACATCGCCAATCATTTTCTGCTGGATCACAAGTATTTTCATGAAATTTAGTTTAAAGCCTACATCTAAAAGCAAAGAATAATCTAATTTGAAACCTACAATCTTAAGTCTTCAATCTAAAATCCTAAGTCTAAAATCTAAAATCCTAAACCGCCACATCATACTCCCTTAAAGCATCATTCAAACTTGTTTTCAAATCTGTAGAAGGCTTGCGTTTACCAATAATCAATGCACAAGGTACCTGAAATTCCCCCGCAGCAAATTTTTTAGTATAACTTCCGGGAATTACAACGGAACGTGCCGGAACAATTCCTTTCATTTCGACAGGAGTAGCACCCGTCACATCTATAATTTTGGTAGAAGCCGTAAGGCAAACATTAGCGCCAAGCACAGCCTCCGTTTCTACGCGGACCCCTTCAACAACAATACAGCGGGAACCTATAAAAGCACCGTCTTCTATAATTACCGGTGCGGCTTGCAGAGGCTCTAAAACCCCACCAATGCCTACGCCTCCCGAAAGGTGTACATTTTTGCCGATTTGGGCACAACTTCCCACAGTCGCCCATGTATCGACCATAGTTCCTTCATCTACATAAGCACCAATATTGACATAACTAGGCATTAAGATTACCCCTTTAGAAATATATGCCCCATGCCTGGCAACAGCATTGGGTACCACACGGATACCTTTTTCGGCATAACCTCTTTTTAACGGAATTTTGTCATGGTACTCAAAAATCCCTGCTTCAAGCGTTTCCATTTTCTGAATAGGAAAGTACATGACAACTGCCTTTTTTACCCATTCGTTTACCTGCCATCCACCATTTTTAGGTTCTGCTACACGCAAAGTCCCTGCATCGAGTAGATTTATTACTTCACGAATAGCTTTTGTTGTCGTTTCTTCCTGCAAAAACGCCCGGTTTTCCCATGCCTGCTCTATAATAGATTGTAGATTGTTCATTAATTATAATTTTAAACAAATATAAAATCTTTTTTGTACCAATCTACATTTGATTGAAGACTATACATTTTGGATTTTAACCCAATTTTTTAAATTCCTATTCATTTTGCGTTTACTTTTGTACCAGAAGAAGCATCGTATGAAAGATAACTTTTCAAAACAAGCAGTAGCATATTCAAAATTTCGTCCTGAATATCCGGATGCAATGATCGATTATGTAGTGTCATTTGTGAAAGATAAAACTGCTGCCCTGGATATTGCGACAGGTAACGGACAAGTAGCGAAGGCACTTTCAAAACATTTTGAGTTGGTTTATGCAACAGATATTAGTGATAACCAACTACAAAATGCGGTTCAGGCCGACAATATTATTTATAAAAAGGAACCTGCTGAAAAAACCAGTTTCGACAATCAACAATTTGATTTAATAACGGTAGCCCAAGGTATTCATTGGTTCAATTTTGATGATTTTTATAAAGAAATCTACAGAATACTTAAACCAGAAGGTTATTTTGCAGTGCTGGGTTATGGCCTTTTCTCGACCAATGCATCATCAGATCGTATTATCAGGCATTTTTATCATACCATTATTGGTCCTTACTGGGATAAAGAACGGGTGTATCTGGATGAGAATTATAAAACGATTCCTTTTCCATTCAATGAGGTAGAGGTCGAAAATTTCCACAATAACTTCAACTGGACTTTTGAACAACTCATAGGATACCTTACAACCTGGTCCGCTACACAACATTATATTACTAAAAACAATCGGAATCCAATCGATTTAATATACAACGACTTGAAAAAGTCCTGGGAAATGAATGACAAGAAAGTACATTTTCCGTTACTTCTAAGGATCGGAACCATGAAATAATAGTGTAAAAGATGCCAAGAATCCTCGCCATTGATTACGGACAAAAACGTACCGGCATTGCTGTTACTGATGAAATGCAGCTTATTGCTTCCGGACTAACAACCATTCCGTCGGAAACCACAATTGCTTTCCTTCAGGATTATTTTGCCAAAGAAAAAGTGGCAAAAGTAGTCATTGGCGAACCAAAACAAATGAACGGGATGCCTTCTCAAAGCACAGCAGTCATTGAAGCATTCGTTCAGCAATTTAAAACTACATTTCCTGATATGGAAATAGTAAGGGCCGATGAACGCTTTACTTCTAAGATGGCTTTCCAGACGATGATCGCTAGCGGGCTAAGCAAAAAGCAACGACAGAACAAAGGATTGATAGACGAAATAGCAGCTACGATTTTACTTCAGGATTACCTTTCCAGAAAAATAGGCTAAAGCATTTTATAAAGGTTTTCGTAAAAAAATAGTTATTTACATCTTAAAATGAATTGGTTCCTGATCGTTTCAAAGTATCTTTGCACTTTTGAAAAACTATGACTATGACGGATACAACAAACAAAACAAATACAGATGTAATACTTATTGGCGCGGGAATAATGAGTGCCACGTTAGGCGTAATTTTAAAACAATTACAACCGGATATCACTATAGAAATTTATGAAAGATTAGACAGTGCTGCCGCAGAAAGTTCCGATGCATGGAATAATGCGGGTACGGGGCACTCCGCTTTTTGTGAATTAAATTATACACCCCAACTTCCGGATGGTTCCATAGATACCCTAAAAGCTATAAAAATAGCAGAACAATTTGAAGTTTCCAGGCAATTTTGGTCTTATCTGGTAAATCAGCAACTCGTAGGGGAACCGGAAACATTTATCAGGAGTATCCCACATATGAGTTTTGTATGGGGTAGTGAAAGTGTAGATTACCTGAAAAAAAGATACGAAGCATTACAGCAAAACCATTTGTTTAAAAAAATGGAATTCAGTACCGATTTTAAACAACTCGAGTCGTGGATGCCTTTGGTAATGGAAGGCAGGGAGGAAACACAGGAAGTAGCAGGCACCTATATGTCGGTTGGGACCGATGTGAATTTTGGGGAATTGACCAGAAGCATGTTCCGCCATTTGATAAAACTTGATGGTGTCAGCATTCATTTTCACCATGAAGTCCGTAAACTCAAACAAAGTAGTAGTAATGGCGATTGGAAAATTGAAGTAAAAGATTTAGCTACAGGCGAAAAAAGAAAAACCAGGACCAAATTTGTTTTTATTGGTGCAGGCGGCGGGTCACTACCCTTACTTGAAAAATCCGGTATACCTGAAGGTAACGGTTTTGGAGGTTTTCCTGTTTCCGGGCAATGGCTCAAATGTATCAATCCCGAGGTTATCGAAAAACATTTTGCCAAAGTGTACGGCAAAGCATCAGTTGGCGCGCCGCCTATGTCGGTTCCCCATATCGACAGCAGGATGATCAACGGAGAAAAGCAATTACTTTTTGGCCCTTATGCCGGATTTACTACAAAGTTCTTAAAAAACGGTTCCTATCTTGATCTGCCACTTTCTATAAAATCCAATAATATTATCCCGATGCTTTCGGCAGGGTTCCATAATTTGCCATTAACAAAGTATTTAATTGACCAGGTAAGGCAATCGCCGGAAGCCAGGATGGAACTACTACGTGAATATGTGCCCAGTGCGCAAAGCAAAGATTGGGTACTAGAAACTGCCGGACAGCGTGTACAGGTAATCAAAAAGGACGCGAACGGGCGTGGCATATTGGAATTTGGTACTGAAGTAGTCACAAAAGCCGACGGGTCTTTAGCTGTTTTACTAGGTGCGTCGCCAGGTGCTTCTACAGCCGTTTCCATCATGCTGGTTTTATTAAAGCGTTGTTTCAGCGAACAGGCTGCAACGGCAGAATGGCAACAAAAACTCAAAGAAATGGTACCCTCATACGATCAGGAACTA
>DASVUQ010000293.1:0-3701 GCA_036386975.1 Flavobacterium sp. | reverse complement strand
ACCGCTATTTTCATTAATTGCTTTATATCTTCAGGCAGTTCGTTTATAGAATCAAAAACTGACAATGTAGTGTTTATGTTTATTTGTTTCATAATAGTGGAAAAAAAATCCAAAAATCAACTCTGTACAGAGTATGAAATTTGGATTCATATTTTTATTATTAGTTTATTTTAATATTCGTCGTACTTCTCTCCAAAATTAAATGAAAGTGAAAAACGAAGCGTATTTTCTAACGGATTTCTAACTTTTGAAGCAGAGAACAGGTAGGAAACATCTACTTTGACTGCGGAATATTTGAATCCGGCACCCAGCGTAAAAAATCTCCTGGCACCTTTAACCGGGCTTTCGTGGAAATATCCTAAACGAAAAGCAAAAGAATCCTGATATACGTATTCTGAACCTATTGAATAAGTAACTTCTTTTAACTCTTCACTAAAACCTCCCGGTGCATCCCCAAAAGATTCAAAAATCCCTTTAGTCCAGCCTATTTTTCTGTAGGCGTTAGCATTTTGTGTCTTTTCTTCGTCTGTAATTTCCCCATCTCCGTTTAAATCAGAATCTTGTGGCGTGGGAACAAGTAGTTTTGCAAATTCGAGATTGAGAGAAACTTTATTAAATTCATCAAAAATAAAATCGTAACTGCCTCCTAACCTTAAATTGGCAGGGATGAAGTTATCACTTATATTATCTGAATCGTAACTAATTTTAGGCCCCAGGTTCTGTAGGTTAAAACCGGCTCGCCATCTTCCGGAAAATTCAGTATAAGCTACTTCTTCGGACTGATAAAATCCGGCCACATCTACCGCAAATGTACTTGCTGCTGATGCATCATTGTTATTATCGGGAAATCTTAAACTAGAACGGATATACCTCCCGCCAACTGCCATAGAAAACCGATTACTAAGTTTAAGGGAATACGACCCATCAATAGTAAATTCATTCGGATTTACGGTACCTAGCTCTTCTGCAAAATCATTGGTTAAAATAACTTCTCCTAATCCAAAATAACGTAAGCTTCCGGCAAAAGCACTCTTCTCATTGATCCTGTTATAATAGGTTACCTGTCCTAATGAAATATCATTTGCCAAACCGGTCAGGTAGGGCGTATAGCTAACGGAGAATCCCTGTTTATCTAAAGCAAAAGCATATTTTGCAGGGTTAAATTGTTGTGAAAAAGCATCCGCTGATGTAGCAACACCCTGGTCTCCCATGCCCGCTGACCTGGCATCGGCCGCAATTAAAAGAAATGGCACGCCTGTAGATATTACTCGATCCTCTTGTGCATTGACAAACTGAAGGGACATCAAGACCAACAGTATTACTGAAGTTTTTTTCATTTTAAACTGAAATTAATTAAACAAATATAATGTTATATTATAGTATCACAAGTTTTTCAAACTTTTCTACTTTTTTATTTGTACTATTAGACTTGACCGTAAGTTTATAAACATAGACTCCTTTTCCTATTCTATCCCCAAAATCATCTTTGCCGTCCCAAGTGATATCCCTTGACAAAAAGCCATCATTTATAATAACCTGATTTTTTGTCCATACCACTTTTCCTGTTATTGTCATTACCTGGACCTGAACTTCTAAAGGCTCAAAGGGCCTGTTGTGTGTAAACCAGAACTGCGTATAGTTGACAAACGGATTAGGATAATTCAATACATTCTTTAAAGTAATGGTTTCATCGCCTACTACAAGGAATTGAATTTCTGACACTACTGCATTATTATAAACGTCCCATGCCTTAAATGTTAATGTATGCAAACCTACAGCCAGGCCTTTAAAAGGGAAACGTAAACGCCCTTTTTTATACGTATCCTTTTCTGTCTCATAATAATCGCTTAATACATAAGGATTTGTTTCATCTCCGTCAAGAATCGCTACCATATCATGACCTATACCTCTCGCTGTATTTATTCCATTTTCATCTTCGAGCAGTGCCAAAAATATAGGTGATTCATTTGTAATTCCGCCTGATATAAACGTCTCTGTATTCATATATAACTTCACTCTTGGCCCAATATTGTCCTCGGCCGCATTTGTATTTATTCCGCCTACTTTTATATCGCTGTTAAACCCGGTCTGATCTATAAGTGCTCCTGATTTTTTGGCATAAAAATTAACCCTTCCGTTTCCTAAAGGGATCCTGATATCCCTTGGTACTACGAAAGAACATTCAAAAGTGCCATTAACAACAGAAACATTACCCCTAAAAATTGTTTGTCCTAAATCATTAAATCTTAATATAAGTAATTCTCCAGAGTCATTTCTTGTACCGTCATTACCTAAAGTCTGACGTTCTACCAATTTATCAAAAACAGTAATAGATAAATCGCCATTGTAATCAGACAACAATGTATTACCGGCTTCATCTCTGACTTCTCCGGAAAACTTAATCTTACTAAGTGCTTTTAGATCATCGACAACTGCAGTAACAGGAACATCATTTATTTTTGTTAAGACAATTTTAGGCTTAGGAATAGCTAATCTTAATGCCGGGTCACCAATATAAAATACCATTAAAGGATTAGAACCAAAAGTACTTTTGGATTTTCTTAATGCTTCTGCTACGGAATCTAAAGTATTAGTCCCAAATCCATATAGATTGGATGAAAAAGCTTCATTAATGGCCTGGCCTGTACCTATTGTTATTTGTCGTGTAGTAGTGACAAGTCCTATCGCACCTCCCTGAGGGTTACGATACATCACTTCTCCGGCTGTATCTCGCAATGGATTATCAAACCTGGTAAATTCGCATGTGATAGTAACAAATAGTGGGTACTTATATCTGTTGGTTAAGTTCCGCCCATCTTCCTTTTGATATATCCTCTCTTGCGCAAGTCCATCTTCTCCTCCATGCCCGAAATAATTAAATACCAATCCTCCCTGATTTAATGCCGTTATAAAATCCTCTCTGGCTTTAGGATAACGATATCCACCAGAAGATGTCTCCTGAATATAAGAATCTGAATGTATTTTTTTTACATTAATAAAGGGTTTTTGTGCAAAAATATTCTCACCTAAAGCATCTAAACCTCTTTGAAGCGTCTGCTCTCCATTTCTGTCTACGTCATCTGAAATTAAAACAAAGTTATTCCTCCAATTTCCAAAAGATTTTATATCGTGGTATTCAATTACTTTATTGACCATTTCATCAGCTTCCCTAACATTGCTGACTAGCATCCGGCCTACAGCAATATCCAGTCCTCCGGCACTTGAAGCATTCATATTGCCTTCATTATTATCCATAAGTACAAAAAAATCATCAGAAATAAATGAAGAAGAAAGTGAAAAACTAGAAAGGGTATGAAAAATAGGAATGATATTGGTATTATTTTTAATTCTGTCTTTAAAATCAAAAGAAGCATCTCCAAATAAATTAAGGTATTTTACTTTTTTATCCGGAGCTGAAGCATTATCGTAAACATACTTTACAAAATTACGAATAGCCCCAATATCCTGTTTCCCAGATGAAAATTCCTGATAGATCATTTCAGTGTTTACTACCTTCACATTTAGATTAGAATTGTTTCTATGAAAGTTAGCCAGTTTTTCTGCCGGACCATTTAAAAATGCAGGTGTTATTATTAGGTAATCAATATCCTGAAACTGTCCCTGAGCATTTTTAAAAATTGTACCTTTTAAATTCTGACGGGCAACTCTTGGGTTAGAGTTAGACTTTGGTGTAAAATAAT
>DASVUQ010000292.1:0-7360 GCA_036386975.1 Flavobacterium sp. | reverse complement strand
CACTCAAAATAGCATTTATAACATCTGAATTATCATTGACTACTACAGAGTCTGAAAAATTCTGGCCGGTTTATAATGCTTATGATGAAAAACAATTTGATTTAAAAATGAACAAGATGCGTTCGCTTAAGCGAAAACTTCATCCTGTTTCTCTGGAAACATTATCAGATAAAGAAGCATTATCGCTTTTAAGCCAGCTAAATGATATAGAAGATGATTTATACCAAAACAGAAAAAAATTAATCACGGATCTAAAATCAGTAATTGGTCCTATAAAAATTTTAAAACTTAAAATTGCTGAAGATAATTTTAACAAGAAGCTATTGAGGCAATACCGGAACAAATAAATTATTCTTTCATCTATATTAATTTATAAGGTTGTAACTGTTTAAAATTATAGCTTTGCATTTAAAATGATATAATGATAAACGCTTCGGCACACGGTTGGATAGCTAAATTTTTTGCAAGGCAAAATTTTGAATATGTGCCATTTACAGATTCCCCTGCCCTTTTCTATAAAAAAATACGCACTACGGGATTCATTTATGGGCATGCTGTTGCTATTGATTCCGTACAGCCTCTTGAAACAAGTGGCTGGACTTTTGAAGAAATTTCAAAAGTTTCACTTTTAAGCACCCTGTATGATATATACAGGGTGGTCACACATTGCAGCGATTCCGATATATTTATTAATAAAGCAGTGCACTTTTATAAAGAAATGATCCCGCAGGGGTTCAATTTATTAAAGAAAGTACTTCCTAATAATGCTGTTTCATTTGATTTAGAAAACATATTACACGAACGGGTCCAGACGAATGAAAATATTGTCAGCAAAAGTTTTTCCCATATTATAACCAATGCGTTACTATTTCAGGATGTTCTGGCTTTCCGGCAATATCTTGTTCATGGCGCGATACCTAAAAATTATCTCAAAAAACTGGAAGAAACGATTGTCAGTATTGTTTCGCTCGGGCTTCAGGCAAAAGCAAAAAAAACTGATTATGATGTCTTGTTGATTAAACTTTTTGAAGCATCAGTCCGTTACACTAAATTTTCGCATATCAGCAATCAAAATATTGAATCCCTTCAACTAGAATATTTTGAAGCAGAACTTGAAAAATATTATCTTTTAGATATGGCCGTTTTATCGTTATGGGAAAACGAAAAAGTAGAAGAAAGTGAACGTTCTTTTTTATCAGGACTCTCTAAAATACTTTCCGTTTCTGATGATTTTGTAAAAGAAAGTATTCAGGAAACCAATAACTTTATTTTAAAATACAGAAACCAGATCCCGTATTTCAATTATTCCAATGCTGTAAAACATTTTTATGATCATATGGTCGAAAAAGTAGCACTGCTTATATTCAGGAATAAAAAACGTCTGGTAAAAGAACTGTCTAACAACAAAGAATTAGTGTTGTTGTTAACCCACTCTACCCACAGGCAATTAAAAGATAAAGAGAAGAAAAAAGTAAAGAAACAATTATTGGAAGTCTGTAAAACAATCCCATCATTAACTATTTTTTTACTTCCCGGAGGTAGCTTGTTATTACCTATTTTGATAAAATTTATACCCCAGATGCTTCCTTCTGCATTTAATGAAAATTTTGATAATGATTAATAAAAAGCAAGGCTGTCTCACAATCGTGAAACAGCCTTGTTTTTTCTCCGGGTTATTGCTAGATGCTATATTTTAAAATTTTAACTGGTAAACAGCATCCAGATCTTTTTCTGAACTGATATTTACCTGAAGATCTGTTACAAAACCCGAATTAAGTCCGTAAACCCAGCCATGTAAAGTAAGCTCTTGCCCACTCCGCCATGCACCTTGTACTATTGATGTTTTTGCAAGGTCAAAAACCTGTTCTTTTACATTCAACTCAACAAATGCATTAAAACGGTCCGTTTCATTTATAATAGAATCCAGATACACATTGTGGAGCCTGTATACATTTTTGATATGCCTGATCCAGTTATCTATAATACCGATAGAATCATTGCCCATAGCTGCTTTTATACCTCCGCAACCGTAATGTCCACATACTAAAACATGTTTTACTTTAAGTACATTAACGGCATAATCCAGTACGCTTAACATATTCATATCGGAATGGATGACCATGTTGGCTATATTCCTATGTACAAAAACTTCACCGGGTTTTGCCCCAATAATTTCATTTGCAGGTACCCTGCTGTCTGAGCAGCCAATCCATAATAACGGTGGTGTCTGCCCTTTTGCCAGGTCCTGGAAATAATTTGGGTCTTTAGCCAGGCTTGCTTCTACCCATGCTTTATTATTATCTAATATTTTTTTATAAAAATCGCTCATTTTATAATTATTATTGTAGTTGATTTAAAATTGTTCTTTAGTAACTTCTTTAACGACTGTCTTTCTTTTAGCGGCATCATAATAATGTTCAAAAGTAACTTTATTATTTATTTCTTCTGAATTTTCTAAATCATATGCTTTTTTAAACCCTTTTAGCTTCACCTTAATATTTTCAGTTACTGCACGGGTCGTTTTAAATTCGTATATAAGGTCCAGGACATCATGAGAAATGTATACGGTATTAGATGCATCAATAACTACTTTAGAATTCTCAGGTATTTTACTTAATGTTGTTTTTATAGCCGCTTTATTTAAAAAAGAAACTTCCTGCGCCAAATCGATATGGATAATATCCCCATCAATATATTTTTCTCTTCTAAAATCGTATGCTCTTTTGAGATTTCCTTTTAATATAAAAATGACGCTAATAATAATACCCAGTGCAACACCTTTAAGCAAATCTGTAAATACTACTGCTACTAAAGTAGCAATAAAAGGTATAAACTGATATTTCCCTTTTTCCCAAAAATGTTTGAATGTGGCAGGTTTTGCTAATTTATAGCCAACTAATAATAAAATTGCAGCTAGCGTTGCCAAAGGAATTTTATTGAGAAGAAATGGAATTGTAAGTATACTTACTAATAAAAGTATACCGTGAATAATCGTCGACATCTTAGATTTGGCACCTGCATTATTGTTAGCAGAGGTCCTTACCACAACGGATGTCATGGGCAAACCTCCTAAAACGGAACTTATCATGTTGCCAAGCCCTTGTGCTTTTAATTCTATATTCGTATTAGTATATCTTTTTTGTGCATCCATCCTGTCGGCAGCTTCTATACATAATAACGTTTCAATTGAGGCTACAACAGCTATGGTACCAGCAACAGTCCAAACCTGTAGATTGGATACAGCTGAAAAAGAAAAATCAGGAAAGACAATAATGTTTTTAAAATCTTCTAAAGTCGAAGGAATGGGAAGTGAAACTAAATGCTCTGGTGTAATTGCCAACGGACTTCCTGTAGCAATAAACACCTGGTTTATTACAATTCCCGCTATTACTGCTACCAAAGCACCCGGTATCAGCTTTAGTTTTTTCAAAAAACCAATTTTATCCCATGAAATTAATATCATTAGTGACACCAGTGTAACTATAACGGAACCTAATTGAATATGATCAAAAACAGAAAGTATTTCGCTAAACGTATTTTTCCCGTCAGGTTGAATAAATGATTCATCTCCTTCAAAATCAGCGTCAAAACCCACTGCATGCGGAATTTGTTTTAGGATAATTATAATACCAATTCCTGCCAGCATGCCTTCTATTACATTAGTAGGGAAATAATTAGAAATACTTCCTGCTTTTATAAATCCAAGAATAAGTTGAATAACCCCCGCAATAAAAACAGCTGTCAAAAAAATATTAAACGCACCCAAATCACTAATCGCTGTTAGGACAATTGCGGTTAATCCTGCTGCAGGCCCAGAAACACTTAAATGAGAGGTACTCAGATAACCCACTATAATACCTCCTACGATTCCTGCAACAATTCCGGATAATGGTGGGGCGCCGGATGCCAATGCTATTCCTAAACATAAGGGTAGCGCCACTAAAAACACAACCAAACCAGATGCAAAATCTGATTTTAGATTGGCAAACAAATTAATTTTTTTTGTCATAATAATTTAATAAATAATACATTAACAACTATAAAAGTTGAGATTAAAAAAGAATCTTATATGTATTAAATATTAGGTGGGGGAGAAAAAATAACAACTGAAGGTTTTATGCATTTAGAATGTATTTTACTGAATATAGCATTAGACGAATTGTGTACAAAATCAGTAAGAGTAATGTCATATAATCTAAAATCAGCTTTTATTTCTTTGAGGTCCTTGTGTACTAATTCTTCTTCTGAAAAACTATAAAATATACCGGTATCTACTTTTTTTTCGATTAAACTTACAATTGTAGGTGTCGAAAGAAATGAAATGAAGATAAATAATACTATTTTGACAATGAATTTCATGAAGCAAATATAAACGAAGGAATAGGAATTACTAAGAAAAATATAGATTTAAAAAAATAATATTGAGTTGAACATTATTAAAAGTAAGTTGTTGCTATAAACTCTCCTCCAGCCAGGCCTGCATCATCCAGATCGTTTTCTCCTGTTCTGCTATAAAATCGCTCATCATAGCATTAGTTCCTTCATCATGAATAGTCCCCGATTTATAGAGAATCTGCCTTTCTATTTTTAATAAACCGCTTAGGGAATTTACAATAAGATGAACCGCTTTTTCATCATTAGAAATACCTTTTCCTATTTCTAAAGTATTATGATTTATATAATCCTGAAATGTATGTAGTGGTGCTCCTCCTAAAGTTAATACTCTTTCAGCAACCATATCAATTTTTAATTGTGCATCATTATAAAGTTCTTCAAATTTTACATGTAGGTCAAAAAATCGCTTGCCCCTAATATTCCAGTGAATACCTCTCAAATTCTGATAATATACCTGATAATTAGATAACAGTACATTAAGTTCAGTAATGATCGGCTTTAGTTCTTCAATGGGTAACCCTAAAATAGTAGTTCTCATAAATACTTGATAAATCTGTTGCTAAAATTAATAAAATACATGTCAAAAAACAATCAGTTTAATTTATAGTATTTATATTTGCATCAATAAATACTATATAATGACCATCACACAATTACAATATGTCCTTGCTGTCGCGGAACATAAGAATTTTACTTTAGCAGCAGAAAAATGTTTTGTTACACAGCCTACACTAAGCATGCAAGTTCAGAAGATTGAAGAAGAACTTAAAATATTAATATTCGATAGAAGTAAAAAACCAATACAGCTGACTGATATTGGCCAGAAAATAGTTAATCAGGCAAAAAATATTGTTAATGAAGCAGGAAGGATCAAAGATATTGTTGAACAACAAAAAGGTTTTATAGGAGGAATATTTAAATTAGGGATTATTCCGACCATTATGCCCACGCTTTTACCAATGTTTTTGAATAATTTTATTAAAAAATACCCCAAAGTAAAATTAATTATAGAAGAACTTAATACAGATGAAATTATAACAAAATTAAAAAACGGACATCTGGACGCTGCCATCGCTTCAACGCCGTTAATGGAAGAAAAGATAAAAGAAATAGTGTTGTATTTTGAACCTTTTGTAGCCTATATTCCCCACAATCATCATATAGCTGCTAAAACAGAAATAGAAGTATCTGATCTAAATGCAGAAGAAATTTTACTTTTACAGGACGGTCATTGCTTTAGGGACGGCATCATCAATCTTTGCAAAAATGTACCTCATACAGAAAAAAGTAATTTTCAGCTTGAAAGCGGTAGTTTTGAAACTCTTATAAAACTTGCTGATGAAGGGTTAGGTACTACCCTATTACCTTATTTACACACGCTGGACTTAAAAGAAAGTGACAAGAAGAAATTAAGGCATTTTAAGGAACCAAAACCCGCACGGGAAGTAAGCCTTATTTTCCCAAAAACAGAGCTAAAAATTCATATTATAGAAGCGTTAAGGTCTACCATAGCCGGTGTGGTAAAAGGGGCTATTGTTTTTCAGAATGTACAAATTGTGAGCCCACTGGCTAAAAAATCAAAAGAAAGTGTCTAACAATTTATAAAAGCTCTCTTTTCTGCTTGTTTCCGAGCTATCGCTAAATATCATAGCCCATATACATTCTATTATTAAAAGTAATTAGTTGTAAAACAGCCTTATCTATTTATGGGCTTCCCATTCGGGTCAGGCTCATATCTTTGTATTTAATATCAAGGATTAGAAATAGTATCTTTGAGATATTAGTAATTGATAACAAACAAAGTTGCATAATCGTGGTCGGGCTAGATACATTTTAATGATATTGACGTATAGGAAGATCAACTTTGTTTTATTACATAGAAGCCTCAATAAGTACTTAAACACTATACTTTAGTTTAGATGTTGTATAAAAGATGAGCAAAGGCATGTGTAGTATTTTGTTGTCTTAAAAAAACAAAGAAATTATGAATTTGAAGTATTGCGTAGGATTAGACATTGCCTGTAAAAAAATTGATATTTGTATCTCGGTAATTGATAGCCATCAAAGAGTAAGTGTGGTGTCGGGCAAATCGTTTTTAAATACCCTAAACGGATTTAAAGCCATGGAAGATTGGATTATAAAAACCATAAGGAGCAAGATGTTCCATTAGTTTTGTGTATGGAAGCTACCGGAGTTTATCACGAGAATTGTGCTTTGTATTTCTCAGAGAGAGAATATAAAACTTCCATTATTTTACCAAACAAAGCCAGGCACTATTTCATTTCGTTAGGATTAAAATCAAAGAACGATAGTATTGATGCCAAAGGATTGTCCAGGATGGGAGCCGAGCAATGTTTAGCATTATGGCAGCCTATGGGTACATTTTTCTATAAACTGCGTCAATATACAAGGCAGTATCAAAATTTACAAGAACAAAAGACCGTTTTCAATAATCAACTTCATGCTTTAGAATATTCCATGTTAAAAGTAAAGCAATGATAAGACAACAGAAAGACACCATTAAATTGTTTAACAAACAACTTAAAGAACTTGAAAAATTAATGCAGGACCTGATTAATTCAGACGATGCAGTAAAACAAAAAGTAGCTAACATCTGTAAAATAAAAGGAATTGGGTTACTTACAGCAGCTACAATTTTAGCCGAAACCAATGGCTTTGCATTGTTCAAAAATTATAAGCAGTTAGTGTCTTATGCCGGATTTGATGTAGTGGAGAGGGAATCAGGAACCAGTACAGGGAAAACAAAAATATCAAAAAAAGGAAACGGACATATACGAAGAGCCTTATTTATGCCTGCTTTTGCGGCTGTAAAACATAAGGAAAAACCAGCGTTGGATTTATATAACCGTACCATTGAAAAGCACGGTATTAAAATGAAAAGTTACGTTGCTGTTCAAAAAAAACTATTGGTGCTAATTTATCATATTTGGAAAAAAAATGAACA
>DASVUQ010000291.1:0-2285 GCA_036386975.1 Flavobacterium sp. | reverse complement strand
GGGCAAATGTACCATTTTTTTTAAAATAGCACTACTTTTATTAATAATTCAACAACTTTTTATACAGCACTGTTTTATGAACTTTAGGTTTTATTTAAGAGGAATAAAATGTAATTTTGAAAGCTGTAAACTATCCTTTTTTTGTGAAACAGAACCAATGAATATGAGCATTCTAACTAAATTTTTCTTTATACTTTTTTGGATATTTTTAAGTTGTTCAACAGTATCCGCGCAGTTTTCGCCTACCACTTCAGAGACAAAAGAAGAAGTAAAGATCCCGGATGATTCCTTGGGAAGAAGAACCCCCCGTGGGACGATAAATGGTTTTTTAGGGGCCGTTTCAGAACAAAATTACCATCGCGCAAGCCAGTATTTATATTTAAAGAGAGCGTTTAGAAAAACTAAAGAAAGGGAACGTATCGTTAAATTAATGCAAAACCTCCTGGACCAAAGCGGTACTATTATACCTTCTTCGCTGATTAGTAATAAAGATACAGGTATTCTTAACGATGGATTAGAACCAGAATTAGAATTTATCGGAACCGTAAAAATAAATGATAAGGATGTTGAATTATATTTAGAAAACAACGAAAAAGCTGACGCGCCACCAGTCTGGCTTTTTTCTGAAGAAACTGTCGGCGCAATGGCTTCGGCCAAACTCGAAGACAATGTTTTGATTAATACAATTTTGCCCAAATTCTTAAAAGAAAAATTACTTGCCGGAGTTCCGATTGGTCAATGGCTTATCATCCTTGTCCTCATTGCAGGCTCTTATTTTTTAGCCTGGGGAACTATTTCGCTTTTAAAATTTTTAATTGTTACCGTTTGGATAAAATCCAGGACAGAACCCACCAGCGGAATTATTAAAGCTTTTTCATTGCCAATCCAGTTGGCTATTGCACTTGCGTTCTTTTTCGATTTTTCGCACCGAATTGGTATTTCCATTATTATCCGCCAGCGTTTTAGTTATTTGGCAGTCGTTGTGGGCATCGTAGCGCTTTTAATATTACTGTGGAGGATTACCGAGTTCGTAAGTGAATTTAGTACCAACAGGATGACGGCCCATGGGCGTGTTTCTACCATTTCTGTAATCTTATTTTTGAGAAGGACTTTTAAGGTTGCGATTATTGTCTTTGGAGGAATTGCTATCCTCGGTGCCATCGGAATTGACGTGACTACCGGGCTTGCCGCACTGGGGATTGGAGGTATTGCCTTGGCACTGGGCGCACAGAAAACCGTAGAAAACTTTGTCGGAAGCGTAACGCTTATCGTTGACCAACCCATTCGTATTGGGGATTATTGCAAAATAAACGATGTTAAAGGACATGTGGAACGAATTGGTATGCGCTCCACAAAAATCAGGACTATGGAACGCACTGTTGTTACCATTCCCAATGGTTTGCTATCTTCTACCAACATTGAAAATTATGCTTTTCGTGACCAATTCCTTTTCAATCCTACTTTAGATTTAAGATACGAAACCACGCCGGACCAGATCCGTTTTCTATTGGTAGAAATTCGATCGATACTGTATGCACATCCTATGATAAATTCTGAAGACGCACGGGTACGGTTTAAAAATTTAGGCACTTCTTCCCTTCAAATAGAAATCTTTTGTTATATATCGGTTGTAAACTATGAGACTTCGCTAGAAATTAGGGAAGATCTGCTGTTACGGATCATGGATATTGTTGCTGAAAGTGGTTCGGGATTTGCCTTCCCATCGCAAACCCTTTACTTTGCACAAGACGAAGGTATCTCAGAAGAAAAAACAAAAATGGCTTCTGAGAAAGCCAAAAAATGGAAAGAAGAAGAGGCACTTCATATCCCTCGTTTCCATCCTGATAAAATTGAAGCCATTGAGAGTTCGATTGTTTATCCGCCGGAAGGGTCGGCTATAAATAAAGATAAAGATAAGGAATAAACAGCCGGCTGGGACTGTTACTATGAGTATAAAGTTTCCCGAATGGCTATTAAAGTGGCAATGGCTTTTGCTTCGTCGGGCTTTCGGCAATAAGGATGTTTCGTAATGCCTTTCGATAGAAGCAATCAATTCATCTGCTAAATCCAATAATGCATCATATTTATACCCGTTATGCTTCAGGCCAAAGGGATAATAGTTATTCTCTTCCAGTTATCCTATTGCCGTAATTTGTCTTATCCATACATCAATTGATAAGTCATAAATGCAGTATAGAACATCAAACAAAGAAAAAAAATGTTAATCAATCCGTTACAAAAAAACCAAAGTTTATTTTTATATATCACATTTCTTTTCAATATTA
>DASVUQ010000290.1:0-21494 GCA_036386975.1 Flavobacterium sp. | reverse complement strand
GTGTTACTCTGAATGAAAAATTAAACCATTTATCAACTATATATCTATATTTATCTTTATAATTCGGTAATCCACCACGTTCAGTAAATGTTGGATATTCATTTTCGATTCTTTTTTGTTGATTGATTTCAGCAGTATCTTCTAATTTTTCATTTTCATTTTCTACGGAACTTCTACTTGAATAGAATTTTTGGTTAATAAAAAAACCAAAAGAAAACGATAAAATAACTAGAATTAAAGTAGTAATAATTGTTTTTTTCATTTTGTTATTCCTTTCAATGTTTTCTATTTTATTCCGCTTTTCAAAATGTTGCAACATTTTTGGACTTGGTATGTTAGTAAAATTCGAAACTTATATTGGCTAAATATATTTTTTGCAAACCTTAACGTAAACTTACTATACATTCATAAATGCTTAAAGCGGCTGTAGCAGCAGCCACTAATTATTTAAAATGCTTAAAGTAAATCTATATCATTAAAATTTTTAACTATCCGAAATGTTTGAACATTCCTATTTTAGCTTCTTTTGTTCTTTGTATAAATTTTTATAATAATTTTGCCAATCTTTTGATATAGCAATTCCAAAAACATGTCCTAGAAATTCGAATTCAAAGAATCCAGGTTCTTGAACTAAATATTTAAATGGACTTTCTTTATCTAAATATAACTCAAGGCTCTTAGGCCAATGTGTCGATATCATTATTATTTCATGTATTCTTTTATACGGATTTTTGGCGGTTTCAAGTTGCTCCTAACGTCAGTCTGCAAAAACCTTCTGTTTTATTTGTTTCAAATATATCTAATTTACTTTAGATAACATCAAGAAATCAAATATTGAATTTACAACTAATCAATGGATAACATTGTAATTGCCGGATCAATCTAATGACATTAATTTGTACTTTCTTTATTATCCGTAAATCAATCCGAATGAGAAGAATGTAATTTGCTTCAGATATAAGTATATTTAGATTTTGCCGAAGCAAGGTAAAATTTATATGAATTAGAAAAAATTAAAAAGGTTTATGAACAAGATAGTGAACTAAGATCAGAAAAAGATCAAAATAATTGTAACATCTGCTAACAGCAGGGGAAATGAATTGTTTTTGAGCGAAAGAGTCGGCCTAAATCAAGCTTTTGCCTTTATCTTTTTAATTCAAAGGTATATTCCAGTTTTCTATTTTTATAAAAGGGTTATCTTCTATTATAAAGGCAGAAAAATAATTATAGGCTTTTTGTAGTAAGGCTTCTTTATCTTCAGATATTTTAAATATACCATTAATAATAAAGTCTCCACTTTCAGTAATTGTTGTAAAATGTAACAAATCTTTTTCCAGGCTAATTTCTACTTCTGTGTAAAGCCATTTATCGCCTTCTATATTTTGAAATGTAATAATTCCCCTTTTACTTTGCGAAAATAAAACGCCTGTTTGTTCATCGATAAGATAAGTAGTATCACCCTCAATCTTTTTTAGTATGGGGGATTTATAGCTAAAATTTATTAAATTTTTGTGTTTCATATTGTTTTAAATTTGTGTAAGTAACTTGTAAAAAACATAGTAAGCTTATATTTTCGGATAAGCATTAGTAAAATTCATTTACAATTGTTGCTTTATAGTATAGAATCGTCTTTCAGAATTTAATATATATTCATTAATAGGCCAGTCTACTGCTGTTTCTCCTTGTTTATAGGAGTCAAAACAGGGAACATCATTAATCAATAACTAAACTTGGCAGTTTCTTATTTGTATTCTGCAAGATAAAAGGGATTTGTATACATTTTTATTGATTTAAAATTGACTTATCTACTAAATTCTCTCCAACTAAATTTTTATCAAAAGGATATTTATAAATTTTTATTCTAAAATTATCGTCATTCCTGTCTTTCTCAAAAACAGTATAATCAATTAATAGGTATTTATCTTTACTTTTAAATAAATAAGTGTAAGTGTAAGCCTTTGATATTTTTTTACTTATATTGAATGCCTTCTGGTTTGTTAAATCGATCTTCTCAAATTTTTTTTCTAGATTCTTTAAAACATTTTCATAGTTTCTACTAGGAATTTTAATGCTCCAAATCTCTAATGCTACTATTTCTTTTGTATGCTTATTTATATACCAATCCATTCTTGAAAAGTTTAACAACTCATTTCCAAGCATTGTTTCTTCTTTATCAGATTCAATGAAATAAATATCAATATTTTTATTGGATTCTACAATTGGACTTACTTTGGAAAATAAAGTGTCTTTTTTTTCTTTAAACGTAATTCTGTCTAAGTGAAAAGTACCTTGACCTATATTTTGCGGATTTTCCCTATTTTGAGAGTTACAACTACTCATAAGCAAATAAAGGCTTATTAAAAATAAATTAATGTTTTTCATTTTTTAATTATTCTTCCATTGATTAAATTTGCTCTAATAAGGATCTATCATAAGGATATTTGTAAAAGTATAAGTTTATCCTGTTTTTTTCTTTTTTGTCTTTGAAATTTATTGTTTCCATAAAAATGTATACATCATCTGATTTAAACAATTGATTTTTGTGATAAAAAAATACACTTGGGGCTTCAATAAGTTCTTTTAATCGTTTTTTACTATCTAAATCAACTTTTTGGAAATTCCGAGCTAAAAATTTAATTATATCATTGTTATTTTGTTTGTCTGTATTGCCTTCAAATTCAATTAAAACGGTTTCTTTATTCTCTTTTTTTTCCCAAATAACCATATAATCAAACAACATTTTTTTTCCATTAAAATCAACAGGAAATTTTTCAGGATCATTAATTCTATGCAAATCAAATTTAGCTTTATAAGAAGTAGTTGTATATTCAGCTTTGGATAATATGTTGTTTTTTATATTATTTAGATGAAAATATTCCAAATTTTTATCACTCTGGCCGGGTTCTTTTTTATTTTGAGAATTACAACTCACAATTATTAAAGAAAAAATATTTATTAGAATAGTTTTCATATTATTTACTTGTTTTCTAAATATATCTCATTTTAAATAGCAGTATTTGTAGCTCTTTTAATACTTTCAATTCCAATTTCATGCTCATTACCGTTTTCAATACATTTGCCTTTTAATGACCATCCCAAATTAGAGGTTTGTTTACCTTCAATTTGTAATTCATCTTTCAAATATCTAAAACCATAATTTTGATGATGTCCATTCATTCGTTCTCTGGAGTATTTTATTTTTCCAGAATACCCAGTACCAATAGTTATCATAAATGCAATTTCCCATTCGATATCAGGATATACTTTTATTTTAGCGAGTTGGTTGGGATAACGGCAGGTACTAATGGATAAAAAGTAGGTTTGTGTCAAATCATCGTTTAAAATATTATCTAATAATTTCTAATTCACTCGAGTTTTGTGGCATGTGAAACATTATCGGATAATTATATTCAATTGGCTTTCCATTTTCTATTATTCTGCCTTTAAGACATGATTCACCATCTTCATTCTCTAACCTTACGAGCCTTCCATTTCCATAAAACTTAATCTTACAATTATTAAATGGAAGTATTGTTTCATTTTCTTCCTGAAAACCATTTATACTTTCATCTTGTTTCTCATATAAAGAAATTGCCTCTTCCGATGTTTTATTTTTAGTTAAATTAATAAATTCCTTATTATTCTTTTCTTCAATAGCTTTTTTTATTTTATTGTAACCGGTTTTTAATTTTCCTTCAATATCTGATGTTTCATTTAGCTTTTGTGAATTTTTCCAACTTTTTAATTGATATGGAACTTCAGCATTGAATTTTGTTTTAAATTCCCAATAGGGAACTCCTTCTTTGGGAACTATCATTGTAGGCATTGTTACAATAACTTCTCTTTTATATCAAATACCCATGCATCACTTTTCTTATTTATTTCTAAACTAAAGGTATTTTCTGGGAGTATCAATTTTCGTCCTTTTACAGGTAATATTTTTACAGTTAAAATTTGTTCTCCTGACTCTAATATTCCTGTATTTATAGGGTATTCCATATTTGTCCCTCCAGATTCTCCAAAAAATCTAAATACTGGTAAATCATTAATTCTTATATCAAAATTAACTCCCGAGCTTTTTACTTTTACCTGATAGTAAGGTCTTTTATTAAAATTAGTTATTGACTTGATGGGATAATTATCATTTTTATTTTGACTACAAGAAAAATTAAAAATTAATAAGAATATAAAGAAAAATTTACTTATCATATTAAGATTATTATCTAATTATTTGTAACTCATTAGAATTTTTTGGGATATGAAATAATATAGGAAATCTAATAGTTTCTTCTTCTATTTTTCCATCCGGTTTTTTATGTTTTATTATTGTCCGCAAGGCAGATCCTTTATCTTTCATGTTTTCTAAAGTCACCAATCTCCCATCTCCATAAAAAGTAACTTTTACATTATCTAAAGATTGTACTTCTGCATCTTTTTCTGTAAAAGCATCTTTGTCAAACTTTTCTCCTTCAATTACTTCGTTAGGTTTTAGATAAAAAGATGTATTCATTTCAATATCTTTTTGATTTTTTGATTTTTGCAAAAGCTGAATAATTTTTATCTGCTAAAAGTTTTTGTAGCTCTTTATATTTGTTGATTACTTTTTGTTCAATATCAGATATTTTAGTTAAATCCATAGAATTTGACCACCCTTCAAATTCATACGGAACTTTTGCTTCAAACTCAATTTCTTTTTCAAAATATGGTAATCCTTTTTCGGGTAAAAGAATTGGAGGCAATTTAAATACTACTACTTCATCTAAACTATCGTGATCCCAAGCATCTTTTCGGTAAGAAATATTTAGATTAAAAGGAGAATTATTTTTATGTGAAACAGTGATGTTTTCTTTCCCAACATTTGGATATAGTTTTATTTTTAATTTTTGCTTTCCGCTTTTTAGCATACATGAATTAATTGGAGCTGAAGATGTAACACCTCCGCTGATACCTATTTTACTAAAAACAGGAATATTATTTACTAAGATTTCAAATTGGCATCCGCTGTCTCCATTATCAAAGTCAACGCTATAATAAGGACGGATTGTAAAAGAATTAACTTTTTGTTCTATTTGTGGTATCATATTATTTTCTGTTTTTACTTGGGAATTTTCCTTTTTTTTATTTGTATTTTGTGAACAACTGTAACAGAAACAACACATTACAAATAATAAGATTTTTATATCTTTCCTATTCATTAATATAATATTTTTTGTCAATATCTGCTTTCCCTTCTTTAATAACAACATACTCTTCTTTTTTAGTTCTTTTAAAACCATTCACTTTATAATTGATGAAAGCACTCTATTTTATCGAATAACCTCTAACTCATTTGAATTTTGTGGTATATGAAGCATAACAGGAAAATTATCTTCTGATTTATATCCATTTTGTTCTTCAATTACTCTTAATGCAGGTTTACCATCAGTTGTTTCCAAGGTTACTAATTTTCCGTTTGCATAAAATTTTAACACTGTATTGTCTAATGGTGCACATTTGATATTAGGCTATGACAGAAGTTCTTCAATGCCTTTGATACTATTTTCATTTTGTTTATCTGTTAAGTAATAAAAACTCTTTGATTCTTGCATACTTTTGCTTAAAAGTGATATAAATTGATTAGAATTTTTATTATCCAAACTATTTTTTAATAATGAAAATTTGTTTCTTACTTTGTTTTCGATATTGTTAATCTCTGTTATATTTTTAGATTTACTCCATCCTATCACATAATAAGGTAAAGTATCAATATTAAAATTACCTATTAGAGTTAAATTTTTAGACTCATTTTTATTAATTACAACTTTTGGTAAGTCAAAAATTATTTTTCCCTGAGCAGGGGATGTTAAAACTTCATTATTGTAATTTTCTATATAAAAAACTTTTAAATTAAAATCAGTATTTGAATCAATTTTTTCATTATTATCTTGTAGTGGATATAAAATAATCTTAACGTCTTGTTTTCCAGAATTTATTATGTATGGATTAGTAGGTGTTATTGCATTATCAATATTTACTGGTTTTAAATAACGCTTAACAAGGATGTCATTTATATATATTTCAAAACCACATTTTTTATTATAATCAAAATCTATAAAGTAAAAAGTTTTATTTCCCATTTTTCTATCATTTTTCATTTCAAAAGTTTTAGTTTTTTGCATGCAAGAAAAACTAAATATTAATAATAACGTAAAGAAAAGTTTGTTAATCATTTATGTAGTATTTTTTATCTATATCTAATTTTTCCTCTTTTATAATAACATATGTTTTTGTTTTTCCTCTATTTATAGAGCCCATCTCTGCTTTGAAAACTAATGTGATTTTAATACCTGAATGTCTGACAATCGGTTGAACATAAAGACCTTTATAATCGTCTAGACCGGCTGATAAACCTAATGAGAAATATCCACTACCTTCTGCTTTTGCTTCGAAATTATAATCAACTTCATTCCACCATGTTTCTAATTTTCCTGTAGCCTTCGCCTGTAATGTCAGCTCAAAGCCAAATTGTCCTTCGGCCTTCAATTCTCCTTCTTTTTTCAGTCTACTCAGTTCTATATTTCCTTCTATAACAAGTTTTCCATAAAATTTTAAATCAAAACGAACTTCTGCACTTGCAGCATATGCTAATAAATCTAATGCTGTAATTACTGCTTCTGCTGCTGGATGAAGTTTTTTCCCCCAAGCTATCAGGTCAATTATAGCTTCTGCTCCTATCGCAGGATCAGCTTTTGCTACTAATCCTAATGTTGGAGCTAATATATTACCTTCCCCTTTTTCTTTTCTACCAAATTTATATTCCCATCCTGCTCCAATAGAAATTTGTGGAGATAATACTTCAATAGTAAGTGGAGTTCTACGAACCCTTTCCATTAATCCTGAACTTATTCCCTCTGTAGAGTTGCCTCTATCTCTTCCTGTAACTGCATCTACAAACTGTTTAATTTTTATAAATGAGCCAGTTATTAACTTTACTTTTTCAGATATTTTTTGGTCTAATTTGGCAGATTCAGACCCGTTCCATTTTGTCTCTATTGATAATCCAAAACTGGTTTGTACAGTTCCATCATAACCATCAATATCTGCTGCTTGCGCTCTATTAAAAGCATCTTCAATCCTATGTTGTCTCATTTCAACCCAAGTATCTCTATAATAAAGAGGATTTTTCATTCCATAATTAAGATGAAATGTTCAGCTTACATCAGGATAAACATTTATTTTTGACTATCTGATTGGCATAACGACAAGCTGATATCGGAATGAAACAGCTTAGTCTCTATTGTCACTTCTATTATTTTGATAAAAGTTTTCACAAAATTATTTTCAAAGGAGAACCTGGTGTTTTCCTGTAAAAAAGAATATACTCTATGAAAGCATCTTTTTGATTTTCATTATCTATAAAGATACCTGGTGCATCATCTTTTTTTCTTAATCCTACAAGTTTTCCGTTTCCATAAAATACAAGCTGATAATTCTCTAACGGATACAATTTTACTGTCTCATTTTGGATTCCACCTATATAAGATTTTTCAGCCTGTGCTTTTTGCTCTTTTGTATAATACATCGACTTAAAAATATTTTCTTGTCTAAGCTCAATAAGTTCCTTATATTTAGATAAATCTTTATTTTTAAAAACATCTGTATATTCTTGATAGATTTTTCCTAATTCATTTTTAAGTTTATCTTTATTTTCCTTACTTAAATCAATTCCATTTTGCCAGTTTACAAGTTCGTAAGGCACATTTGCATAAAATTCTTTTTCTGAAGCAAAAATTCCTTTATTTTTTTCTTCAAAAGGTGCTGTTTTATATGTGAAAACAGTTCTCCTTTCTCTCGGAAAGCCTTGCGGATATTCATCTATGTTAAATGTAACTTCTGCTCCTTGCGGAAATGGTTTTCCTTCAGCAACAGAAATCATTCTCAAAGATATTTTTTGAATTCCCTTTTTAGGAATAAAGCTGTTTATCGGCAAACGAAAAGCTGTTGCTCCAATATTATAATGAAAGTAAACGGGAACATCATTGATTAATATTTCATAAAAACAACCTTTAGCATCAATAAACAGTTCGTATATAGGTTTTGTTTCTAACATTTTTTCTTCTTTTTTATTACTACAATTAAAATTAACTAAGGCCACAGATATTATTAAAACTAAACATAGAAATTTACTTATCATTTTTCTCATCATCAGTATATATTTTTTTAGGTCCATACCAGATTTTTCTTTCTAATAGTTTATGTACATCATTATGTTTTATGTCGCCTTTTCTGTTAGATACAACTTCATCATTATTATAAACTGTTTTTTTTCTTCTAGTTATTGAAGAGTAAATTTCTAATTTAGCTTCTGCCCCTAAAAAAGTTACAGTAACATTTTTGAACATTCCTTTATCGTCAGAATCCCATTCTTCTTTATATTCAATTCCTGCACCCAGTGAAGCCTTTATTTTCAATTCTTCTTGTGTTTCATAAGTAACTCCACCTTGTACGATTGTAGAAATTAGTTCAGTTCCTTCATAATTTACACCTGCCTCTAAACTTGCATTAACTGTAATTGTAACTTCTCTTTTTACATTTTCATCCCAACCATCTAAATTATGGCAGCCAATACTCATACTACTTGCAACTTCAGCAGATAAAATAAATATCAACACCTTTAACTATGTATTCTAAGGCTTCTATAATTAATTCAACGGCTTTTCCAACCCATCCAAATTTGCCTACAATAGGAATTAAATCTACTGTAATACTCAAAGCAATAAAAGGTTTCAAAGCAATTCCTCCTTCAATTTTCCAACCCATTTGCCCTTTGCTTTTTCTAATTTTGCCACTTCGTGTTTCCATTTTAAAGCAATTGCAACATTAGGTGGATCAATAGAAAATTTAAACTTCTTAAGAACTCCTTTTTTATAAGCTGCCGACCTTGTTACATCTTCGTTTCTCCCATCAAAAATCTCTATTTCTTGTGATACCTGATTAAAAGTTCCAATTACTTGCTTAATTGATTTTTCAATTTTATATCCAGTTTCATAATCTTTTCCACTTGTAGAAGCTTTTAAAGTAGAATCAGCACCAACTGTACTTTCCGTTTCTGTTTCAACACTTAATTATCTTCTTATATGTCTAAGCCAAAATTACGATGAAGATCTCTAAAACCTTCTCTTGTTGTTCTTGACGATTGAAATTTAAAAGTCGTTTTTTTCCATAAGGCAACTGTTATTAATGCAGCTAGCTCCCACTCAATATGAGGATACACTTTTATTTGGGCGGGTTGATTGGGATAAAATATTATCTAATCAATGTAATTTTATTATTTTGCTTTTTTAAATGGAAAAGAGCCAATTCGGTAATAACCATTCCTTCTTCACTTTCAAAAACAAAACCGCAAGGCTGATTTTTAATTTTCATTCCTACAAGTTGGTTTTTATTGCCATAAAAATGTAAATTATACTGTGAAAAATCTATTTTTGATACATCTTGTTTTGAAGAATTCAATATAGATTTTTTTCTATCATTCTTTTCATTTTCATTAAGGTAAAAAGCAGTAGCTATTTCTTCAAACCTATTATTATTTATTAAATTGTATTTATCTGTACTTTTATTCTTAATAATTTCATAGAAAATATCATAATATTCTTCAATTTCTTTTAATATTTTTCTTCTTGTAGGATTATCTCCATTTATGTAGTTAGAAAAATCAAAAGAATTTATCCAGCCTTCTAAATGATATGGAACTCGTGCATCGAAAAAATCTCCGCTGCTGTACATTTGTGTATCTTTTTCTTCAAACGCAATTTTAAAATGTTGTTTTACAATTGTTTTTGGGATAGAAAAATCAAAAGCATCTCTTACTGTTATTTTAAAATCGATGGAAGCGTGTTTGCTTATTCTATCTTCATGTTCAAAGCAATTGGCTTTAATGGTATAAAATTGTCTGCCTGAACTTAAAATATATGGATTAATAGGCCAGTCTACTGCTGTTCCTCCTTGTTTATACGAATCAAAACAGGGAACATCATTAATCAATAACTGAGCTTGGCAGTTTCTTATTTGTATTTCTGCAAGATAAAAAGGGTTTTTATACATAAATTTTACTTATTTATTATTCGTTTATCCACTTGATGCTCTTCGATTAAATCTTTATCAAAAGGATATTTATAAATTTTGATTTGTAATAAATCATTTTCCTCTTTTTCATCATAGATAACATGATCAACTATAATATATTTTGTATTATCCTTAAATAAATAGGTATAAACATATGACCCAAAATTAAATTTTTTAGATCTATTAATAGATTCTCTATCTGTTAAATCTAACTTTTGATAATTATTTTCCAGTCCTTTTAATATTTTTTTGCAATCTTTATTACTATCAAAAATTTGTAATTCAATTTTGGAAATTTTATTTAACTGACTATTTATACTCCATTGCAACTGATTAGTTTTAATATCTATTCCTCCTAATTGTAACGCTAAATTTTTAGAATCTTTAATTGTATAAGTATTTATTTTATTTTCAGTATCTGTCATATAAATATCAACTTTTGAAAATAATACATCCTTGTCTTCGTTAAAAGAAACTCTATCTATTTTAAATATTCCAAATTCTTTCCCTAAATATTTAGGGTTTTCTTTATCTTGTGATTCGCAACTTATAAATAAAAAGCAAAATATTACTATTGCTATTTTCATAATAATTTTTATTTTTTGTTTAATCAATATAAATTTTGCCAGAGGTATAAAGTGGATCAGTAGGAGAGTCTGGAGCTATTAATTCGAACGTTTCTTGTTTATATGGCTTAAAATCTATTCTACGATTACTAATAAGGTTACTAATTATAATTGTCATTTTAGCACCATTAAATCTAACATTAGATTGTTCATAATATTTATTAGCATTTAAGTCATAACCCCATTCTTTCTCAAAATTGAAAGAAGTAGCTACATTTCCTTCAACTTTCCATTTTTCTACTTCTGTAGTTTCTGTTATTCCTCCTCTTGTTACGGTGGAGATCATTACTACTTCATTACTTTTGCAGCCAGCACGGAATGTAACACCAGGCTCTATCCATATTTTTTGTTTTCCTTTATTTTTAAAACCATCAACTTTATTGTATGATATACTTAAATCAGCTTTAACAGGTAAAGCCACTTCAAAAGTTATGTATAGTTGAGATCTAGACATCCACTGAATAAATCTAATTATCCAATTTATAATTCTTCCTACAGGGCCTAAAAACTTTATTAATGGAACTAGATCTACAGCTATTGTCAATCCAATTAAAGGATCAGCTCTTAATCCTCCCGTATATATAGGCACTATCTCATCATTACTGGCTTTATCAAATTTCCAACCAAGTGCAAAGCCTATATTTGGAGGATCAATGGCAAAATCTATTTCTATTACTCTTTGAGATTGAGCTAAACTTGGCGTTCCATCATTATTTTCTGGATTAAACATTTCTAAATACTGCCTTGTAGTGTTAAATGCTCCCACAGCAGTATCCACAACTTTTTTAATACTTTCTATTCCAATTTCATGCTCTTTACCGTTTTCAACAGCTTTTGCTTTTAATGCCCAGCCTAAGTTGTTAGTTTGTGTACCTTCAATCTGTAATTCATCTTTCAAATATCTAAAACCATAATTTTGATGATATCCATTCATTCGTTCTCTGGAGTATTTTATTTTTCCAGAATACCCAGTACCAATAGTTATCATAAATGCAATTTCCCATTCTATATCAGGATATACTTTTATTTTTGCTATTTGATTGGGATAACGACAGGTACTAATGGGTAAAAAGTAGGTTTGTGCTTTATCTTCTGTAAGCAGAAAATAATTGAACAGCCAAAGTGTATTAATTACATTGTTAGCTGCTGGGCTGGAAGAATATACCTGTATGTTTTCTAAAGCTGTCTTGTTATAAACATATTTAGGCATTATCAGCATTTTATTTTCGCCTTCGAATTTATAATCTGTTCCCTCTGTCCAGCGTTGGGCTTCACTCACGTCTCCTGAGGTGCCTCTTGCAGTGTCAGGCCGTACATCTGTATCTCCTTGTTGACCGGGGTCTTGTACCACTATATAAACTCCATTTTTTTCTCTTAAAGCAGGCATTACCCTGTCTAATTGAAAAACATTTTTCTGTTCACTATGTTTTTGCCCTGTTTCCAACAATAAACCCTGACATAAAACCCCTTTTGTTTTAAGCTGATCTAATGTAATAGAAATATTTTTTCTTTCATCACCTGCAACAATTCCAAATACATTTGCAGTCCGGTCTATCGGATTGGTGGTGTCATCTTCATCAAAAATAACCAAAGCATTCCGCTCCGTATCACCTTCATCTTTTATGGTAATTTTAGAATAGCCGCAAGGGTCATGTTCTTTTTGAGTATAGCGGATATCCCCAATATACTGTATCATATTGGTTTTCTCTATCTCTATCCTTTTAAGATACTGATTCATAAGTTCTTCCGAAACCATAAACCTGCTTGAAGTAGACTCTTTATTATCAATATCCTTTAATTGTAAAATAGTAGAATCGTAATTAATTAGATCGGTTGTAGGGCTAGCTGCAAAATTCCTATAATCTATCCTTTCTTCTTTTTCATTATATTCCCTATATACTTCTACAGCTACTGTAAAATTCTTTTTTCTGTTTTCTCCTTTTTTCCACTCTATATTTATATTGAAATTATGATTAAAGTATATATTCCAGTTATCAGCAGATAACTGACCTGAAAGTTTTTTTGTTATTATTTTGTCCCAGAGATTATTGTCTTCAAAATCGCTTGTTTTTGTTAATCCTTTGGCTTTTTCTTCTTCCAGTAAATAAACTTTAGCTATGTAATTATTGTCTTTATCTAAATTTAATACCTATGAAAACATATGGTAAGATTTATAGTTTCTCCATACCGTTTTATATCCTCACTTTTATTAAAGTAAGTATAATCTATTTTGTTATCTGTAACGGGGATAATGTAGAAATAAAAGCCTGTACCCGGGCTATCACTAAACAGCTCAACTCTCTGCTTATAACCATAATAAAAGCTGTTACCACTTGGGGCGAATATAATTTTATTACCAACACTGTAATTAGTTCCTAACCCATATTTCTTTACGGGCTCTTTTCCTCCGCTTAAATTTCCCCATAGGTTATTGGGAATATCTCCTTTTGTTTTTATATCTTCAAAAAGAGTATTGTATATAAAAGCCCATCGGGCATTATCTACAGTGTATCTTGGGTTTGTTGTTTCTGCCCCAACACAACGTTCATCAACAACAAATTCATTCTTGTCTCATGAGTAAAGCTTATAAACACCTCCTTTAACTACACTCTGTAAACTGCCGTTGTTTGTTTTCCAATAACAAAATTGTAATCCTTTTGACATAACTATTCAGCATTTAAGTTAAAAGAAAGCTTTTCCAAATCGAAAATAACTTCTCCATATTCTTGTGACTGACAAGAAGAACAGCAAAAAGCAGGAAAAAATAGAGTAATAGTTTTTTTTTCATTTTAAAGCCGTATAAGTACAATTATATCTAAATACTTCAAACTTATCAGCACCTACAGGTTTATGTAAAATAATGTAATTTACATTTAATGTATTGTTCTGTATATCTTCTGAAGATAATATCCCTAAACCTTTATGATTGCTATTGTTTTCTAATGATACAGCTCTACTATTCCCCATAACCCTTAAAGTGAAGTTTCCAATAGTGGGTATAGTCCCTTTGTGGGAATCAAAATATTCTTCCATATTTGAATTATATTCTCCCTGTTTATCTTTTAATATATTTTCGGCAAGAAAAAAACTTGCCTTTGCCTTTTCAATTTCTTTCATAAATGCTTTCCCGTTACCCTCATTTAACAGTTTACGAAGTTCTTGATATTTACTTACTACTTCTTTTTGTAATTCGTCTTTCTCAATTCTAACGAGATCAATAGATTGACTTAAATTTCCTATGCCCTCTATAGCATTTGCTTCAAATAACCATTCATGCTCATAATATTTGATGGGAGAATTAATTAGAGGAAAGTTTAATTTTAAAATCTCTTTCATATTCCCATAATTATCATTAGTTAATAAGTGTACCGATAAACTTTTATTTACTCCATTAATAATTTCTTGAGTTAAATTTTCTTCTGAGTTTGTAGACAATTTTATCCTTACTTTTTGTTGCCCGTTTTTAAAAATATAAGAATTAAGATTTATTGGTGCTGGTAAACCATTATTGTTTATTGATTGGCTTATTAAGATATCATTTAAAAATATTTCATAGTCAATATTTCTAATATCATGATTTAAAAAGTACGTTTCCATTTTATTGTCTTTTACTTGATCTAAATTTTTACTGTTTTTGTTACAACTTATAACAGCTAAAATAAAAAGCAACGTAATAAAGAATTGTTCTTTCATTTTCATTATTTTATTTCTCCTGCTTTATCAAAAATTTTTATTGTTTTTTTTATAGTCAGGAATTATTCCATATCTCTTATTGAGCCTTCAATTGATTTTTTATAAAATTTATCAGCATTTAAGTTAAAGAAAGTTTTTCCTAATCTAAAAATACCTTTTCATATTCTTGTAATTGATCTTTATTTCTCAAAATTTATCTGATCATGTCTACTTTATAGGAAAAGAACCGAACAATTTTAAATTCAGTAGAATCTAAAGGTTTATATAACATTATATAAATAGGGTATAGTTTTTTATTTATAGTATCCTCGGTTGTTAAAATACCTAATCCTTTATATTTGCCTAGAGATTCTAAAACAACAACTTTTCCATCACCCATTATACGCATATTATAATCTTTAAGAATGGGCACTTTTCCTGTTAATAATGAAAAATCTTCAATCAGGTTAGATAAATATGCTTTCTTTTTTTGTTCATTATAATAATTAGAAATAAAGTATTCATTATTTGCAAATTCTAATTCTTTCAAAAAAAGATTTGTATTTCCAATATTGAGTAACTCTTGCAATTGTTTGTATTTTAGAACAACAGCTTTTTCTAATTTATCCTTATCCCAATTATTTAGATTTTCTGCATTTTTCCAACCTTTTAATTCAAATGGTAGTTCCGCATTGAAACTCCATTCATGCTCTATAACAGGTAGGGGATTGTTTATATTAGGAAAATTTAATTTCTGTAAAAGCTGTAAATTACTAATTTCCCCATTATCTAAAATAGTATTATATAAAGCAAATTCTTCGTTTGATTTTTTTAATTCATATTCATTAATTAATTTTCCTTTTTCTAATTGTGGGGAATACAATTTTATTTTGATTTTTTGAGTGCCATTTTTCAATATATACATATTAATAAATTCTGTTCCAGTTAGATTATCATAAAGATGTTTATCTAATACTACATCATTTATCAAAATTTCTCCATTAAAAGGAAAATTATATATCAATGTATAATTATTATTTGATGTCATAGTTTTATTTTTTTCTTTTTCAGTTACTTTCTGTGAACAATTTGTTATAGATAGCATTAATAACAGATATGATATTATTTTTTTCATTTGACTTCTCCTTCACTTTTAAATATGTCAAATTTTTTATCGAAATCAGGAATTAATTTTTCTAATTTTGTCTCCTTTCCCTTAAATCCAAATTTAACTTTAATATAAACATTAACTCCTGAAAAATAAAAATCAGATGTCCAGTTTTCACCAACTCCAAAATTCTTACCCAAAGTTAATGTAACATATGATATTGATGTTGCTTCTATTCCTAATTCAAAAGCTTTTTTATTATTTTGCTCCGTTCTATATTGTACCATATCCCTTCCTCTTTCTAATTTTACTTTTACTTTAATCATGGCACTCATTACAACAGTTCCTTCAAGTTTACCCTGTAAAGCAATATCTCCTTTATACTTTTTATCAGCAAAATTATAAGTAATATTAGCAGGTTTAGTTTCTCCATCTTTTGAACCTGTTCCTACCAAATTTATCTGAGCTTTAAGCTCAAAATATAATTCATATTCTAACTCAACTCTGCCACCACTAAATAAATTAGTAAGCCAAGAAGCAATATCCAAAGCATCAATTATCAATCCCCATGGTTTAAACTTGCTTCCTAATGCAAGAATATCCAGTTTTACCGATGCTCCAATAATGGGGTCTGCAATTAATCGTCCATCCAGTTCATAAGTAATTGTTCCGTTTTGAGAAGTTGCATAGCCTATTCCTAATCCTACTCCTAATTTTGGAGGAGTAAGTTCAAAACTCATCGGTAATCTATTCAGCCGCTCCATAAGCCCCGAACTCCTTCGTGTTGTTCTAATGTTTGTTTCTTCATCCCTTGCGGCACTTACCCCCATATCACCATCTAATTTATTTACGATAAATAAAAGAGGAGCTAACATCTGACGATATTTTTCGGCAAAATCTTTTCCTAATTTTATCACATCATCTTCACCACTTACCTCACATTCAACAGAAAGCCCAAAACTTGTTTTTCTTCCTACATACGGTTGCAAAGCATTTGTGGTATTGCTGTCTATTATTCCTCTTCTTCTACTACTGTTGGCTGTCGTTATATCTGGCCCTTCATTAAAACCACTATAATACGTTTCTAATGCGGTGGTAGATTTGTAATAAATTGGTGTTTCAATATTGTAATTAAAGTTTAATACCCATTTCATATCAGGAAACACCCTGATTTTTGCAAGTTGGTTAGGATAACGGCAAGTGGTAACGGGAATAAAGTATATTTGCTCCATAGGTTCATTTTTTATCCACTTCAATAAATACCTTATTACCCACAAGTTTTTAACATTATCATTTACAAAACCACCTTTTAAATAATCCTGTTCAGCAAACAAATAATTGGTTACTTCATCCGGATAAGATTTATCATAACGGTATTTTAAAAATAAAGAAATAGAATCTGTAGCTTTATCTATTTTATAATCATCACTCTGTAATCTTTGTACTTGGGCAACTGTAACAGCCTGGTATTTTTGCTGTTCTTCTTTAGAAGCAGGTACCCCTTTTGCTTCCTGGTCATCTTTATATTTTGGTTGTGTGGTTATTTTAGGAGCTGACAACGCATTACTGGGATGATATAAAAAAGGTAAATTTGAATTGTAATTATTCAACATATTGATAAAAAAATTGGAACCGGGTGGTATCCATTGCCCAATAATCCAATTCATTTTAAAGACATCATTTATATCGGTGTGCAAATGCCCGTCATTAAGTATTTTTTCACACAACACCTTACTGCCTGCTGTTTTTACGCTTTCTGGTTTTGCACCCTTATTTTTCAAAAATTTTGCAGTAACCTTTACTGTCTTTTTATCTTTATCACCACATACAATATCAATCCATCTATTGGTACTGTCTTCTACCTCACCGTTTGCTAGTTTGTATTCATTAAATATTTCTATATCTGCTTCTCCATTATTGACAGTAATTACAGAAAAAGCACAAGGGTTATTTTCTTTCCTACTATAATTGATATCGCCAATATATTGCATCATATTGGTTTTTTCCTGCTCAACCCGGGTAAGATATTGGTCCATTAACTCTTCTGAAACTATAAAAGAACTAAAACAGTCATTTACTTTTCTGTCATGCTCGATATCTTTTATATCTAATAATTTAGAATCATAACGAGATAAGTCTTTTACGGGATTATCGGCAAAGTTATAAACGGGTTCGATTATCTTCCATTCCTCAGTATCTTTTCCTATAAAATGCGTTGCTGTGTAAGCCTCGTAAATTTCAATCACAGCAGTATATTTCTTCTTTTCTTTACTGCCTTTTTGCCAGGTAGGATCTATTAAAACATTTGCCTGTAAAGATAAGTTATGATTATGTTCATTTTGTATTGCATATTTAATAGCTATCTCTTTAGGTTTCTCAGTAAGATTTTTTTCTTTTAAATCACTTGTTGTTTTTAATCCTTTTGCCTGAGATTCATCTAAAATATAAATTATTGCTTTGTATTTATTCTTAGATGAAGCTATATTATAACCGTGAATAATAATATCTAAACTTATTGTATCTCCATACCGTTTTATTTTGTCACTATCGGAAAAGCTGATAAAACTGATCTCATTTTTTTCTTTTAATGGCACTATGTAGAAAAAAAATCCACTACCGGGAAAGTAACTAAATATTTCTATCCTTTGTTTATATCCGTAATAATAGGTACTGCCTACAAAATTAAATTTAATGTTCCTCCCTTTTTTATAACCAATTTTACCCCATGAATCTACTTCCTGCTGTGCTGATCCCGCAAAACTTCCCCACAATTGATCCGCTTCTTTCTTTTTTTGAGATACAACATCCCAAAAATAGCTATAAATATAGGCCCATTTTGCATCTTCAAGAGTTGCTGCTTTATTTGTGGTATCAGGGCTTAAACACGTTTCATCAATGTAAAATTGAATATTATCTGAATTTTTGACATAAATTATTTGTCCTTTTTTAACAGGAGTAACTATATTTCCCTTTTTTTGGTAACAAAACTGTATTGACATAACTATTCAGCATTTAAAAATTGGTACGGATCTTCTTTATCAAAATTCTTTATATTTACCACAGGCAAAATATGGGACTGCAATTCCTCATCTGCATTTTTCAGGTTCTGCTTTGTTGGCTCTGCCGTCTGTCCTGATTTTAATATGCTGATACAATCTTTTCCTCCAATAGGGCAGGTTGCCTTGCTATCCTGTGTCAGAACATAACCTTTAGGAGGGTCATAAAGTATTTTTTCATAATAACCGCTCCATTGTGTTACTGTCGCAGTGCATGGGTTATTATTCATTTTGGAGCAGGAACCAAACATGTTTTTCTCAAATGTAACCCCAATATCTTTATGGGTAGCAGCCAGTTTGCTTTTTCCCTCGTGGTCGTTTAGGTAATATTTAGTTTGGGTAAGTACCTTTAATTTGTCGGGAGTTGTACCGAAATTGCATTTACAAAGGGCTCCCTGAACTACTTTTTCTTTCTGTGCCATTGTTGTATCGTGTTTAGTTATTATTTATTTCTGTTAGATCAAAAAGGTATTTTATTAATCCGGGCTTATGAATATACTTTGAAAAGTAATCTATAGCCCTGGCATAAACCTCTTCCTTTGTAAGAGTAAAAGTTTTATATATATTTAATTCTTCATTATAGTATGTTTCTCCTTTTATGATTCGAAAGAATTCATGACCATCTTCCGTAATTTTTGCAAAACTAGTTTCTCCACTTTCATCATACATCCAGCAATTCCCATTGTCGTCTGTAAAACTTATATACCTCCCGGGAGTATATGCTTCTGAAAAACCAGCCTTAGTTTTTTTATTCGCCATTTTTACACAATAATCTAAATAATTGTATCCAGCCTCACCATTTAGGACTATGATAGGGGATTTATATTTATAGTGGCATATAGGGCTAAAAAGCTCTATGGGAAATGCCTGGTATAAATTGTCATTTTGTGCAACAAAGACATCAACTTTACTTTTTATAAATCCTGAAAAATATTTCGCAGCCACATTAAAAATTTCTTCTGCCGACTGTGTATGTTTTATTGACTTACCATTATCGTAAAAAGTACTTCCTGAGAGAAATAGAGCTTTGTAATTGTATTCTTCACATTCATACTCGGCTTCAGTCCTTCCTGTATACATCCATTTATTTCCTTTACCATCTTCAAACAACAATATATTTTTATTGCGATTAAGATTTAGGCAGAATCCTTCATAAGAATGATGTATTTCAAAAAAGTCAGTACAAATTAATTTTCTAATAGATGTGTCATAATCATATTTAAAAAAAGCATAAATGCTTTCTAAAGTTATTTTTGATTCCATTTGTTTCATTTTTTAAAGGTTAACCTAAAAAATCCCAAAAACCTTTTTTCTTTTGTTTTTCCTTGTAAATTTTATATTGCTCTTCTTCAAATGTCACCCATTCCTGGTATGTAAAATTTTTCCCCTCATACGTCATGTATACTTCTTTCTCGCCATCTTCTTCTTCATAAACCAGAAAAGGGCTTCTTTCTTCGGGCGGTGCGGTTTTGTTGCTTTCTGTGTTTTGCTGGTATTGGGTAAACTCTATCCGCTTTACCGGGGTTTTTTTTCCTTCGGTATCTTTAGAATACACTTCAAAGTAGGCCCTTGTGTGCATCGGGAAAAGATAATATACATCAAGATCATAATAGACGTTAAGCTGCATGTAAAACGTATATCCGGAAGTAGTTTTGCCATCTTTTGGGATAAAATAGGGGTGTGCTTCCATTTCATCAGATTGGAAATAAATTTCCACAGCATAATAGTCTGTAATTGCAGTATTGATTTTTTGGACCCCTGTAAATGGTATGGGATATTCGTAAGGCACAACAGCCAGGTAAAAATCAGTTTTTACGGAATGTTTATTGCCGTAATCAATATATTTTGGATGGAAAAGTAAATTCCAGAATAAATCATATTGCATGCTTTTTTCAAAAACATTGCGGTTTTTAAGATTTCTTTCAAATGCATCATAAAAAGACTGCGCAACTTTGGTTGTATATTTTTCAGTAGTTCTGAATTCATTTCTGTGCCAGTAGTTGTTGACCATATAATCAAAATTTGTAATCCTTTGAAACACGGCCTTGTCATTAATTTCTACCTGAACAGGATAAATCGTTTTAGATAGTTCATCTGCTATCAATTCGCTGATTAAATCAGGTTCATGTCTGTTAAACCAAAAAGAATCTTTATAAATACTGCATAATAGTTTGCTGCCTTTAGTAATTATGGTAATTTCAGAATGATAATCGATTCGTTTGGAGGGTGAGAAGGTTTCTCCGTCAAAATATTTTACCGATACGTTATATTGCCGGGATTTTATGCCGCCGAAATTAGGTGTCAGAACATTATTTTTGAGGGATATTGTATTTGTATTCATCATTCTTATAATAATTTTAACAGGAAGTTTACGCTTTTACACTGCAATTTACAAATTTTTAATTATTGTGTAAATAAAAAGCTTAAAAAATTTATAAGTTAACTTCCAATAGCTATTTAAAAATTTTGAGGGATTATAATTATTACTACTGTTTCAGGATTAAGAAAATGTTTAATATTGAAGTGATTTAAACTTTTTTCAATTGGTTGCAAGATGGTCTTTCTGCCCTAAATTTTTCTATTGGATAAACCAGTATAATTTGCTGCTGAACGAAAGTGATAATGTTTTGGTAATGAAAGACTATCTTTTACGTGATTATTATAACTATTGATTTCTGTTTTATTAATAATGGTTCCACAAGATCTGCATAATAGCTGTTTTGCCATACCTTGTAGTTTTGCTGTCTTTGTTTACCTGCTTTTTTTAAAATAATTTAGCTTTTTCTACAAGGTAATATAGAGCTACATTTTAAGATATAACTTTGGGCATCATTTCGGACACGGCTTGCAAATCCTCACTATCATTGATAGCGGAGCTTCAGCCTGTAGCTGTTGTACATCATGCAGATATAGCTGAATTAAAATAAA